>JAAYCB010000398.1 GCA_012744395.1 Pirellulaceae bacterium
TCCGGCGGAAACCAGCAGAAGCTCGTTCTCGCCAAGTGGCTGGAGACGGACAGCCGAGTCCTCGTCTTCGACGAGCCGACGCGCGGCATCGATGTCGGCGCGAAGTACGAGATCCACCAGCTCATGCATCGCCTTGCGGCGGCGGGCAAAGTCATTATCATGATCAGCAGCGAGCTGGAGGAAGTCTTGGGAATGAGCGATCGCGTTCTGGTCATGCACGAGGGCCGAATCAAGGGCGAACTGAACGACCCGGCAAGTGCAACCCAGGCGGACGTCCTTTCGATGGCCGTTGCCTAGGCCAACCCGCCGTAGGGTTGCATCATGTGGAAACGCATCTATCGGCAATTCGGCATGCTCTTGGTGCTCGCCGCCCTCGCGGCATTTTTCTCCGCGGCGACGATCCGCCGCTTCGAACACTCCAGCCAGGAGGCCGTTTCGGCGATGCTCGGCCGCCTGGACTCGTCGCCCCGCGACGGCCTGCTGGTCGTCGTCAGCGGCCCGACGCCGGCTTCGCGGGCGTTTGCCGAGCTGTGCCGGAAGGGCCTCGCCGAGAGGGGGTTTGACTCCGTCGAGCGGGCCGAGGGGCAGCCGTTCGAGGTCGCCGCCGCGCTCGATTCGCTCGCCCAGTCGGGGAAGCAACCCGCCGCGATCCTCGTCTCCGGCGAGATCGCCGGCCAATGGACGTTCCTCTCCCCGCAGGGATTCCACGAGCGGTTTCCGCGGTTTTCCCGCACGCCGCTCGTCGTGCCCGGCGACTATCTCTGGCCGGTCTTCCTCACCCGGTCGAACCTCGAAGCGGTTCTCAACCGGATCGTCGTGATTGCCATCGTGGCGATCGGCATGACGCTGGTGATCATCTCGGCGGGGATCGACCTTTCGGTCGGCAGCCTGGTTGCCCTGGCGGGAGTCGCCAGCACGCTGACCATGCAGGCGCTGGGCGGCAAGGCGGCCCCGCCGGCGGCCGTCTATGCGGGCGTGGCCGTGGGCACGCTGGCCTGCCTGGCGATCGGGGTGTTTTCCGGGGTAATGGTCGCCTGGTTCCGCGTCGCCCCGTTCATCGTCACGCTGGCCGTGATGATGATCGGCCGCGGGCTCTCCCTGCGATTGACCGGGGGCAACACGATCTACGACGTGCCGGCCAGCTTCGAATGGCTCGGGCAGGGGCGGACCCTGGGGGTCGGCAACTCGCTCTGGCTGCTGATCCTGCTGTACGCGGCCGCGCACCTGGTGATGACGCGGACGAGCTTCGGGCGCTACGTCTATGCGATCGGCGGCAACGAGCAGGCCGCGCGGCTGTCCGGCGTGCCCGTGCGGGGAGTGCTCGTCTCGCTCTACGGCATCTCGGCGGCGATAGCGGCGCTGGGCGGATTCATCTGCGCCTCGCGGGTCTCCAGCGGCGTGCCCAAGCCGCCCGATCTATTGGAGATGTACGTGATCGCCGCTGTCGTCGTCGGCGGGACGAGCCTTGCCGGCGGGTCGGGGAGCATCCCGGGGACCCTCGTCGGAGCGCTGATCATCGCCGTGATCCAGAACGGCATGAACTTGATGAATATTGACGCCTACACGCAGTACGTGGTTCTCGGCGCGATCATCCTCGCCGCCGTCCTGGTCGACGGCTTGCGCCACAGCGAGCGATTCCGCCGCCGGCTTTCCGTGGGAAAGAAAGAGAAAGAGAGCCCATGAATACTCGAGTTTTCGCTCTCCTTGGGGTTTGCATCGCGATCGCCTTGACCGGCTGCAACCAGGGGCTCCCGCCCGCTCAACAGGGCGAGGGGAATCTTCCCACCAAATCGCTCGGCACGATCGGCATGACGTGCATGGACCTGTCGAATCCCTTTTTCCGGCTGATCGCCGACGTGATGGCCGAAGAGGCGAAGCAGGCCGGCTTTGACATGATCTGCCTCGACGGCGAATACAATGCCGACAAGCAGAACACGCAGCTCGGCGATTTCGCCGCCCGGCGCTGCGCGGCGGTGTTCTTGAACCCGGTCGACTCGAACGCGGCCGGCGCGGGGGTCAAGCGAGCTCACGAGGCGGGCATTCCGGTGTTTACCTTCGACGTGCAGGTCACCGAGCCGGAAGCCGCCGAGATCGTCGTCTCGCACATCGGCAGCGACAACTACCAGGGGGGGCGATTGGCCGGCGAGAGCATGATCCGGGCGACAGGCGACAAGGGCAAGATCGCCATCATCACCTACCCGGAGGTCACGTCGTGCCAACTCCGCGTGAAGGGTTTTCGCGACTTGCTCGTTGAGAAGCAGAGCCGTCTGGAGATCGTCAGCGAGCTTTCCGGTCGGGGCAACATCAACGACGCCCTGAACACGGCGACCGACCTGCTTCAATCGCATGGCGACATCGTGGGGATTTTCGCAATCAACGACCCCTCGGCCCGCGGGGCATACACGGCGGTCAAGACCGCGAACAAGGAAGGCCAGATCGTGATCATCGGATTCGACGCTTCGCCCGAGGGGAAAGAAGCCGTGTTTGAGCAGAAGCTCTACGACACTCCCCGCCAGTTTCCGAGAAAGATGGCGGCCGGCACGGTCAGCGCCTTCCGCCGCTATCTGAACGGCGAGCAGGTCGAAAAGCAGATTTTCATTCCCTGCGCGCACTATACCTTTGAAGACGCGGAGAAAGACAGCGGGCGAAGCCAGTGGTAGCCTCCAGCCGGCTGGGGCTCAGCCGAGGAGTGGCGGCCTGATGATCGCGGCAGAAGTGGCTGGGGCCGCCGACTCTTCAACCGCCCGGCGACCGTCGCCCCGATTCTGCTCCGTCCTGCTTGCCGGACCCCTCCAAGTTCCCGCTGCGGAAGGCGGTGGCCATCGCCTTGGGCACCTCCGCCTCGGCGAGGACCACCATGGCGCGGTTCTTGGCCACTGCGGCCGTCATTTCCTGCTCGCGGGCCATCGCCAACGCGCGGCGCTCCTCGGCCTTGGCGCGAGCCACGCGGGTGTCCGCCTCGGCCTGATCGGCCTGAAGCCGCGCGCCGATGTTTTGCCCCACGTCGATGTCGGCGATATCGATCGAGACGATTTGAAACGCGGTCTGGGCGTCGAGGCCGCGCTGCAACACGGCGTGGGAGATGCTGTCGGGCTTTTCCATCACGGTCAGGTGCTGGTCGGCCGAGCCGATCGCGGTGATGATGCCTTCGCCCACCCGGGCGATGATCGTGTCTTCGGTCGCCCCGCCGATCAGGCGTTCGAGGTTGGTTCGCACGGTCACGCGGGCGCGGACTTTCAGCTCGACGCCGTTCTTGGCGATCGCGCTCA
>JAAYCB010000043.1 GCA_012744395.1 Pirellulaceae bacterium
TGCTACTACTCCTTCACGCAGGAGATGGGTCGGCAGCACGTCGGCAAAGCCACCGGCCTGTTGGCGACAATCGCCTGGGTCGCCTCCGCGCCGCTCCAGAAGTTCTTCGGAAGGCTCGTCGATCAGACAGGCTCCTTCGATCTCGGCTTGGCGGTGATCGGCTGGGCGCCGTGCGTCGCACTCGGCGCGATGCTTCTGCTCTGGCGGCACGGCGAAGCACAGGACGCCGAAACGGGCTGAATGAGGCACGCGCATCCCCCGCCGCGAGACATCCGTGCGTCAAGCGTCAGTCATCAACAGGTCGTGATAGATTCGGGCGGCGGAGACGACTTCCGCGATCTCGACGTGCTCGTCCACGGCATGGGCCGTCTCGATTCCGCCGGGGCCCAAAACGATCGTCGATGCCTGCTCGGCCACCCAGGCCGCGTCGGTTCCGTACGGCGCCCCGGCGAACTCCAGGTCGCCGCGCCCGGTCACTCGCCGGCAGACTTCCAGGGCCCTGCGGGCAAACGGGTCTTCTGCCGCGGTGGCCAGGGGGGGCATCATCACTTGCACCTCGCCGTGGGTAATCTCCAGCCCGAGCGCCGCCAGGGACGAAATCAGCTCGTCGCGCGACCCGGCCGGCTGCATCCCCGGAAGCACGCGAAAATCGACCGACAGCGTGCACTCGTCGGCCACGGCGTTGTAGGTCCGGCCGCCGTGGATCATCGTGACGGTAACCGTCGGACCGGTCATCCAGGGGCTGACAAACGTCTCGCCGAGACGCCGCTCGTGTTCCTCCAGATGCCGGAGCACGCGGACCGCGCCGGCGATCGCGTCGCGGCCCAATTCCGGCCGGGAGCTGTGGGCGCTGCGGCCGTGGACCGTGATCTCCCACCGGACCACGCCTTTGTGCTGGATGATCGGCGCAAGTCGCGTCGGTTCGCCGACTACCGCACGGGCAAGCGGATAATCCAAGGTGGCAAACTGCCGGATGCCGGTCTGCGTGTGTTCCTCGTCGCCGGCCGCCAGCAGCACGACGGGCAGGGCCGGCCGCGCGCCCGCCTCGAGCGCCTCGACAAGGGCCAACGCCATGGCGACCACCGACGCCTTGTCGTCGCAGGCTCCCCGCCCGAAAAGCCGCCCGTCCTGGAGGCGCGGCACGAAGGCTGTTTCGCCCCAGTCCTCGGCCGGCACCGTGTCCAGGTGCGCTTCGAGCAGCGTGCCTGGCCCGCGGCGGCGGCCCGCAATCTTGACCAACAGCGACTCATGGACCGGATTGGGGCGGAGCCGCTGCATCTCCACCCCGTAGCGGCCGAACAGGTTGACGAGATAGTCGACCGCCGGGCGTTCGACCGGCTCGGCCGCGGCGTGCGGCCGGCCCATCGGGTTCACCGTCGGGAGGGCCACGAGGTCCGACAAGAGGCGAACCGCAGATTCAACGCCGATCACGCGCATGGCTCGCCTTTCCTCGTGATGCAGAGCCGCAATTGGGCCCACAATTGGGCCGGGATTCCGGGGGACGATTGTGCTGATAGTATGCGAATCTCTCGGCGATCCTGCAACCGTTGCCCGGCGGCTGGATGGGCTTGCCTGCGGATTTCGCCCCGCGGGAGCGGCCACAAACCGGCCCCGGGCAGAGCCCAGCCGCCCTGGCTTCGCTGACGCGCACCCTCCCTGGCGATCCGGCTTGCATTCTCCCTTTCGATTGGCCAGAATCGTGCCTGAACTCTGGTTCAGGGCTTCAGACCGGGAAGGATGCTGATGGGCGACGGGCCTTCGGGTTGCACGGTTCGGGCCGAGGGATCGGCCGCGGGCGCTATCCGCACGCCGCCCCGTTCGATCCCCGGGATCCTCCGCCAGCTCGGCCCGGGGCTGATCATCGCCGGGGCGATCGTCGGCTCCGGCGAGTTGATCGCGACGACGAAAACCGGGGCCCAGGCCGGATTCTGGCTCCTCTGGCTGATCATCGTCGGCTGCGTGATCAAGGTCTTCGTCCAGGTCGAGTTCGGCCGCTATGCGATCTCGTCGGGCGAGGGGACGATGTCGGCGATGGACGCCGTGCCCGGCCCGCGGCTGCGGGTCAACTGGCTGCTCTGGTACTGGCTCGTGATGTTTGTCTTCAGCCTGTGCCAGCTTGGCGGAATCGTTCATGGCGTCGGTCAGGCCCTGGCCATGAGCCTGCCGCTCGACGGCAGCTTCAACCGCCTGCTCGCCGCCCAGGACGCCTGGGACGCCCGCTCGGCCCCGGTCCGCGAGCAGCTGCGCGGCAACTACCCCGACCTTGCCAGCAGCCGGTTCAAGAGCCGCCAGGCCGCCGTGCGGCAATTGGAGAACGCCGTTGCCGAGCGGATCGGGCATCCGCGGCCGAGTGAGCGGACGCCGGGCCTGTTCTGGACCGACGACATCACCTGGGCGATGATCGTCACCCTGGTGACGATCGCCATTCTCCTGGCCGGGCGCTATGCCGTGATTCAGAATGTGTCGACGGCAATGGTCGCCGCCTTCACCGCCGCGACGATCTTCTGCGTCGTGGCCATCCAGGCCCACGAGGCCTGGGCGATGCACTGGGAGGACCTGGCCGCCGGGCTGAGCTTTCGACTGCCGCCGGTCGTCGTCGGCATGAGCCGCTGGGAGCCGCTCAGCACCGCCCTGGCCACGTTCGGGATCATCGGCGTCGGCACGTCGGAACTGGTCACCTATCCCTACTGGTGTCTCGAGAAGGGGTACGCGCGATTCACCGGCCCCAAGGAGCCCTCCGCCGCCTGGGCCGACCGCGCCCGGGGTTGGCTGCGGGTGATGCGCTGGGACGCCGGCGTGTCGATGGCAATCTACACCTTCGCCACGGTCGCCTTCTACCTGCTGGGCGCGGCGGTGCTCCATCGAAGCGGGCTGGACCCCAAGGGGAGCCAGTTGATCCGCACGCTGGGAGAAATGTACGTGCCGGTGTTCGGACTGTGGGCCAAGTGGTTGTTCCTGTTCGGCGCGCTGGCCGTCCTCTACTCGACGTTTTTCGTCGCCAATGCGGGCCACACCCGCGTTGCCTCCGACGCGGTTCGCGTGTTCGGCATCGGAGCGCGCCGCGAGGCACAGCGCCGCTGGTGGATCAAGGCCTTCTGCGTCTTCTTCCCCGCCTTCGCGGCGGTCACATGCATCCTCGTCCGCAAGCCGGGAGAGCTCGTATTGCTCAGCGGCGTCATGCAGGCCATTATGCTGCCGATGCTCGCCGCAGCGACGCTCTACTTCCGCTATCGGCGCTGCGACCGCCGGATTACCCCGGGCCGGCTTTGGGACTTGATGTTGTGGCTCTCCGCGGTCGGCATGCTGATCGCCGGAGCCTGGGCGGGCGCAAACGGGGTCCTCGACCTGGTCCGCGGACTGGGGCTATGACCGGGAATCGAACTCCGGTGCTGGAAGAAGCCGGCTCCTCGCGGAAATGCAGTGAATCGGGCAAGGTTCAAGGTTCAATATCCAAGGTTGCATGGCCAAGTGGGAGGCAAACCTTGAACCTTCAACCTTGCACCCAATCGTGCCCTTGAATGGAACCACGGTGCCTTGTCACACGCCACTCTCCTACCGCAGATCGAATCCGCCTGGCGCGAGTTGGCCGGCGGCCTGCTCCTGGAGAACCAGGAATTGCCCCTTCACGAGGTTGAGCGGGCATCCCGTCGGCTGATCGAGCAGTGGGCCTTCGAAATGTACCTGCACCGGTCCGAGGACCGCCGGTTGACGGTCCCCGGTGCGGTGGCCGACCCGCTGCTGGTAAATCTTCCGGCATCGGCGGCGGGCGTGCGGGCGTTGGTCGAACAGGCGTTTCGCCGCGAGTATCCGCCGGTCGACATGCTCGAGACGGTCCATCAGCACCTGCTCTCCCGGCGGCTGCGCCGCGGGCGGGGGCGGCTTGCCATCGAGCCGAGCCGACGGCGCCGGCGGGCGGAGGGAATCTACTATACGCCCGGCTACGTGGCCGCATACATTGCCGACCGCTGCCTGCCGCGAGGCGCGGAGGGGCCGCTCCCGCGGGTCCTCGATCCCGCCTGCGGCTGCGGCAGATTCCTGCTCTCCGCTGCCGAGCGTCTGCTCCGGGAGCCGGAGGCCCCCTCGGCCCTGGAGATCGCCGCCGCGCTGCACGGCAGCGACCTGGACACCGAGGCCGTCGCCGTCGCACGGCGAATCCTCTGGCTCACGCTGCTGCCTCGCTTGCCGGCCAGAAGCGATCCTTGCCAACTCGCCGAGGTTCTGGAGAGGAACATCCTCAGCGGCAACACGTTGACCGGAGAGGTCTGGCCCGACGGGACGCGGCCGTTCGACGTTGTCCTAGGCAATCCGCCCTATCGCCGCGAACTCGGTGCAAAACCACTGCTCGATGCGATCGCCGATTCAGACCTGGGACGCCGGCATCGGGCGCCGCGGATGGACCTCTGGTACTATTTTCTCCATCGCGGCCTGGAACTGCTTGCCCCGGGCGGCCGGCTCGGATTCATCGTCGGTGCGTACTGGTCGGCCGGCACGGGCGCCGACCGGCTGATCGCCGTGCTCCGCGAGACGGTTCACGTCGAGGAGATTTTTCAGCTCGACCGGCTTCAGGTCTTTCCGGGCATCAGCGGCCGGCACATGCTGCTGATCATCTCCAAGACGCCGCCGGGCGGTTCGACCACGATCCGCCTGCCCGTCTCCGGCGCGGCGGCCGATGCGCGGCCCTTCGTCGAGGGGCGGTCGCCGGTCCACACATTTCAGAAGACCCACGGGCAATTGTTCCGCAATCGGCTGTTGGACCTGGAGCCGCCGGCCGATCGCCTGCTCGACCGCCTGGGGCGGCATCCGGCGCTGGCCGAGCTGGGCGAGATTCGCCAGGGCATCGCGGAGAATCCGGCCAGCGTCAGCCGGGCCGCCGACCGCAAGCACCCGGGGCGCTGGCGGGTGGGCGAGGGGGTCTTCGCGCTGACGCCGGAAGAACTCGCGGGGCTCGACTTGCCGGCGGGCGAGGCCAGGCTTGTGCGCCCGTATCACGACCTCTGCGATCTCGGGCGCTACGACCGAGCCGCGCGGCCCTCGCTCCGGCTGGTCTACTCGACTTGCGACACTTGGCCGCGATTGGGCGACTGCCCGGTGCTCGCCCGGCATCTGGAACGATTCCGTCCGCTGCTTGAGGCCCGCCGCGAAACCCGGTTGGGAATCCGCCCCTGGTGGCAGCTTCACTGGCCTCGCCAGGCGCGGCTCTGGGAGAGTCCCAAGTTGATCGCGCTCCAGATGAGCCGGCGCCCCGCGCTGGTGCCCGCCAGCGAACCGGCATACGTTTCGTTCAGCGTGAACGTCTTCGTGCCCCGGGGCGACGTGGCGGAACCGCTCAACTATTTCGCGGCGATCCTCAACAGCCGCCTGCTCTGGAAGTGGTTTCGCCACCATGCGAAACGCCGCGGCGCGGGGCTGGAGATCAATGGCCACGTGCTCGCCCGGGCGCCGATCCGGCGCATCGATTTCGGCTCGCCGCAGCAGGCCGCCGCCTGCGATTCGCTCAGCGCGCTGGCTGGCCGGATGCTCACCCTGGCGCGGCTGGCGCGCGAGCGGCCAGACTCCGCGGCGTTCCGCGCGATCCGGGCCGAGCAGGCCGCCGCGGACGCAGAAATCGATCAGCTCGTTTACGGCCTCTATGGCCTGGCGCCCGACGAGATCGCCATGGTCGAGCAATCGTGTGGCTGTTCGGAAAACAGCGCCTTAGACTAACCTCCGCACCACGCCGGAATTGCCGTTCGCCCCCGCCCCGATCCGGATATATTCATCTCCCTCGTTCACCTACGCTCACACGTCAATTGCCCGCCATGCTGTTCGCCCTGGTGTTTATTGTTCTCGCACGCTTCCGCCCAGCCGCCGCGCCGCCAAATCAGAATCAAACCCGCCCCACTCATTTCCTCTTCCCATCCCGAAGGGACACCCCTAAGCCA
>JAAYCB010000044.1 GCA_012744395.1 Pirellulaceae bacterium
TCATCCCCGTCGCCGTCCCAGTCGCCGGCCAACGGCAGCCAGGAGGCGGGCAGGTCGGGCGTGACGAACGGCGCCGGGGCGGGGTTGCCGTCGCCCGTTTGGTTGTAGAAGTGGAAGGTATGCGCCGCCTGATCGTAGAGCCCCAGGTTGTCCGTGCCATTGCCGTCCCAGTCGCCCACAATCGGCAGCCAACCCGCGTCGGCGCCCGCTGCGGTGAACGCAAGCGGGCTGTCGGGAGTCGTCCCGTACAGATGGAAGGTCGAGCTGCCGGGGTCGTACAGGCCGACCGTGTCCGTTCCATCGCCATCCCAGTCGCCCGTGATCGTCTGCCATGAATCCGGCACGGCCATTACGTCAAAATGGACCATCTCGTCGACGGAGCCGTCGGTCCTGTTATTCAGATACCATTGGCTGCTGAGGGGCGCTGCAACCTCGTCCGCCGACGAATAGCTGCTGCCGTCTGAGCGATTCCAGCCGTTGTTGAAGACGAGGAGATTGCCTTCACCTGGCAGGCCGGGCTCGATCCATTGAGCGTCATGCTGGTAGAAGAGCTGCTGCCCGGCGCGGCTGCCCCGGTTGTAGGCTGCCGGGTTGCCCCATCGATAGAGGATGTCGCCGCCACGACCGGCATTGCCGCCGGTGTGCCCGGCCGCCTCCTCGGTTGTCGTACTGTGGTCGATGATCCAGAACTCACTGAATTCCCTCGACGATACGACGATCTGATCGAGATCGGGATTGTAGTCGATGCCGTTGAAGTGAGTCCAATCGGCGGCCACCCCGCCGGCCCCCTCCCCACCTGGCACATAGTTCAAGTTTGCCAACTCGGGATGGGCGGCGACCCCGTTCGTGCCTCTCCAGTTCGGCTTCGTTGCGTCGTATTGCTGAACGAGATGGTCCCACAAGTGCCATTCCCAGACAATCTCCCCGCCCGCTCCTGCTGCGTAATCGGGTTGCACTTCGATGACCATGTCGGGCCAGACCTCTCCATTGTTGTCGGCCGGAAGGCTCGGATTGCGCCCCTGGGCGAGCGCCTCATTTCGCGTGAACCGCTCCCAGGCAATCATGAGGATATTCCCGTTGGGGAGGATCTCGATATCATGGTGCAATCGCCGGTCGTGGATTCCATCCGCCAGGCCGTCGGTTTCATTCAACTCGTAAGACCACTTCAAGTTGCCATCCCAGTCGAACAACTCGACGCGCCCCGCTCCTCCCGGCGCATTGATCGTCTCGGCGGTGCTTGGCAGTTGTGCCGTGCGCAGCAAGTCGCCGTTGGGCAACAGGTAGGCGGACATGGGTTGAAACGCGCTGGCCCATGCGTTGACCTCCTTGCCGTCGATATCGATCAGATAGGTTGTCGTCGCGCTCGAGGGAGCGAAGAGCGTGTACCCCTCGTAGGCCTCCGGCTCGTTCACGAACAGTCCCACCGTCTGCGCCAGGAGGACGCGATCTTCAAGTTGCTCGCCACGCAGATGGCGGCGCCGTACGGTGCAGCTTCGATTGAAGTCGCCGTTTCGCATTCGATGGGTGAATTGTCGAACAATGGACTTAGCCGCGCGAAACATGAGGCTCTCTCCGTGGCACAAGAACAGGTAAATAGGTAAAACCTCGGCGAGGCGGAGTGTCTGGCAATCTGGGCAGTCAGCGAAGGGTGGAGTGGCAGCCGGTTGATCCGACTTGCCCGATCGATTCCCCCTCCAAGCCGTCTGCCCCCGCTGGCCCCGAATCCCCCAAACTTCAGAAGGCTCCAGAGAAACAAGCATCGTTGCCGACTGGCCGCGAATCAGGTCGACCAGGCACTTGTCGCACAACAAGGTGGCGGCGCAGTCAGGACGAAATTGCCTGGCTTCGCGATTCTAACAACTCTTCCTGACCAGTCAATCCGGCGAAGCTCTCCAAATCGCTTCAGTCGCCCTGTTTGCCCGCGGAGTCGAAATTCCCCCCGCCGTCTTCACCGTGTGATGGTCCACCCCGTCGATCCATCACTTTGCGGGGAACTTGCAGCTCTAGGGGGGGGCTCGGCGAATCGCCCGACCAGCCGCTCGGGGCAAGTTCGCCAACAGTCGGTGCGATCTCCCGGTTTTTGCGGGCTGGGCGGTCAGAAGTCTTCACTACATTCCGGTTTCGACTTCTGATTTGTCTGGGCAAGCCACAGGCCGAGATCGTCGAAAGGGTCGCCTGGTGATCGTTTGGACGGCGGCAACGACTCCGTCGCCACCACGTTCCGCGCGTCCGGCAGCGAGGCCCTTGCGGACGGGCATCGTCCGGAGGCGGCGACATGAACCAGGGCGGACTGGGCGAAACAGCGGAATCTCTGGGGGGGTCACCCGATCTTGAACCCTGCCCGGATGCTTTCCAGGAGTTCGTTGATCGAAGCGACAGACTCGGGAGACGGGTCCCGCTCTGCGTCGCCGAACTCGATTCGGACGCGGAACTTCAGCGGCATGTCGATCTTGGTCTTGATCTGAAGCAGTTGCGGAATGAGGTCGCCCAAGTCCTGGATCTCGCACGGCTCGAGTTCCGCTTGGGCCACGAGCGTCTTCGGGCCGGGGCCGGGCCCTCCGTCTTCCCCACCTCCACCATCGCCGCCCGTTGCTGCTACTTGCAGCTTCACCGAATTGGCAGCGGGCAGCTCGCACGTCCAGGGGGCGGAGTCCTCCGTCAGCGCGACGAATCGCGCTTGGATCGCCCCGCCCACGACGTCCCGCACCGTTTTCCAGGGCAGGGTGTGACCAGCCTGATTGGATAGTGCGGTGGCGATTGACAGTGCGGTGGTTTGCCCCCCCTTCCACGCTCCCGGCAGGTTCTCCGGCAGGATTGCGGCCGCGGAAATGATCGCCGGTGGCACACGCAGCTTCGCTGCCGGCGACAAAACCCCGGCTGGAATCGTCTCGCCGAGCAGGCTTGACGGTCCAGAGAGCAGCCACACCTTGCCTGCCTCGACCGCCTCGTTCACGGCCGTCTCGACCACGTCGGCCGGCGCCTTGGGAACGGGCGCGGGTTCGGTGAATCCGCCCTTGTCGACCTGGACCACCTTGGCGCCGTCGAAGTAATCGATCACGGCTTGGACCGTGATCTCATCGCCGCCCCACAGGTCGGGCAGCGCCTTGGGCGCGAGCAGGTCGCCCGGTATTTGGCCGAGTTCCGCTGAGTCGGGCAACACCAGCTCCATCGCTGGGTCGCTCAGAGCCGCGTCGTCGGGCCGCGACCGCCACCACGTTCGGAAGGTGCGGTCCGGCCGCGTCAGCTTGAGCACGAACGTGCCTTGCTCGCAGCCGGCGACCAGCGTCTCGACGATCGCCTGCGACTTGAGCATTTTCGGCAGGTGCGGCAACTGCGCGAACGCGCCCGCCAGATCCTTCACCCGCCGGCTCGTCTCGCCGCCCTTCCAGAGGTTGTACGGGCCGTCGGGCAGCAGTGCCTCGGCGGTGATCGCCGTATCCTGCACCCGCGAGCGCGAGTCATTCTTGATGGTCTCGAAGTGCGGGTCTTCCGTGACCGTCAGCTTGAACGCCTGCGCCTCGTCTTTGTCCGAGACCGTCACCACGATACAGTATGCGTGGCGGATCGCCTCCGGTATGCGCGCCCTGGCCTTGTCCATGTTGATCTTCAGCGTCTGCAACCGGGCGACGTCGACCGACCCCTTCTGCTTCCTCTCCTCCTCGTTCTTGGGCGTCAGTTCGTTCCTCACGCGATCCCAGGCCAGGTAATCGCGGACGCGGGCCTCGGCGGCGCTGAGGCCATCCTTCGACGCCGTCAGCAGCAGCATCGCATTCCGAAAAACACGCGGCTTCTCCGGTCCGGTCGTCTCGTCCAGAAACCGCCTCGCCTCCGCACTGGGCTTGCCGGAATCCGATGCAGCGCTGGGCGGCAGAACGGCGTAGTGGAACAGGCCGTCGTCCGCGATGTCCCTGGGCCTGGTCGGCAGCGTGTGAACCCGCACGCCCGACGCCGACGCGCCGCTGGTCAGCGTCTTCAGCTTGCCGATCTCCTCGATCAGGCGGGCCTTCACCACGTTGTCCGAGATCTGCGCGGCGGCCGCCGACTGCATCTGGTTCAGGTTCGGGCGATTGCCCAGCCGCCACTGGCCGGGAAGCTGCCCGTCTTTCTCCGGCATGTTCGCGTCGTCCAGCCAATAGCTGTTCCGCGCCCAACGCCCCAGCCCCTTCTCCAGTTCGATCTTGTCCGGACGGCATGGTCCGACCAGCAGCATCAGGTCGCGGGTCTTGGCGCTGCGGCCGGTCGGCTGGGAGTGCAGGAAGGCGCCCATCACGGCCTGTTCGATTTCTCGACGCTTCAATCCCACCGACTCCGACTGCACCTGGCGGGCGCTGCCCAGTTCGTTCTCGACGATGCCTGTCCACCGCGTCGCCTGCCCGTCGCTGACGATCGTGTCGGCGATGGACACCAACTCGCGGGCCGCCTCGGACAAGCCTTCCTTCTTGGGCGCGCCGAGGAACACCGCCGGGCCGACCAGCGGACTGTCGTCCCACTTCTCGGCCTCGCGGAGCGCCAGGGCAAACGTCCGCAGCACACCGCGCGTCTTCTGGAACCGTTCGATGCCCGCCGACCACTTGCTGTAGAACACCTCCGTCAGTTCGGGATGGAACGGGTAGCTCTTGAGGTATCGGTCCTCGGCCGCCGCGCCGTTCTTGGCCGTCTGGTCATCCAGGGCGGCGATGCCTTTGAGCGCCGCGATCACGTGCTGCGGCCAGGTCCCGCGCAGCTCCACCGACTTCGGGTCGAACAACCGACGCCGCAGGACCTCGGCCACGTCGTCTTTCTCCACCGGCTGGACCGCCTCCTCGCGCTGACGCTGGAAGATGTCGTACAGGTCGGAGACGATCTTCTTGCCCAGCGGGTCGGCCTGGTCCTTCGGTTCGCTCGACAGCAGCGACGCCACGGTGCAGCACTTCTCCACCTTCGCCGCCGCCTGCGTCAGGTACTGGAAGAAGCCGATCAGAATGTCGAGGAAGCCGGGCTCGGCGTGGCAACGGACCTTGGCGTACAGTAGAACCTCGTCCAGGAGGATCAGCGTGCCCATACCTTTCTTGAGCGGCAGCGAGAGCAGTTGCGTCAGCGTGTTCTCCGCGGGGGGCGTGTTCCGCTCTTCGGCCTTTCCCTCGGCGTGCAGCAACTTGAGTCCCTCGTCCCCCGCCACCTGATAGGCCAGCAGGCTCCACGGCTGTTTGAGCCGCCGCACCGCGCCTTGGGGTGAGCGCACGTCGCAGCCGGTCTCCACGTCCAGCTTGTCGAAGCACAACGCCGCCACGCGGGCCTGGGGCGGCGCCTGGCCAATCGTCTCGGTGAACTCGCGCACGGCGGGCAGGTCCGGCAGGTTGTCCGGGTCGTGGACCAGGTGCCACATCGTGATCAGTGTATGCGTCTTGCCGCCGCCGTAGGTCAACTCCAACTGCCGGATCGCCTTGTCGTTCTTTCCGGCCAGCCGCAGGGCGACCTCCCGCACCAGGTTGCGGAGATTGTGCGTGGGGAAGGTCAAGGCGAAGAACTCCTCGGGCTTCTCGTAGATCGGCCGTATGCCGGTCTGCATCATGACCTCGTAAAGGTCTGCCGCGAACATGTGCAGGGGCAGGTCGCCGCTCTTCAGATCGTCGCGCAGGTTGACGACCTTGTGCCACGGGGTCCAAGGGAGTTTTGCCATTAATCGTTCCTCGTTGGGCTTGTGCGTCTACTGGCTGTCCGCGGGCGGATGAAGCTGCCGGTGATCCAGCAGGGCCCGCCGCGTTGTCTCGATTTCCTTTCGCAAGGTTTCCGCGTCCGGCAGTTGGGTCGGGTACTTCGAGGCGAACACGCGGGCGTTGATCCCGCCGGTGGCATATTGCCCATCGAGCTCCGAGTCTCGCATCTATTGCGACTCCTGGGGATTGGGGGCGGGAAACCAACTCGCCAGCGTTTGCTGGAGTTTCTGAAACGCCGGATCCTGACAACCCTGCAGTGTAACGCGGGAAGCCAGCTCAGCGAACAGCCGTGCTCCTCGTGGCTTCCGCTTGCTCCGCAGTGCCTGCTCCATAGCAGCCTTCGGATCTTGGGGTTTCGGGCAATCGGGCTCCCAAAGCCCACGTCCTTGGAGGAAAGGAACCAGATTCTGCCGATCCTCGCCCCAGCCCAACAGTTCGGCTACGTGCGGCGAGGAAGACCACACCCAGGCCTCAAGTTCGGGGTCCAGGACGACCGCAGCCACGTGCCCGCGCGGCCAGCCGCTCGCAACCAAACGGTCTTCGACTTCGGCTTCCACTCGTTCGCGGGCCCGGCTTTCCGCCCCCGAGCCGTGGCGGTCGAAGCACAACAGTCCGTGCCGATGCGTCTGCTGCGGCGGCCGAAGCAGGTCGACCGCGTCCTTGTAGCATCCGGAATCCCGGCCGGAGTACCGCAGCAGGTCGCCGTTGGGAGGCCGATCGGGGTTGAAGTCGAGCTGGATGCCCAGCGCCGGCTGGCGCTGGCACAGCAGCGTTCTGATCGC
Organism: Pirellulaceae bacterium; assembly: GCA_012744395.1. Classification (GTDB taxonomy): domain Bacteria; phylum Planctomycetota; class Planctomycetia; order Pirellulales; family Thermoguttaceae; genus JAAYCB01. Next base: position 6,479 of record JAAYCB010000044.1, read on the forward strand.
GTTTTCCGCGTCTAAGTCGGCGACCACGACGAACAGGTCCCGTTTGCTCATCCCAACACCCCCGATGCATATAGATCGCCCAAATTGAGGCTGCCTTGCCAACTCCGCAGCGCAGGATGGTTGGGACCTGAAACAACGTCGGTGGCGCCGGCTTCGTCCTTCTTGAAGCACAAGATTTCTCCCGGCTCGGCGCAGCCGAGGATCACGGGAGAATGCGTGGCCAGCAGGATCTGCGCGTTGTAGACCGACTTGAGCGCCTGGTAAACGGTTTCCATGGCCATGGGGTGGATGCCGTTTTCCGGCTCTTCGATCAGGTAAATCCCATAGAAGTCGGGCAGAAACGCAGGGAGCGTCAACGCAAGCATTCGCAGTGTTCCATCCGATGCCGTCCACGAGGGGACGTTGAGACCGCCCCGGTACACGATCTGGAGAAACCGGTGGCGAGTGTCCGGCAGCTCGACTGTGACCACGTCCTCGATGTCCGGCAACGCGGTCTGCAACTGCCCAATCCACTGGCCGTACCGATCCATGTTCTCGTCGCGAAGCCCCTGGATCACCCACGGCAGATTGCTGCCATCGGGCTTAAAGAGCCGACCCTGGCCCGGCCTGCTGCTCTGCCGGAGCGCCAGGCTGTTGAGCATGAGTTTCTGCGTCCCGTTGATCAATGTTTCGCGCAGCCAGGTAGAGATAGGGAACTTGCTTTCGTCGTCCGGCATGTTGGCCAGGGCCGATTTCCGCGGCCCCAAGCGGATGGACGGGGCCCAGCCTCCCTTCCCCTTGCGAGTTTCCGTCTCCGAGTAGAAATTGTCGTTGCCGTCGTACACCTTGCGGACGGTCCGTTTCGCGTCCTTGCCAACGTGCCTCCCGTGCATGATCGTATCCGGCGGTTCGGCGGGTGCGGGGAACAGCAGCCGTTGTGGTTCCCCTTGGGAGCGGGCCGGTACTGGCCGTTGCAGAATCACTTGCTCGTCGAAGATGTGATACTCACCCGTCTGGGGCTCAATTCCGACCGCCAGCTCGTATCGAACGCGGTGGAACGGCTGCTCCCGCTGGAGCATGCGGACCCGCTCTTCCGGGACGTCAAGCTCGACCGCCAACTGGAAACGTTCGCCTTGCCCGCAGAAGAAGAGATCCTGAATGCTCGATGCTCGCTCCGTGAGGGCCTCGTCCAGTCCTTTCGACAGAAGGTCGCCGAGAAAGCTGACGACGTCCAGGAACGTGGTCTTCCCGCTGGCATTGGGTCCGACCAGAATCTGGAAATCGCCGAGCGGTTGCCGAATGTACCGCAGACAGCGGAAGTTCAGGGCTTCGATCAATCGGATCATGGCAGGCTCCTACTTGTCACTGCGATAGGCGAATTCGAGCTGCGGGTCGGTGGGCCTGGCGCCTTTGGCGCCGATATGATTGCTGATGCTCTCCAAGAGCGACCGCTCGCTGCCCGTCGACAGTTCGATCAGCGACTGCACGACGCGCTTGAACAATTCGTTGCGGCGCAGGGCGTGCTCGTCGAGGTATTCGTCGACCTTGTGCAGGTCGCCTTCCTTCCACAGGTGCATCACCCGGTGGATCCGGTCGA
>JAAYCB010000399.1 GCA_012744395.1 Pirellulaceae bacterium
GGAAGGCAAGCTCCACCTGCCCCTCTACTACGACACGCTGAAGACGCTCGACCAGACGGTCCCGGTGGACTACTACCTGCCCGGCTGCCCGCCGGAGGCCGACCGCATCTGGGACGCAATCGTGGCGATCCTCGAGCAGAAACTGCCCGAGCCGGGCTCGATCATCGGCTCGGACACGACCGTCTGCGACGATTGCCCCCGGACCCGCGAGGAGAAGAAGATCAAGAAGTTTTACCGCACCTGGCAAATCAAGCCGGACCCGGACAAGTGCCTGCTCGAGCAGGGAATTCTCTGCTGCGGGATCGCCACGCGGGCCGGCTGCGGGGCGCTCTGCCCGCAGGTCAACTCGCCGTGCATCGGGTGCTATGGGCCGAACAACGGAGTGGAAGACTACGGCGCGCGGCTGTTCAGCGCCGTCGCCTCGGTGATCGATTCGCAAGACCCCAAGGAGATCGATGCGATCATCAAGGACGGGATTCCCGATCCGGCGGGCAGCTTCTATCGGTTCAGCCTGGCGCATAGCCTGTTGCGGCGCAGCAAGCTGAAGGGCAAAGACGGCGGCGCGAAGGTGGCGGCAGACGCATCGTAGGAAGGACATGATGACGATGAAAAGAATCTCCATCGATCCGATTACACGGCTTGAAGGCCACGGCAAGATCGACATCTTCTTGAACGAAGAGGGCGACGTGGCCAATTGTTACCTGCAAATTCCCGAGTTGCGCGGGTTCGAGCAGTTCTGCGTCGGCCGCCAGGCGGAAGACATGCCCAACCTGACCAACCGCATCTGCGGCGTCTGCCCGGAGGCCCACCACATGGCCGCCTCGAAGGCCCTCGACGCCGTCTGGAAGGTCGATCCGCCGCCGGCCGCCAAAAAGCTCCGGGAGATGTTCTACAGCATCTTCTTCGCCACGGACCACACGACCCATTTCTACGCCCTCGGCGGCCCCGACTTCGTCGTCGGACCGGATGCGCCCCCCGCCGAACGCAACATTCTCGGCGTGATCAAGAAGGTCGGCATGGACATCGCGGGCAAGGTGCTCAAGATGCGCCGCGACGGCCACCACCTGATCAAGTTGATGGGCGGCCGGCCGATCCATCCCAACTGGGGTCTGCCCGGCGGCGTCAGCCGCGGCATCAACGAAGAGCAGCGGAAGGAGATCGAGGCCCGCGGCCGCGAAGCGATCGAGTTCGCCCAGTTCTCCCTGAGATTGTTCGAGGACATCGTCCTGAAGAACACCGACTACGTGAGCCTGATCACCGGCGGCGTCTACACCCACCAGACGTACAACATGGGCACCGTCGACGCCGACAACCGCCTCAACTTCTACGAGGGCAAGACCCGCATCGTCGGCCCCGACGGAAAGGAATTCATCAAGTATGACCCCAAGGACTACCGCGAGCACATTGCCGAACGCGTTGAGCCCTGGTCCTACCTGAAATTCCCGTATTTGAAAGGCATCGGGTGGAAGGGGCTGGTCGACGGGATGGATTCGGGCGTGTACAAATCGACGCCCCTTTCGCGCCTGAACGCCGCCGACGGGATGGCCACTCCGTTGGCCCAGAAGGAGTACGAACGGCTCTTCGAGACGCTCGGCGGCAAGCCGGTGCACCACACGCTGGCGACCCACTGGGCTCGGCTCGTCGAGATTCTGTTTGCCACCGAACGCTGGGTCGAATTGGCGACCGATCCGGAGATCACCAGCAGCGAATACCGGACGATCCCGACCGAGACGCCCGAGGAGGGCATCGGCTGCGTCGAGGCCCCCCGCGGCAACCTCACGCACCATTACGTCACCGACGAGCGCGGGATCCTCACCAAGGTCAACCTGGTTGTGGGCACGACGAACAACAACGCCCCAATCTGCATGTCGGTCAAGAAGGCCGCCAGCGGCTTGATCCAGAAGGGCAAGGTGTCGGAAGGCCTGCTGAACATGGTGGAGATGGCGTTCCGGGCCTATGACCCCTGCTTTGGCTGCGCCACGCACAGCCTGCCCGGCCAGATGCCCCTCCGAGTCAATCTCCGCGATCCGCAAGGCGAGATCATCCAAACGCTTTCCCAGTTCATCGGCTGATCGCTGAACGAAGGAAGGTGCGGCCGGGCGACCCGGAACAGGCGCCCGGCCTTTTTTATCCCCCCACCCCGTCCCAAGCTCCAGCTTGGGAACGAGGTGCTTCTGCCCCCCTGAACCCCGAACCCCGAACCCTCCATGAAGACCCTCGTCCTTGGCCTGGGCAACTGGATCGTTGCCGACGACAGCATCGGGCTCCGCGTTGCCGCGGAACTGGCTAGGATGCTGGCCGATCGTGATGACGTGGAGGTCAGCGAGGACTATTGGGGCGGCTTGCGGCTGATGGAGCGGCTCGTTGGCTACGATCGGGCGATTGTCATCGACGCGATCACGACCGGCGCGGCGCCCGGCACGATCCATCATCTGACGCCGGATGCGATTCCGACCCAGCGGAGCGCATCGGCCCACGACATGAATCTGCCGACGGCCCTCGAACTGGGCCGCCAGGCCGGCCTGGGCCTCCCCCCCAACCGCGAAATCCTGCTTGTCGGCATCGAGGCGAAGGATATACTGACATTTGCTGATCAATGCACCCCCGAGGTTGCGGCCGCCATCCCGGCAGCGGTCGAGGAGGTGCTGAGGCTGTTGCAAACAGGGAGTCCGGCCGATTGATCCGGCATGTTGCCGGGTGCGGCGTTGCACAAGCGGCCTGGCGGCCCCGCGTCGCCGACTCCCACAAGGACTCGTCCCTGAAGGAGCCCCCCCATGATTTCTCCCGAAGCCCTGCGGCGCTACCACTACTTCGCCAGCATCAGCGAGGAAAGCCTGAAGAGCCTGGCGATGATCGCGGAGGAGAACGACGTACCGGCCGGCACGCTGATGTTTCGCGAGGGCGACCCGGCCTCGACGCTCCACGTGATTACCCAGGGTGAAGTGGAAATCCGCTACCTCCTCGGCAATGGCGAGGAGCGGACCGTCGACACGCTGGTGGGTGGCGAACTGCTCTGCTGGTCGGCATTGATCGAGCCGTACAAAGCGACGGCGATTGGGACGGCCACCAAGGATACGCACCTGATTTCCCTCAACGCGGAGAAAGTCCGGCAGATCTGCGACCGGGACCCAATGGTCGGCTACCAATTGACAAAGCAGGTCGCCAAGCTGCTTGCCCAGCGGCTGGAAAGCGCCCGCATCCAGTTGGCCGCCACGGACTGAAATCACCCAGATTTCCGCGTGGGCTTGCCCCGCGCTGGATGCCCCGCGGCGATCCAGATCGTCGAGCAGACTCGCCGGCCGTCCGGAAGAGTGTTCGTCGCGGAATCCTTCCATGCATGAACTATCGATTGTCGAAGCGTTGATCGAGCAAGTTGAGACGGAGGTCGACCGCGCCGGCGCGCGGGGCCCGGTTGCCCGATTGAAGCTCTCCATCGGCCGCCTTTCCGGCGTCAACGCCGACGCGGTCCGCTTCGCCTTCCAACTGCTCGCGCCGAGTACGCGGCTTGCCGGCGCCGCCTTGGAGATCGACGAGCCGAAGGCGGTCTGTGTTTGCGCCGCTTGCGGAGCGCGGACGGAAATCGAGGAACTCGTGCTCAGCTGCCCGGCATGCCAGGCCGGCAAGATCACGATTGACGGCGGCCGTGAGATGCTCCTGGAGACGATCGACGTCGACGAATTCGATCGATAGGCAGGTCTCTCCGAGAGGGGCGGCCCGCAGTCCCGCAATGGCGAGACCGCGGGCCGAGACCGAGCGGAATCCGCAAAACGCCATCCCGGGCCGAACCCACTTCCCGGGCGGCCCCATTCTTGTACCCCACGGGTGTGTTCATGAAAATCGTCGCTGCGCAAAAAATCCTCAAAGCCAACGATCAACTCGCCGAGGAGAACCGCCGCCGGTTCAGCGCTGCGGGCGTCTTCGGCGTCAACATCGTCGGTTCGCCCGGCTGCGGCAAGACGACCCTTCTGGAAGCGCTGATCGGGCGGTTCGGCGACGCGCTCGCTCCGGCAGTAATCGAAGGCGACATTGCCGGCTCGATCGACGCCGAGCGGATCGACGCGTTGGGCGTCCCCGTCGTCCAGATCAACACCGACGGCGCTTGCCATCTGGACGCCCAGATGGTCAATGCCGCGGCCGGCAGCCTCGAACTCGGGCAGCTCGGCCTCCTGCTGATCGAGAATGTCGGCAACCTGGTCTGCCCGGCGGGCTTCGACCTGGGCGAACATCGCCGGATCGTCTTGTTGAGCGTGCCCGAAGGCGACGACAAGATCGCCAAGTACCCGGCCATCTTCCGCGGGTCGCACGCGCTGGCGATTACCAAGATCGATCTGCTCCCGCATTTTGATTTCAGCGTCGACCGCGTGGTGGCGGACATGAGGCGGTTGGCGCCGGCGGCCCGCGTCTTCCAGCTTTCAGCCAAGACCGGCGGCGGTGTGGCGGAGATCGGCGACTGGCTCCAGGCGGAGGCGGCGGCTCGGTAGAGTTGCAGGTCGCAACCGGCAGCCCCAAGGCCCCCTTTGGAGTGCGGTGATTCATCACCGCTTTCCCCTTTTCTACCGCCTCCCGCTGACCAGTTTCGGCTGCGCTTGGGTGGCGCGGACCTTGCCGTCTTCTCTCCTGCTCCGACCAAGCACGTTGACCAGGCAGCGGAGCGTGCCGAAATGGCGGAAGCAGGTCGTGCAATCCACGCGCTCGACGCGGTAGCCGAGGCCCGCCCAGATTTCTGCCGCCCGCTCGTTGAGCGGACCGGTGCCGGCGCCAACACGCCAAGCACGATCGCCGATGCGGCGCAGCCGAGCACGATGCCTGCAACCTGGCTGGGACAGGGTATCTTCATGGTTCGAATCCTTGCGGTGGGGAGTTGCCGCCTGCCAGCTTGCAGGTCACAGGGCCAGGGGGCCAGCTCGGGTTGGAGCAGGGAGTGTCTGATGGTTTGTGACCTGCAACCTGACCGCTGACATCCGGCAGCTACTGGCTGCTGCGTGCCGCCTGCTCGCCGGCCGACATGGCATCCGTCACGACCGTATCGGCGGCTAGTTCCACGTTGGCGACGATCTTGAGCGACTTGATTTCGTTCGGCTGAAGAAAGACAGTGCAATCTTGGCTCCAAACGGTTTCGGGCAGCGGCAGTATCCGCGCCATGGGAGAAGGGCGCCTGCTTGCCAGGATTTGCAGGCGGAGCCGCGCCTCGACGGGCCGGTCGGTCAGATTCGTGGCTCGAAGCGCCAGGACCGGCGATCCGTCCGGGTGATATTCGGCCTTGCCGGCGGCGGGCGTTTTTTTCAGATCCAGCGGAAATTGACTGGCGGCGGCGGCTGTGACATACTGGGGAGCGCTCGTTGATCCCTGCCTGTATCACGCCCCCTGCATCCCTCGACTCAGTACAATGGAGCCCTACCCATGAGACATGCTTTGAACCGACGCCAATTCCTGGCGGCCTCGGCCGCAACTGCCGGACTGCTTGCCAGCGGCGGGCTCCAGGCCGCCGAATACAAGACGAAACTCAAGAAGGCCCTGATCGGCAATCCGGACGAAAAGACGCTCGCGGCGTGGAAAGCGGCCGGGTTCGACGGCATGGAGACCGGCAAATGGGACGTCGCGCCGGAAGTGGCCGCCCAAGGGCGCAAACTGGCCGAGTCGCTGTCGATGGAGATTCACTCAGTGCTTTACGGGTGGGCCAACTTCAACAGCGAGAAGGCCGAGGACGTGACGGGCGAACTGGCGAAAGTGGATCGGGCGCTGAAAGCCGCCCAAGCCTATGGGGCCAATGCCCTGCTGCTCGTTCCCTGCCGCCTGACGCGCAGCGTCAAGGTCCCCCAGCCCTGGGAGTTCGACATCGAACTGGATGAAAAGACCTCGCACGTCCGCCGCGTCGTCGAGGGCGACAACTCCCCCTACGCCGACTACATCGCGGAACAGAACCGCTCGACCGACGCCTCGCGGAAAGCGGTGGAGGCCCTGATCCCCGTGGCCGAGAAGACCGGGGTGGTGATCGCCCTGGAGAACGTCTGGAACCAGTTCTGGGTCAAGCCGAATCTGTTCGCCAATTTCGTCGCCTCCTTCGACAGCCCGTTCGTCAAGGCCTATTTCGACATCGGCAATCACGTCAAGTACGCCAGGCCGGAGGAGTGGTTCGAGGCCCTGGGCAAGCTGATCGTCAAGCTGCACGTCAAGGATTTCAGGGTCGACAGGGAAGCGAAGAACGGCGGAGCGTTCGTCGACATCCGCGACGGCGACGTCAATTGGCCGGCGGTCCGCCAACAGATCGAAAGGATCGGCTACAACGACTACATGACGATTGAGGGCAGTGGCGGCCTCTCACTGGAAGAGCGCAGCAAGCGCCTCGACCTGATCATTGCGGGCAAGTAGACTCCAGGGAAACTCAGATTGAAGGAACCAGGTTTCATGTTCAAGAGACTTCTGGCGGCGTGTCTTCTTCTCGGCGTGCTGGCTTGCGGGCGCCTGGCGGCCGCGGAGCCGCCCACGGTCCCCGAGGGCGCACTCCGCGCGGGCATCATCGGGCTGGACACTTCGCACGTGATCGCCTTCACCAAGGCGATCAATTCACCCGATGCGCAAGGCGACATCGCCGACGTGTTCGTCACGGCCGGCTTTCCCGGCGGCACGGCCGACAATCCCAGCAGCATCAACCGCGTGGAAGGCTATACGAAGCAGCTCCGCGAGCAGGGGGTCACGATCTACGACACGATTGAGGCGATGCTGCCCCATGTCGACGCCGTCCTGCTGGAAAGCGTCGACGGCCGGCCGCACCTGGACCAGGCCAGGCCGGTGATCGCCGCCGGCAAGCCGCTGTTCATCGACAAGCCGATGGCCGCGTCGCTGGCCGACGTGATCGAGATCTTCCGGCTCGCCGACGAGGCCAAGGTCCCCTGCTTCTCCAGCTCTTCGCTCCGCTTCGGCTCGGTGTTCCAGCAGATGCGCACCAATCCGCCCGTCGGCAAGGTCCAGGGCTGCGACGCCTACAGCCCGTGCAGCCTCGAACCGCACCACCCCGACCTGTTCTGGTACGGCGTCCACGGCGTGGAGATCCTTTTCACGATCATGGGCACCGGCTGCCAGAGCGTCTCGTGCACGGCGACCGACGGCGCCCATCTGGTGGTTGGAACGTGGGATGGCGGCCGGATTGGGACGTTCCGCGGCATCCGCAGCGGCAAGTCGGGCTATGGGGCGACGGTGTTCGGCGCGAAGGCGATCGAAAGCGGCGGAAACTACGAGGGTTATCTGCCGCTGGTTGAGGAGATCTGCAAGTTCTTCAAGACCGGCAAAGCGCCCGTTCCCAAGGAAGAGACCATCGAATTGTTCGCGTTCATGGCAAGCGCTGACGTGAGCAAACAGCAAGGCGGCAAGCAGGTTTCCATCGCCGAGATGATTGAGAAAGCGGAAGCGTTCAACGCGCAGCGCGCTGCCCGCTGAGGCGTTCCCAAGCCGGAGCTTGGGAACGAAGCGCTGGCCGATGGCTGACCGCCAACCACCGTCAGCTGTTGGCCGTTAGCTGACCCGACGGCTGGCGGCTGACGGCTACGGTCTGCCGCAGCTGGAGGCTTTCGACGAGGGTATCGAGCAGGTCCTGTTCTCCCAGGTAGACCTCGGCCAGAAGCGATTCGGTGTCGACCAGCAGGACCATGTGGTCGCCGGGACGAGCGTGCTGGCTGCGGAGGGCGGGTCCCAAACCCCAGGCGCATCCGTCGCGGGCCACGAGTTGGCCGGCCTCGGCGCCGTCGGGGGTGCGGATCGTGAACCGACCGGCCAGCCGGGCCTTGATTGCCGCGGGGACGGTGGTCACGCCGCCGGCAATCGCCGCTTTCGAGAGCTTGTAGCAGAGAAACAGCCGCCCGTCCCCCAAGGTGCCGGCCCCTCGCAGAACGCGATCCGTCGCGGCTCCGCGGCGTTTGGCGGCCATCGACTGAACCTTTCTGCGGCTGATCGCCGCTCCAACCAGGCCGTACACGCTGCGGCCGAACTGGCAAATCACCGGCGATGCCATGAGGGCCGCGTTGAAGCTGAAGCGGTTGATGCCCCGCTTCAGGCATTGTTCCTCGAAGGCTCCCCTCTCCATCACCGGGCCATGGGATCGGAGGACCTCGACCATGGCCGCCTCAACGCCCGAGAGCACCTCCGCGCTCTTCCGCGGACGCTCGGCGAGGACGGCGTGGTTCCTGACGCTTACCCCCGGCAGCTGGGCGCAGAACGCCAGCAAGACGCGCGCAGGCGGCACCCTCCTGCCTGGCCGCCGCCGCCGCGCCAGCGCCGCGCGGAGGCGGCCAACGGCGATCCGCGGGCAGACGGCAAGCACCTTGTCGATCATGTTGGGAAGCCCGTATTGCGCGCCGGATTCCAGGTGGAACCAGGTCTGCTTGTCGTCCAGCCACTGGAAGTCGGCGAGGGCCTCGAGCGCTACCCGCACCAGCGGTGGCTCGACTTCCAAGCCGAGTTGAGCCGCCGCCTGCCGGGCCACCTCGGCGCTGGTGGTGATTCCCGAGGCCAGGATGATCCGCCGGGCGACCTGGGAAATCGCTTTCGGGGCGTGAGCCAACCCCTCCGGCACGACCAGTTCCCCCCCCTCCAGCAGCGCGGTGTCGAACGCCGCGGGCCGCGCGAGGAACAGGGCGGCCTGGCGGATGACCTTCGGCGGCAGCCAACTCGCCCCGAGCCCCGCCGCCTCAAACACGCGCCGCAGCGCGGCGGACGAGATCGGCATCCGCGACCCGATCAGACCGAGCACCCGATCGAGAACGGGCGCGAACACCCGCGCGTTGCAGTGCCGCTTGGCCGCGCGGACGCAGATCTGGCGGATTCGCTCGCGGCTCAGTCCGTAGCGCTTGCCAAGCTCCTCGAGCGTGCGACTGCCCCCCCCGTCCCAGCCGAAATACTCGGTAACGATCTGGCGGTCGCGGGAGGGCGGTGCGGGCGCGAAGATCGTCGCCAGCTCCTCGCCAAGGGGAAGTTGCCCGAGATCGCCGATGTGCCGGCGGAGTTCGGCCATCCGGCGGCAAGACGCGGCGGGATTGATCGGATCGACGCGCCGCTTGACGGCGCGGCTGGCAAGCTGCTCGAGCGTCTCCGCCCCGCCGTCGATGCCGCGGAGCATCGGTCCCAACCGCGGATCGCTGAAGTGGATGGTCGAAGCCTCGGGCATCGCGCTTAAGGCGAGCGCTTCGCGCGTGAGATGCTCGTCGAGCGTTTCGCACCTGGCGATGGCCGTCTCCAGCGAGCACAACAGGTCGAGCAGGCATTTTGCACCGAAGGCCCGCAGCGCGAGCAGGTCACCGACGGAGCACCTGCCGAGATTCTCCAGCCGCTCGCCGAACCCCGCGCGGACGAGGCAGTTGTACGTCCGATTCTCCAGGGCCAGCTCCTGCAATCGCATTCCCTTGGGTGGCTGCGGAATCGCGGACTGCCCAAGCGTCCGCCGCTGGCTGCTGACGTTGACCCTGGCGACGATCATGCGGCCGAGCATGGCCAGTTCGGCGTCCGACAACCGCTCGGAGACGGTCTCGTCCAGGTCGCACAACTGGAGCCCCTGGACCTCCGGCGTCTTGATCCGCTGCGCGGGGATGGGAACCTGGAGGATTTCGCGAAGCGCGACCGGAGCGAGTCGGTAGCCGCGGCGGGGGTAGCGGCCGCCGTTGCCGCGGCATCGCGGAGTCGACGCCCTCCGCCCCCGACGCACGGGCCGCGATTCAGGATGATCCGTTGCGTACTCGATCGCCGTCAGCAGGTCGACGAGACACTTTCCCCAGAAGCCCTGCAAACTCAACAGGCCTTCGATCGTCATCCGGCTGAGATCTTGCGGGCGTTCCCCGATTCCCGCCGCCACGAGGCAATTGAACGTCCTCGGTGCCAGTTCCAGATCCGCCAGCGTGACTCCCTTGGGGATCGGCGGAACGGCGCGCCCGCTCAGCGCGGCCGGCTGGCGGGCCGCGCGGCCGACGACGCGGACGATCTCCGACGCCAGAGCGCGGCAGGTCTCTTCGTCGAAGCGGTCCCATGCCGACTCGTCCAGATCGCAAAGGCGGATTGGCCCCTGCTCCTCCCGCACCCGGTATCTCGGCGGGAGCGGAGGTTGCAGCACGTCCGCAAGCGTTCGCGGCGCAAGACGCTGGCCGGGTCGGGGATATCGACGCGCGGGCATGCGGCACTCCCTTCAGGCAGCCGGTGGCGGCTGCGGTGTCGTCCCCTCTGGATCTTCCGTTCGAATGACCATCCTTTCCCTGTGCGCTGACTCGGGTGGCCGGAGGCCCCGAAGCCGCTCCCACGTCACCCCCAAGGCGGCGGTTCACAGGCATTTCAGAATATAAGCGCCCGCGAGGCCTCTTGCCAGCCTGTTTCTTGCAGAATTTTGCCGAGGCAAAGTCGGCGGCTGATGGCCGCTCGGTCCTCCCCCCCCCAAAGATCACCGGCCTCCGCCAAGAGTGGGTGAATCGACCGGCCCGTCAGCGCTGACAGCGCGGAACAAAACCTCCTGGCAGCGCGAAACGCTCGGCAACACGGCCATTCCGGGGGGGCCGCGGCGACTTCCACCGTTCAGGGAACACTCGTGGAATGAGGTTTGCCGTTCCTCTTTTCCATCTGGCAGATTTTTCCCACCCGCCGCGCATGCCTGCCCCCCTCAAATGGGGTCCTGAGCCAGATCTCCACCAGCCGATCGACAAGCCGTTCGCCAAGGATGTCGCCGGAAAGGCAGAGCACGTTCAGGTCGTTGTGGCGCCTGCTCACCTCCGCCGTCAGGTCGTCATGACAGGGCGCGGCGCGAACGCCCGGAAACTTGTTGGCCGCAATCGACATCCCCAGTCCGGTGCCGCAGATCAGAATCCCGCGGTCCACGTCCCCCTTGCTGACCCGCTGGGCGACCGCCGCGGCGATGTCCGGATAATCGACCGCTCGCTGTTGGTGGGCCCCCACGTCGATCACATCCTGACCTAGCCGCTTAAGGAGGTCGACGATCTTGGATCGCATTGCCGCGCCGCGATGGTCGCTCCCGACCGCTATCCGCATCTTGCTCAGCTCTCCCGACGAGACCGACCGGCCAGCCGCTACTCGCCAAATACCCAACTCGCCCGTCCGCAGACGTACGTTCGCCCTCAGATCCAACCGCTCTGGCCTAGATCAGTTTATCGGGAGAGGCTGACCTTGGCAACCGGAACAGCCGTCTTGCCCAGCCCGGATTCTGCATCCATTGTCCGGGAGCCGACCGAAGGGATCGGCCGTATTCGCCCTGGAAACGGCCCACCCAAAGGTGCTGTGTGGTTGTCCTCCGCCTCGCGTGGCTGGACGAAACCCGCTTTGCGGCCGTCGGAGAGCGTCCGTTTGCGCAGGGCGACTGACTGCCCCGCAAATGGTGTGCAACGTGAATTGCTGAATACGGAATACGCTCCGTGCTGCGTGAATGAAGGCCGCCGGTGGACATCGGGCGGGCCGGCCCCGCCGTGGCCTGCCGGTCTGCTTGCATCCGCGGGAGTTGCCCTTTACACTGCCTGGAAAAGCGGTCTATTTATTCCGCTCCGGGGATACCACCAACCGCGAGAGATCTTGCGGTAATCCATGCTGGTCCGGGCGTCGTTACGATTAAGACCCCAAGGGGACGATGTCAAGGTTTTTCGTTAATTTTCTTGCCTTCGCCGTTTCGCTTGCGGCCGCGGTGCTCGTCGCGTTCAGGCTCTCGTGCTGGTTGGGCATCCTGGTTCTTGTCGGGTGCCTGTTTCTGGCCGAGAAAGCCGGCCTTCTAAGATAGCCCGAATGGCGCGCCGTTCGGGGAAGGGCCTATTTCGACGGCTGCACGCGCGGATAGTCCCCCCAATTGCGCGAGGAGACCTGCTCCGCTGCGCCGTTCGCCGCGCGGACGATCAGCGCCGCCGCGCCCGCGATTGAGTCAACCAGTTCGCGGCCCCGTTCCGGCCCGAGCACGCTGGCGGCCGAGGCCAACGCGTCGGCGGTCGTCGCGTCGCGGGCAATCACCGTCACGCTGCTGTGATCCGTCAGTCCGAGTCCGGTGCAGGGGTCCACCAGATGGGAATATCGCCGGCCGCCGATCTCCACGAATTGCCACGAATCGCCGGAGGTGGCAACGGAGACGTTGGACAACGAGAGGAACAGGCTCGGTTCGGCGTCCCGGTCGAGGGGGGCGACCCCGATTACCCAGCCATCGCGGTCGGGGGGCGCGTCGCCCAGGCCAATGTCGCCGCCCGCGTCAACCAGGGCACTGGAGACTCGGTGCGTCCGCAGCACCTTGAGGGCCTCATCGATTGCGTAGCCCTTGGCAATCCCTCCCAGATCGATCCACATGCCCGGCCGGGTCAAGAGAACCCTGCGACCGGGTTGGCGCATCTCGATCGCCTGGAACCCGACCGAGGCGAGCTGCTGCTGAATCCGCTCGGGCGTCGGCAACTCGCCTTGCCGCCGCGCGCGCCGCCAGAGGCGAACCACCGGACCGATCGTGACGTCGAAAGCGCCGCCGCTGGCGATCGATATTTCGTTGGCCCGCGAGAGCACATTCCACAGATCGGCGCTGACCGGAAACTCTTCTCCGCTGCCCGAGGAGGCCGAGAGGCGCCGCACCTCGCTGGCCGGATCGTAGTCGCTCATGATCCCGTTCAACTCGCGGATCCTCGCCAAGGCCGCTTGCGAAGCGGCCAAGGCCGCTTCCTCGCTCGGCGCGTAGAGGACCATCCGAACGGGAACGGCCATTTCAATCCCGGAAAACTCGAAACGGCTCTCTTCGCCGCTGCCGTGCACCAGTCCGGCGGAGAGCAAGCACAGCAGCCAAGCGGCACTGAATCGCAACGGGTTCATCGGGGCAGACGTTCGGTGTTTCCTGGATCGCTACACAACTTCCCTTTAGCTTAAGGGTCTTGGTTCCGAAGGCCTAGCCCTCCCGAGGCAAGGTTCAAGGCTCCCTTTCCAACAAACCAAGAGTGGGCAAGGCCCGGTCTGCGGTGGGGAGCGTCGGCTGACGGGATCTGTATTCCGACGATTGGCCCCCTCTCCTCGCCGTCTTGCTTCTTCCGGCTGAACCGGCCGGTACCCTGGTTCCCAGGCCCCTGCCTGGGAACGGCTCACTCCGGCAGTCCCCCGGCCCACCATCGGCGGGGACCTTCCCGTGGACCGTCTTGTGCCGCTCCGCGTTCCGTGCGCATCCTTGCGGACCATTTGCAGATCGCCGGCGGAGGCATTACAATATGGCGATAATCCGATCGGGGAGCAGACGCCGCGTAACGATCGGTGCCGCCGGGCGCGCTTCATCCGCGGCCAGGTCGATCGGGCAGGTCTGCGCCGGTGCAGACGCCATCAAACGGAGCGGCGGCAATGCGTTCGCCCCCCTGCAACCTCACAGACGGCCGGCTCGCTGGAAGCCGGTCCTGCCTTCTGGTCGACCGACCGACGGACTGTCCTGTCGCGAACCGCCAGTTCGACCATTTCGTAGTGCTAAAGGAAAGGTGTTCCTAAATGACGCAAACGCGAGTGAGATTCCATTGGCTTTGCGGCGTGGCGTTGGCCGGGCTGCTCGTCCTCTCGATGCTCTCGCCGGCTCTTGCGGGCGAGGATGGCGATCTGGGATTTGACCCGACGGAAAAGATCTCGGTTGAGTGGATTCCCGAGGCTTATCCGGTTGTCGGGGCGAATGCAGCGTCCGAGGCCGAGATGCGGAAGTATACCGAGAAGATCGTCGGCTCCGATCACTCCTTCGACATGGTGCCAATCCCCGGCGGCAAATTCCTCCTCGGCAGTCCGGACGACGAACCGGACCGTTCGCCCGACGAAGGGCCGCAAGTCGAACTCAAGATCGAGCCTTTCTGGATGATGTCGACGGAGATCACCTGGGACATCTACGACTACTGGTCCCAGAAGCTGGACATCGCCCGCCGCGAGCAACTCAAGCAGGAGACGACCAAGTGGGACAAGCTCGGCGACGCGGTGGCGCGGCCGACCGCGCCCTATAGCGACATGACCTTCGAGATGGGGCACGACGGCTATCCGGCGATCTGCATGACCGATTACGCCGCCAAGATGTTCTGCAAGTGGCTGACCGCCAAGACGGGCCGCTACTATCGCCTGCCGACCGAGGCCGAGTGGGAATACGCCTGCCGCGCGGGGACCACGACAGCCTATTCCTTCGGCGACGATCCGGCAGACTTGGACGATTACGCATGGTACTTCGACAACTCGCCGGACGGCTACGCCAAGGTCGGCACGAAAAAGCCGAATCCTTGGGGCCTCTACGACATGCACGGCAACGTGACCGAGTGGGTTCTCGATCAGTACATTCCCGACTACTATGCACAACTCAAGAGCGGCAAGGTCAAGGCGCCGTTTGCCATCCCGACCAAGCCCTACCCGCTCGCGGTCCGCGGCGGTTCGTGGGACGACGACGCCGAACGGCTCCGCAGTGCGGCTCGGCGAGGTTCCGATCCCTCATGGAAGATGCAGGATCCACAAATCCCGCAGAGCATCTGGTATCACACCGACGCGCTGTTCCTCGGCTTCCGAGTGATTCGCCCTCTCCGCACGCCAACGGCGGAGGAAGCCAAACTCTACGAACCGGACCCGGCCGTGATCGCCGAGTACAAGGAAGCGCAGGGCGGCAAGCAGTAGCCGCGTCCGCATGATTCCTGCAAACGCGCTGCGGGTTCCCAAGCTCCGGCTTGGGAACCTCTCAGCGGGCAGCGCGGTTCGCACACGCCTCGTTCCCAAGCTCCGGCTTGGGAACGTCCGGCGTGTCCCGTCGCCAAGACGGGCTCATCGGCCGTCGCACGCGTAGTTCCAATTCTGAAACAGGTTCATCGCGGCGCGGTCGCAGTCTGGCGTTTGCGGCAGGAGCACGAGGGCGTCGAGGCATGCCCCGCGCTGTGCGGAGAGCGTCAGGCGGTGTTGCCCCGCCTCGAGCGGCACATCGCCGATGCGGTACCAGGCCCAGTGGCCGTGGGCCTCGCCGAAATGGGCGAAACACTTGGTGTGCGCCCTGCGCGGATCGTCCCAGTCGGTGAAACCGATCATTGCCGCGGCCGTCAGCCTGCGCGGCTCGGCCCCGTCGACGGCCAGGTCCAACTGGGTGCTCCCCCCCGGCTCCCAGCGTGCCCGCAGCCAGAGCGCATGCGGGCCTTCTTCCAGCACATTCGCAGCGCACGAGAGCCGGCCCTGGCCGGTGAACGCGACGATCCGGCCTTGGCTGTTCTCGGCTGAGTCTTGCACTTCCGCGCCGCCCTCGATCGCCGCGCAGGCCTCCGCCTCGCACGCCAGCCCGGCCGGCGCGGCAAGCACTTCAAACGGCGTCCGCCGGACCTGGCCCGCCTCGCGAAAGACCAGCTCCAGGCGGCGGATTTCGCCGGGCGGGGCGCTGGCCGGCTTGAGCAGCAACCTGGCCCGCGCGTGCCCGCCGTCGCCGGCCAGCGCGACCGCCTGCCGCTCCGGCGCGACGGTCCAGCCCGGCGGCAGGCCTTCCACGGACACCTCGCCTTCGCACCGGCGGCCCTCGATCGTCACCTCGATCGGCAGGCTGGCGCCGCCGGGCGCAACGAGCAGGCGGCGATGCGACCGATCGCCGTCGAGATAGTAGCTGATCGCGTCGATTCCGATCCCCAGGTCGCTCCGGTGCCGCTCGACCCAGCGGCAAACCGACTTGACCGGCGTCTCCGCCGGTCCACCGGCGACGGTGATCCGGTTCTCTCCCCTCCTCAGTGTGGCCGGCAGCGACAAGGGGGAGACAACGAACGTGGTTCGCACGCCGAGGTCAGCGAGCGACGCCCCGCCGTCCGGCTCGAAATCGAGCTTGAGCCAATAGATGTAACGGGCCGCGGCCTGCGCCCGCAGGTCAATTGCCAGTTCGCCGCGGGGCTCCGCATTTCGCCAGACCTTCTTCCAGGTCTTCCCCTGATCAAAGGAAACGGATGCCCGCAGAGCATCCGGCCGGTCGGCGCGCCAGGCGCCCCGGACCAGCGCATCGGAGAGAATGTACGGGCAGGCGACCCGGTAGAGCAGTCGCGCGTGCCGCTGCGGGTCAATCGCCCGCAGCACCAGGCCATCGCCAAGGGGCGCCAGGGCGAGGTTCTCCAGCTCGCCGGCTCCGGCCTCGCGCCGGGGCTGGTAGAGGATCGATCCGTTGCCGAAATAGGGGGGGATCTTGGCGAGATGGATCGGCTCGCGGTTGCCGGTCAACTCGAACCAGCGTCCCTCGTTCCACCAGCCGAATCGCACCTGTTCGCCACCCCGAAGCGGAAACTCCATCGAGTGGGGCCGCTCGGCCGTGCCCAGCGAAGGCCGATGGCGCCTGCCCCGCAAGGCCGACTGGACGCCGCTCCCCTCGCGGAGTTTCAGATAGAGGTCGTCTTCAAAGGCCCGCCGGCTGGCCACGGTCGCATTGTCGCGATTCAGCCAATAGACGCGCGGCGAGAGGTCGAACAACCGCCAACTCCCCAAGTAGAACGCCTGCTCGAATTGATGGTGCGTTCCCGAGCAATCCTGCGACGAAATCCCCGCCGTGAGGAACAGCTTGCGGAGCGTGTGGTTCAGCGGGCCGCATTGGTCGAAGGGATAGATGTTCAGGGCCTTGACCAGCGTGTACGAGACTCGCGGGCGGTGCCGCGCCGGCAGCGTCTCGCAATAGTGGGCGTCGAAGTAGTTGGTCGTCGCCAGAGCGTAGCGGAAGACTTCCAACGCCCGCCGGGCCTCGTCGTCGATGCCCGGCGCAAGTGTTTCGTTCAAGGTCGCCACGCTCAGCGGAACAACGCGATCACCGGCGCGCCAATGGGGAATCGCGGTTTCCGCCGCGCCCGTGCCGCCCGCCGGCTCAAACGTGAGCGATTCCATCAGCGGCTCCCAATCGCCGGATGCAGTGACCGTGAACGTGTCGTCGGGCGAAGCAATCAGCCATTCGGCCTGCCTTGATCGGTACTCGACGAAGCGGGGGTCCGGCAGCCGCTGGAAGGGCCGCGTGACAGTCAATCGGTTGGCGGCTCGGTTCTCGGCGAGCCGTGACTCGGGCGCCCGCGGCCGGACGGCGACCGGCCGGCTCTCTATCTTTCCATCGGCATACATGTCGAGCGGAACGGTCTCCTGCTGCCGGGGCAACTCGCACGCCAGGTGGCCTCGCACAAACCGGTCGTCGGCGGCGTGGACGGCGTGCCACTGGTTTTCAAAGTGCCAGAGCGCCCGGGTCTGCTCGTCGACGGTGAATTGTCTGCGCTGCGGCGCGAAGTCGGCGTCATAGCGGGCGCAGTCGGATATCCGCACCTCGTCGAGAACCGCCTCGGCCGCCCGATCGGCGCGGCAGTCGGCGTCGCCGCCGAGAAAAGCCTGCATCGGCAGGCTGCGGCTGTCATTCTCGGCGATGCCGATCCCTGCCGTGGTTCCTTTGGAAACCAGGCTGCTCGGCCAGGGCGACTCGCCCGGACTGCTCTGGCCGATCCGCTTTCCGTCGAAGAACAGCGCCAGGCGGGCCTGGGAGAAATCCCAGGTGGCGGCCAGGTGGTGCCAGGCGTCCCGCTGGAAAGGGGCAAATGCCCTTACCGACCGGAGCGTCCCGCCGGCGTCGGCGATCGAAAACTCCAGGTCGCTGTTCCCACCGCCGCCGAGCTTGCGGAGGCGCGAGTGCAGGCGGTGGCCGTAGGCCACGGAATCGAAAAAGACGCGCTCCTGGCCGTCGTCTGCGCTCCAGGCCGGGCGACACCAGAACTCGAGCGTGCCGGCCGCCAGTCCCCAGTGGACCGAACGGGGGTCCGGATCGTCGTAACCGTTGGCGAGCGTGGCTTCCGAGGCGCCGTTGAAGGCCACGCGCCGCAGCCCGGTGAATTCGAATCCCCGATTGAGCGGGGCATCGGCCAGCGCCCCGGGGACAAAGCCAGCGCCGGTCGCCGCCGGCCAGGGCCAGCGTTCACCGGGCCGCAGCACGAAGCGGTCGAGCCAGACGGTAAAACAGGCGTCGGGACCGGTGACGACCGTCGCCGTGTCCGCATCGCGGACCAGACACCGCATCCGCACCAGGACGCGCGCCGTGGCCGCCAACTCGCTGAACCGGCCGCGCTCGCGGAATTGGACAAGCTGCCCTTGAGCCAGTTCAATATTCAGCCAGCGCGGCTCGACGGCGTCTTCCGGGATTCTCGAACCGTCGTCGCGATACTGCTCAATCGTGATCGCCACCGGCGCGCCATAGGCCGCCCGCTCGGCCATCAGGTCGCACTCGAAGACGATCTCCTGCCCAGCGTAGCGCCTGACATCCACCCGCTGGGAAAGGGTGATTTCCCGGCCGATATCGGCGCGAGTGGACTCGTCCACAACCACCTTCAGCGACCGCTTTCCCGTCGTATGGCGAAAGCGATCCGATTGGACGAGCGCGGCCGGCGCCGCTTCCCACGCCTCCGGCAGCCGACCGGCAAGCCTCTCAAAACCCGGGTTGGCCAGGAGATTCTCCGCAGGGAGCAGCGCCGGATCGTAGTCCGGCGGCTTGATGCCCCGCTCTTCGACGTCGAAGTAGATGTCCGCCGTCCCGGCCGAGCCAGCCCGCGGTTGCGCGATCCACGCCACGTAACCCTGCCAGGTTCCTCGTTCGGGGTCGAACTGCGTGCGCCACGCGCTGGGCCGTTCGCTCGGCTTGCCCGAGGAATCGCGTTCGACGACGCGGAGCGAGCCGGGGGCGAACTTGCCCGGCAAGCCGGCCTTTTCGAGCAGCCGGGCAAAATCAACGGCCACTTCGACCGGCCTGGCAACCTCGCTGCCGTAGGGCGCCGGCCGCTCCACGGTCGTCCGCAGCCGCCACTCGGGATTCCACCACTCGGCCGGTTCGCCCGGCAGGGCCGCCGCCGATCCGATCCACAACACGCAGAGGGCGGCAAGTCGACACTTCATGGCAACGGTCCTTTCAGGGCAAATGGCCGTGCTCTCCCCCAAAGGACTACGCAGGGGCTTGCCGGCATGGTACAGTCATAAGCGGCTTGGCTTGCCTTTTCGGCACGCCGGGGATCGAGACTAATTCTGTGCTGACCACACTTCCGGAGCAAGACCATGGTGGCCAAGAGGATTCTGGCAGCAACCGCCGTGCTGGCGCTGGCCGGTTCTGCCGTTGCCGCGGAACAGGAGAAGATCGTGTTTGAACTGCGGACCTACTACGCGCCGCCGGGCCGGCTCGACGATCTCCACGCCCGCTTCCGCGACCACACGATCAAGCTGTTCGAGAAACACGGCTTGACGAGCATCGGCTACTGGACGCCGATCGATAATCCCGAGAACAAGCTGGTCTACCTGCTGGCGTTTCCGAGCGAGGAAGCCCGCCAGCAGGCATGGAAGGCGTTCTTTGCCGACGCCGATTGGAAGCGGGTCCGCGAGCGGAGCGAGGCAGCGGGCAAGATCGTGGACAAGATCGAGTCGGTCGTGCTCAGTCTGACCGACTACTCGCCCCCGGTCAAGCCGGCCGCCGGCGGCAAGCGGGTGTTCGAGCTGCGGACCTATACCGCCTCGCCCGGCAATCTGGCGAATCTGAACGCCCGCTTCCGCGACCACACGGTCAAACTGTTCGCGAAGCACGGCATCACCTGCTTCGGTTACTGGTGCCCGCGGGAAGGCCAGCCCGGCGCCGGCGAGACGCTTGTTTACCTCGTGACGCATCCGAGCGTTGAGGCCGCCAAAGCCGCCTTTGACGCATTTCGCGCCGACCCCGACTGGATCGTCGCCCGCAAGGCCTCCGAAGACAAGGCCGGCGGCCCGTTGACCGTCACCGACGGCGTGAAGTCCGTGTTCATGGCGGCCACGGACTATTCACCGGCACGGTGAGGAAGCGGCGCGCGGAGCACCCTCCGGAACAAGGGACAGATCACCTGCGGGCATGCGACCCGGTCGAAGAAGAGCCAGAACAATTGCCGCTCCCGGATCGGATCGTTGAAACCCGGCCGGTGGCAAACGGTCGATTTTCGAACCATCGATGATTGAGGGGGAGCGGCCCCAGTCTCGACGGGAATCTGCTCGACAACTTCCAGCGCACCAGCAGCGGCGCTGCCGGCGACCGGGGTGCTGCTCGGCAACGTGGAAATCCTGAAGTCGCGGAGACCGTGATGGGCAAAGTCAAGCTGCTTGCGATCCTGATCCTCGCCGCCGTGGTCTTGATCTTCGTCTTCCAGAACACGCAGAGCTTTGAAGTCAAGTTCCTCCTGTTCCGATTCGGCTTCCCCGGCTCGCTCCTGTTGTTCGCCGTGTTCGTGGTCGGGTTCATCGTGGGCGGACTGGTCGGCGTGCAACTGGCCGCAAAGCCCGCGGCGAAAAAGTAGTGTCCGCAAGGCGCTTCGGTATCGCTGCGCCGCTGATCCTGATGATTGGCGGTTGTGGCGGGGCATCGGATCGTGATGGTCCAAAGACCGTGCCCGTGCAGGGCACGATCACCCTCGAGGGACAGCCGCTGGCTGACGCTTCGGTCACGTTCCTGTTGGCCGACAATTCCGGCAGCGCTGTGGGCCGGACCGATTCGGCAGGCCGCTACTCGCTGACCACTTTCGAGCAGGGCGACGGAGCGATTCCCGGAGAATACGGCGTCCAGGTCGTCAAGTACGAGGAACCGCCCGACGAAGTCGCGGACGGCGAGACGCCGCCGCTGAAGAGTCTGATCCCCGAGAAGTATGCGTCGGTCGCACGTTCCGGCTTGAAAGCCACCGTTGCCGACGGCGCCGACAACACCTTCGACTTCGATCTCGAATAACCCACCCTCTCACTCCGAGGGGCGGCGATTGGGTCTACAGTGCCAGGTTTGATGCTCTGCGCGCCGCGCTGACAATCCTGCCCGCTAGAGCGCAACGGCCGCGAGGCAAGAGTCATTGCCCTGTGGCGTTGCCGCCGGCGCGAAAGACCGGCTTCAGCGGACGGATTCCCAATTCCGCGGCCTTCTGCATCATCTTTTCCAGATCGTCCACCAGGGCGAATTCGACGCCGGCCGCATAAAGCTTCTCCAGCGATTCCGGGTCATTCGTGCAGCAGTAGTTGATCCGGACTCGCGCCGCCTTGAGCCCGGCCATGTCGTCCGGCGATGCCAGCTTGCC
>JAAYCB010000400.1 GCA_012744395.1 Pirellulaceae bacterium
AAGCCCGACTATGCCGAGCCGGTGCGGATCAGCACCGTGGCCGCCCAGCGGGAGATGATCTTCCCGTCGGTGCTCGGCCTGCTCACGCCGATCGTGATCGGCCTGCTGTTGGGCGTGGCCGGCGTGATGGGCCTCTTGGTCGGCGCGCTGACCTGCGGCTTCTGCATGGCCGTCTTCATGGCCAACGCCGGCGGCACCTGGGACAATGCCAAGAAGTACATTGAGTCCGGCGCGCACGGCGGCAAGGGCACGCCCGCCCACAAGGCCGCCGTCGTCGGCGACACCGTCGGCGACCCCTTCAAGGACACCAGCGGCCCCAGCCTGAACATCCTCATCAAGCTGATGAGCATGGTCAGCGTCGTCGCCGCGGGCCTGATCGTCCGCTACAGCCTGGTCGGACTGGGCCTCTTCTAACCTGCTGGCCGGGACTGTGCCGATTCTCCGTCCTTTGGAGTGCAGCCGATTCATCGCCGCTTTCCCTTGACCGCCGGTCGTCCGTTCTCCCGGACGGATCGGAGTCAAGGCGGTGATGAATTGCCGCACTCCAAAGGGCGGAAAGCGGCGATGAGCTGCCGCACTCCAAAGCGTCCCGGTCAGTGCTGTCGCCAGCTCGCGGGCTCGAGTGGAAACGCCTCCACGCCCCGCTCGCGGAGCCGATCGACAAACGACTCCGGGCCGTGGGTGCAAAACACCTTCTTCGCGCCTACCCGCTCCACCGCCTCGAACAATTCGTCGTAGTCGGCGTGGTCGGACAGCGGCAGCGCGTGGTCCACCCGGAGCCGCTGCCGGGCGTCCTTGTCGATCGCCCAGCCGGTCAAGGCGATCCGCACGGCCGGCCCCGGCACGGCGGCGGCCCGGCCCGGCGGAACGACGAGGACCTCGCCCGGCTCCACGTCGCCGCCGTAACGGCGATAGCTGCCCAGGGCGACACCGAATCGCTCATAGACAGCGCTGATCCGGAAAGCCTCCGCGTGCTGGACGACCGCGAAGCCGGCATCGGTCAACAGGCGCGTCGCCTCCTGCGACTTGCCGAGGGCATAGGCGCAGACGACTGGAACGGCCCCCTGGCGGATCGTCCGCTCGACGAGTTCGAGGAACTCCTCGACGACGAGCTGGCGGTCGGGCAGGCGGTACTCCGGCCGCCCGTAGGTGCACTCCAGAATGAACACTTCGGCCCGCGGCAATTCGGCCCCCTCCACGGTCCGCGAGGTGCGCAGCTTGAAGTCGCCCGAGTAGAGCAGCGACTCGCCGCCGTCCTCGGCCAGCAGCATCGCCGAGCCGAGACAGTGGCCGGCCGGGTAGGTCGTCAACCGCACGCCTCCCCAACGGACCGGCTCACGATAAGGCAACTCGCGGGTCGGCCGCGGGCCGAGGCGGAGGTGGTAGAGGGCCGCCGTGGCCGGCGTGCAGAGCGCGTACTGGTGCCGCGCCATGTGGTCGGCATGCGCATGGGAGAGGAACCCCCGCGGCTGCCGGCGGCGGAAGTCGATCGCCAGGTCGGGCCGGGTCAGCTTCAGGCCGTTGTCCCAGTGAAACATGGCCGCTCGTCGTTGTCCAGTTACCGGTGACGGATGATAGCCGCGTGGGTTTGCCCCGCGATGGCGGCGCCACCAGCCGCGGCGCTCCCTCTCACTCCGGCGGCTGCCCGTGACGGAGCCCTTCGTTCACACATTCCATTCCGCGTCCGCCTCGGCTCGCCGCCGCCCGGCAATGCTCCCGCAGGCGTAAGTTGCCAGCAGGT
>JAAYCB010000401.1 GCA_012744395.1 Pirellulaceae bacterium
GCGGTTGGTGGGGCGGCGCTGGCGTTTGGTTGTGTGGGGTTGTCTGGTTTCCGGTCGGGGGAGGCGGGCGGCGCGGGGCCGGATTCGGGTTGGGCCGCTCGGCACCACCCTACGGCGCGTTGCGGCGTGTTGTGGTTGGCGGTTGGTGGGGCGGCGCTGGCGTTTGGTTGTGTGGGGTTGTCTGGTTTCCGGTCGGGGGAGGCGGGCGGCGCGGGACCGGATTCGGGTTGGGCCGCTCGGCACCACCCTACGGCGCGTTGCGGCGTGTTGTGGTTGGCGGTTGAGCGCCTTCCCTAAGTAGAGGGGGGGGGCGGGGCCGCGAAACACTCGCCAGCAACTGTAACAAATCGTAGGCTGATACGTGAAAGTTGGTGAACCCCGGCCGGGAACCGGCCGAAACGGCGCAGCGCGATCCGCAGTCCGGAGCGGAGAGGAGCGGGCGGCGGGTCGGAACCGGTTCGAGAAGCATTCAGGAAACAGCGGATGAACGAGTCCGGGCAGTGTGATCAGCGACAGCGGGTCCTCTTGCTGCTGGAGCGCTACGAGACCCGATTGGTGCGTTATGCTGTGCGGATGCTCGGCGAGGAGGATTCCGCGCGCGACGTGGTTCAGCACGTTTTTTTGCGGCTGTGCGAGCAACCGCCCGGGGCGGCGGAGGGCCGCACGGCACAGTGGCTGTTTACCGTTTGCCGCAACAGGGCCATCGACGTGTTGAGAAAGCGAAAACGAACGACGCAATTCGAACCGGGCGGAGCGGAAGCGAAATTGAGCCGCGAGCCGAACCCCGCCTCGGCGGCCGAACGCCGCGACCTCTACGTGCGGCTCAATCGCCTCGTCGACTCGCTCCCGCCGGTCCAGCGCGAGGTGGTCGATCTCTGGGCCGAGGGTTTCAGTTATCGGGAGATATCCGAGATTACCGGAGAAGGAGAAGGCAAGCTGAGGGTCTTGGTGCATCGGGCGATCAAGCGGCTGCGGAACGATCCGGCCACGCAGGAATTGCTCCGCGGGCAGGCGGAAGGGGACCGGTCTCGAGCGGCTTCGCTCGGCGGCAGGGTGCGATCATGAGCGAGAGGGACCACCAGGCTTTCAACGGGCAGTTCGACGAAGCCCTGCTGACGGCCTACGCACTGGGCGAGTTGGAGGGGGCCGAGCTGGCGCTGGTCGAGGCGGCGCTGAAGGCCAGCCCCGACGCCAGCCGGGCCGTGGACGAAATCCGCGTGTTGGCCGGTTATATCCGCGAAGCCGCCGGCCACGACGAGCGGTTTGTCCCCTCCGCGACCCTCCGCGAGGAGATCGAATCACGGCTCGACCAGTCCGCCCCCCGGCCAGCCGCCGAGCCCTTGGACCGGCGCGCGCGGACGGGGCCGTCGCGCCGCCGCCCGTGGATGATTCTCGCCCTGGCTTCCGCCGCCGTGCTGGTCCTTGCGGTGGCCATCCCGTCGCTGCCCTTGTTCCAACGGGGTGCGCCGACCGGGGTGGCGATCGGACTGCCGCCGCCCGATTCGAGCAAGTCGTTCGAGGTGGCGATTGCTGAAGAGGACACCGCCGACGAAGTTCTCAGCGCGCCCGTGCCGGGCGAGCCGTTGAGCGAGACGTTGGCTGGAAAGGCCACGGAGCGGTCGGAGAAGGCCGCCGGGCAGACAATCGCCGGCGATCCGGCGGCGAGCGGGCCGGCCGCGCCGAAAGCGGCCGAATCGCCGATGGAGAGCGCCGCGGCTTCCGCCGACAAGTATCGGGAGGGCGATGTCCCTGAAACGGAAGCGGCTCGAATGTTGAAAGCCCCGCTGGCGGGCCAGCCCGCAGACGTCGCCGCGGAGGAGTCGCCGCCAGCCGCCGCGCGGGGCAGAGAGGCCGCGGCGGCCGAGCCGCGGAGAGCACTCAGCGAGTTGAAGCGCGAGGCCAGCGCCGTCGCGGCCGGCGAGTCGCAGGATCGCCTCGATGCCGTTTTGGAACGCAAGCCTCAGGCGAAGCAGGAGGCGGCCACGCCGGCGGCCAAGCCGGCGGCCGAGGAGGCGGCCAAGCCGGCGGCAGTTTCGCTTGGCCTGAACGAACTCAAACGAGCGCCCGAGCAGGTGAAGATCGTGGCCGAGCCGCAATCGGCGGGCAGGGGCCGTGCGATGCATCGCGGCGTCGTCGCCGGTCCGCGGAAGGCCTTCAGCGCGTCCGTTCCACCGCCCGCCGCCGGGCCCGCCGGCGACAAGGCCGGTCGGGAGGCGCGGATCGTCGTGGCCGACGAGGCGGTTGTCGGCGGGCGCCCAGTCAGGGCGGTCGAGGCGGCCCCCGCGGGCGCGCGTACCCCGGGAGCGCTTGCCGAAGATCGCGGCGGCGGACTTGGCGATGGGCAGGTGATGGGCGGCGGGTATGGAGGGTTTGGCGGCGGCGGGGATGACGATCGGGCGAACGAGGCAAAAGAAAGGGCGTACTCCTATTCCCAAGTCGAGCGGCTGGAGGCGGGGCGCGACGCCGAGCAGTACGCGTCGCCGGAGGAGAACGCGTTCCAATCGCCCGCCGTCGAGCCCGAGAGCACCGTTTCGATCGACGTCGACACGGCCTCCTACGCGAACGTGCGGCGTTTGCTGCAAAACAACCAGGTTCCGCCGCCCGGCGCCGTGCGAATCGAGGAAATGGTCAACTACTTCTCGTATGACTACCCTGAGCCAAAGCGGGACCAACCCTTTGCCGTCGACATGGAAGCGGCCGGCTGTCCGTGGAATGGAAACAACCGCCTGGTCCGCGTCGGGCTGAAGGCCCGCGAGGTCGACGCGGCCCAGCGCGGCCCGAGCAACCTGGTCTTCCTCCTCGACGTCTCCGGGTCGATGCGCGACGCCAATAAGCTGCCGCTGGTCAAAGACGCGCTGGCCATGCTCGTCGACCAGTTGACCGAGGACGACCACGTCTCGATTGTCACCTACGCCGGCCAGGCCGGCCTGGCGCTCGAGCCGACGGAAGGGACCCGGCGGAAGCAGATTCTCGAGCGGATCGAGGCCCTCCAGGCCGGCGGGTCGACCCACGGATCGGCCGGCATCCAGATGGCCTACGATCAGGCGCTGGCCAATTTCGTGCCGGGGGGAAACAACCGCGTGATCCTCTGCACCGACGGCGATCTGAACGTGGGCGTCACCGACGACGACGAGCTGGTCGGACTGATCAAAGAGCAGGCCTCCAGCGGCGTGTTCCTGACCGTCGTCGGCTTCGGCACCGGCAACCTCAAAGACGCCAAGCTGGAAAAGCTGGCCGACAACGGCAACGGGACCTACGCCTACGTGGATGGCCTCCGAGAGGCCCGCAAGGTGTTCGTCGAACAGGTCTCCGGCCGCCTCGTGACCGTTGCCCAGGACGTGAAAATCCAGATCGAATTCAACCCCGCCGAGGTCGCCGGCTACCGGCTGTTGGGCTACGAAAACCGCCTGCTCGCCGCGGAGGATTTCAGCGACGACCTGAAGGACGCGGGCGAAATGGGCGCGGGAGACTCGGTGACCTTCTTCTACGAGATCGTCCCCCTGCGGGGCGAGCGGCCCGAATTGGCCGGGCCGGCCCAGCGGCGGGCTGACTTGCGATACCAGCGCGTCGCCGGCAACGAGCTGACCGCCGAGGCCAAGAGCGGCGAGCTGCTCACGCTCAAGCTCCGCTACAAGCTGCCTGGCGAGCAGCAGAGCCGGCTGTTGGAGTTTGCGGTTCAGGACGACGGCAAGAGCTTCGGCCAGGCGTCCAAGGAGTTTCGCTTCGCCGCGGCGGTGGCATCGTTTGGACTAGTGCTCCGCGGTTCGCAATACAACCGGGGGCTCTCGCTGACCGCGGTCGAGGAATTCGCCGCCGGCGCCGCCACCGATGATCCGATGGGGCTGCGGAGCGAGTTCGTCGACCTGGTGCGGCAGGCCCGCACCCTCTGCGGTGAGACGCCGCGCGCGGCGGCCGCGCCGAGCGCGCCGGACTAGCGGCCGGCGGTCTGGTGCGGTCAAATGAGCGGGAGCGGGAGTTTCTGGGTCCCCAAGCTGGAGCTTGGGAAGCGAGGCCGCGCGCGGCGATTCAATCGCGGGGCGAGCCGTTGTTCCCGGTCCCCAAGCTGGAGTTTGGGAACCAGAGGCGCGCTTGGGGAACCAGAGGCAATTCAGAAACGCATGCGGCGTTGTCCGCAGACCCGAGGAGCCACACCCGATGATCGACCTCGAACAGTACGAAGTCTGGTTCGTCACCGGTAGCCAGCAGCTCTACGGCGAAGAGGTGCTCCGCCGGGTGGCCGGCGACTCGCGCGAGATTGCCGCGGCCCTCGACGCCGCGGCGCCGGTCGCGGTCCGCGTCGTATGCAAGCCGGTGTTGACCACGCCGGAAGCGATCCGGCAGCTTTGCCTGGAAGCCACGGCGACGGGCCGCTGCATCGGCATGGTGGCGTGGATGCACACCTTCTCGCCGGCCAGGATGTGGATCGCGGGTCTGGAGGCCCTGCAAAAACCGCTCTGCCACTTGCACACCCAGTTCAACCGCGACATCCCCTGGTCGACGATCGACATGGAGTTCATGAACCTCAACCAGTCGGCCCACGGGGACCGCGAGTTCGGGTTCATCTGCGCCAGGATGCGGCGCGAGCGGAAGGTGATCGTGGGCCACTGGCGGGAGCCGGAAGTCGCCGGCGAGTTGGCCGTTTGGACCCGGGCGGCGGCGGCCTGGGCCGACGCGCAAGGCGCGAAGATCGCCCGGTTCGGCGACAACATGCGCGAGGTGGCCGTCACCGAGGGCGACAAGGTCGAGGCCCAGCTGCGACTCGGCTGCGCGGTGAACGGCTATCCGGTGGGCGACCTGGCGGTGAGCATCCATTCGGTCGCCGAGGCCGAGATCGATCAGCTCGTGGGCGAATACGACGAGCGCTACGAGGTGGCCCCGGAGCTGCGGCCGGCCGGCAATCGCCGCGCTGAGCTGCGCGAGGCCGCCAGGGTGGAGCTGGGCCTGCGGGCGTTTCTCCAGCAGGGCGGTTTCAAGGGGTTTACGGACACGTTCGAGAATCTGCACGGGATGCGGCAACTGCCCGGCATCGCCGTCCAGCGGCTGATGGCCGAGGGCTACGGTTTCGGCGCCGAGGGGGACTGGAAGACGGCCGTCCTGGTTCGCGCGATGAAGGTCATGGGGGCCGGGCTCGCCGGCGGCACCTCGTTCATGGAGGACTACACCTACCACCTCGATCCGGCCGGGCCGAAGGTGCTCGGGGCCCATATGCTGGAGGTCTGCGAATCGATCGCCTCGCGGAAGCCCTCGGTGGAGATACACCCGCTCTCGATCGGCGGCAAGGAGGACCCGGTGCGGCTGGTGTTCAGCGCGGCGGCCGGCCGGGCGGTCAACGCCGCGCTGGTGGACATGGGCACCCGCTTCCGGATGCTCGTCAACGAGGTCGACGTGCTCTGCCCGGCCGAGCCGCTTCCCCGGCTCCCGGTCGCCCGGGCCGTCTGGGCGCCGCGGCCGAGCCTGAAGGTGGGCGCCGCCGCCTGGATTCTCGCCGGCGGACCGCACCACACCAGCTTCAGCCAGGCGATCGGAAGTGAGTGCCTGGAGGACTTTGCTGAAATAGCGGGACTCGAGCTGGTCCGCATCGACGCGGAGACGACGATCGCCGCACTGAAGAAGGAGCTCCGCTGGAACGAGCTGTACTACCACCTCGCCAAGGGGCTTTAGCGCGGATGATCGATGAGCCGGGGATTGATCCGCGGCGGCTGATTGCGGACGGCTATTGCGGGGGTTCCGCCATCGCGCTGGCGGCGCTGCCCAGCAGGCGGATCACGTTGCGGATGATCGTGCCGCCCCAGCCGCTGTCTCTGTGTTCCGGCCGCTCTTCCGTTTCAGCCAGTTCGACGACCAGATCGGCGGCCATCGCAGCGATCCGCGCGATCCCGCCGCAGTCGAGGGTCTCCAGGTCGTCGCTCGGCCGGTGGTAATGCAGGCGGCCGCCGGTGGTCATCCAGTGGACCACGGGCACTTCATGGGTGTAGAAGGGGATATGGTCGCTGCCGCCGATGTTGCCGGGCAGCTCGATCAGGTTCAGCCCGTGCTCATCCGCCACCCGGCCGACGCTCTTCGTCAGCAGCTTGGAGGTTGCCGAGCCGGCCGCCATGACGGCGTTGCCCTCGATGCAGCCCACCATGTCGAGATTGACCATGGCGACCGTCTTGTCCAGGGGCAGGAGGGGATGTTTGACGTAGTAGAAACTTCCCACCAGGCCGCGTTCCTCGGCGGAGAAGGCGATGAACAGGACGCTCCGCGGCAGTCTCTTTTCCGGCTGGGACAAGATCCGCGCGACCTCGAGCAGGGCGGCGGTTCCCGACGCGTTGTCGTTTGCGCCGTTGAAGACCACCGGCTGCTCGCCCTTGAACCGCATTCCCAGGTGGTCGTAATGGGCGCCGACGACGATCACCTCGTCCGCCCGCGGCCCCTCGCCGGCGAGCATGGCGACGACGTTCTTGACCTCGACCGGCTGCCGCGCCGGCCCTGGTTGGGCCTCGGCCGGCCGGCGACGCTCGCTTTGCGGCGATTTTTCGGCAATCTTCGCGGCCGGCCCGCCCGTTGTCTGGTCGATGGTTTTCCAGTCGACCCCTTGCCTGGTCTTGGGGACCGGCGCGCTCGACATGAAGACCTGGAAGGGGCCGCCGCCCGCCAGGTCGGTCCTCAGGCCGAGTTTGGCGAAGCGTTCGGCGAGGAAATCCGCCGCGCGGTCGAGTCCCTCGGTCCCGATTCCGCGGCCCTGCATCGCATCCGAGGCGAGCTGCTCGATGTCGGCGGCGATTCGGGCTGTTGCCTCATCGATCGTTTCCGCCGCAGCTTGCCCGATCCGTTCGACGGTCACGCGGCGGATCGTCAACTCGGCTCCGCCGCAACTGAGGCGGAAATCAGCGCCGTTGGCGCGGCCGGCGAATCGGGCGTAGGGCAGGTCGAAGGTCGCCTTCTGCCAGTTGTTCTTGCCGCCGATCTTTTGCACCCCCGCATGGCGGAATCGCTGGGCGATGCCGGCGGCCGCCGGGTCGGCCGAGTCGTACTCGAGAACGAACCGGTCCGGTCCGGCGTCGCGATACTCCACGGTCACGCGGACCGGCTGAAGGCCGTCGTCGAGGAAGGTACAGTCGGCGTCGAAATAGAGGTAGCGGCTCTCCGAGTGCCGGTTCGGCTGCGTCTGCCAGCATTTCTCGCCGGCCAGGTCGATCACCTTCGCCAGCCCGTCGCCATCGGGCGAGATGTGCAGGCGGAGGCCCTGCGACTTTTCGGGCGAGGCCGAGACCGAATCGAGCTGGTCGATGCGGTCGGCCGGATCGAGCCTGCCGCGCGCGTGAAACACGTCGGCAAAGCGGCGCGTCAGGTCGATGTACTGGCGGCCGTACTCTTTCGTTTCGCAGATTTCCGTGCCTTCGTGCAGCTCGTTCCATGTCTCGACGTGGACGAGCCA
>JAAYCB010000402.1 GCA_012744395.1 Pirellulaceae bacterium
CCCTGATCCGCGAGGCCGGCTGCCTTGTCCTCGTCGTCGCCGCCTTCGACGGTTCCGATCCGGCGAGCGAACTGAGAAGCTTCGAAGAAGACCTGATGCTCGCCGACATGGACCTCGTCAGCCGGCGCATCGAGCGGATCGGCGAGTCGATCAAGAAACCCATCCCCCGCACCGAGAAGGAAGCCCTCGCCCACGAGGACGCCACGCTGCGGATGGTCCTCAAGGCGATCGAGTCGGGCGAACCGCTCCGCGAAGCCGCGATGACCGAGGAACAGCGCAAGGTCACGCGGGCCTTCCGCCTGCTCAGCGAGAAACCGCGGATGGTCGTCGTCAACACGGCGGACGATGAAGACCACCCGGAGCGGTTCCGCGCCTGCGCCCCGGAGGAGATTCCCCTCTTCCCGGTCCCCGCGGGACTCGAACTGGAGCTGTCGCGAATGTCGCCCGAGGAACGGGCCGAGTTCGAGGAGGAGATGGGCGTCGGCGGAACCGACCGCAGTCACCTGATCCGCACGATGCTCGACGCGTCGGGACAGCGCCTGTTCTTCACCGCCGGGGAGAAGGAAGTCCGCACCTGGCTGCTCCCCAAGGGCGGCACCGCGCTGGAGGCCGCCGCCGGCATCCACACCGACCTGGCGCGGGGCTTCATCCGCGCCGAAGTCATGACCTGCGCCGACCTGGTCCGGCTCGGGAGCGAGCGCGAGGTCAAGGCCCACCACCTAGTGCGGCAGGAAGCCAAGGACTACGTGGTCCAGGACGACGACATCCTCTTGATTCGCTTCAGCGTCTGACAGCCTCCTGGTTCCCAAGCTCCAGCTTGGGAACCCTTGCCGCGCCGCAGGAAACTACGAGCCGTAGGGTGGTGCAGAGCGGCCCATCCCGATGCGGTTAAAGTGGCCACTGGTTGCGGAAGACCCAACCGTTTGCCACCACCGATTCGGCAGCGCCGCCCCACCGATAGCCAACCAAAAAATACGGCGACGGGCCGGGAGACCCGTCCTACGAGCCGCTTTTCGGCGCGCGGCGCCAATCGTAACGGGTCTTGCCGTCGGCATCGAGCAGCAGCAAGCGATCGGCGGTCAATTCCAGGATCGGCTCGTCGACCCGGTCGCCCATCATGTCGAGGATCATGCGGACCCTTTCTTCCGGCCGGCCGCCGATGGTCTGCTTCCGCATCCGGCCCCCCTCGACGGACCAGACCAGGTCGAACTCCAAGCGATCGGCGAAGAGCGTCGCCGTCCAGCCCGACAACTCGACAACCATCCTGCCGCTGCCGTCGGCTCGGAGCTCCAGCGTGCGTTTGCCGCGATATTCGTCTTGCCAGGTTCCGACCGCCAGCGCTCGCAACCGATCGTCCGCACTGGACGGGCCGGTCGCGGGCGATTCCACGGCGGCGCTGGACGGGACCGAACCGGAAGGGACCAGACCGTTGCGGCTGGACGAACCGCGCGCGATCCAGAACAGCGTGCCGAGCAGCAGCGCCAAGACCGTCATCCGCCATCCGGCGGCGCGGCCCCGGAGCGAGCGTCTGGTCGGATCATTCTGGCGGTTGCCGGCGTGCTGCTGCATGTTGCTCCAGCCGTGGTGCAAGAAGGTCCTAGCGGTCGCCGTGCCAGGCAGCCAGGCCGTAGCGTTGGGCGACCAGTTGGGCGACGCGCTGGCGGGGCCACTCGACCCTCAACCCGGTCGCCTGAAACGCGGCGATCAGCGCCCGCTCGAGATCGTCGCGCGAGACGGGCAGGTTCGCCAGGAACTGCCGGTGGGGTCGGCCGTGGCGATACTCCGGCTGGCGGGGCGGCTGCGGCAGGCAGTCTTCGATCAACTCGATGGGGAAATTGTACAACAGCGTGCCGTGGTACAAGAGATGATCCCGCTTGACCCGGACGCTGTTGCCCGAGATCTTGCGGTCGCCGAGGACCAGGTCGCTCGTCCCGCGGCAGTGGACCGGCTGGGCGTAGCGGGCGAGTTCCGCGGCGATCCGCCCGAGCACAAAGCGGTGGGCCTGGTCGATCAAGCGGAGTTCGGGCCGCGTCCGCAGGCTCAAGACGACGGCATACATCAGGCAACCGGGTCCGATCATGACGGCGGTTCCCCCGCTGGCGCGGCGCAGGACGGGAATCGCCCGCCCGGCACAGCGGTCGGCGCGGACTTCGAGGGCCAGCCGTGAGGAGCGGCCGACGATGACGGCCGGCCGGATCGATTCCCAGATCCGCAGGACTTCGCTGGGTCTGCCGGCCGCCTCGGCCTCATCGAGCAGGCCTTCGTCCAACGCCAAATTTTCTTCGGGGGTCGCGAGGGTCAATTCAAGCAGTTCCATGCCGGACATTTTTGCACAGGGGGACCGGGCTGGCGAGTGCCTCCGGGAACCTGGGCGCTGGCCGACCCGCCGGACAGCGCCGCGGCCCTCGGCCGCGGACCGCAACCGCCGCCTCCTTGACGCCCCGCCACCGTCAGGGACAATAGTTGGTTTCGGACTGCTCGGCGCCTTTCGGGGAGAATTGCACCGTGGCCAAGTATTCGGTGATCATGCCGGCCGCCGGCAAGAGCAGCCGGTTTTACGACAAGAACTACAAGAAGCCGTTCGCTCCGCTGGCCAACCGCGCGGTCTGGCTCCACTCCGCCGAGCGGTTTCTCGCCCGGGACAACGTGATCCAGGTGATCCTGGCGATCTCGCCGGACGACCGCGAGTATTTCAATTTCAAGTTCGCTTCGAACGTGGTGATTCTCGGCATCGACGTGGTCGAAGGCGGCGCGGAGCGCTCCGATTCGGTCGCCCGCGCGCTGGCCAAGGTGAAACCCGAGGCGGATTTCGTCGCCGTCCACGACGCCGCGCGGCCGTGCATCTGCGATCCGTGGATCGACGAGGTTTTCGCCGCCGCCGAGCAGACAGGCGCGGCCATCCTTGCCGTGCCCGTCGATGGGACCCTGAAACGGGTCGAGGGCAAGCGGATCGCCGAAACGGTCCCCCGCGACGGGCTCTGGGAGGCCCAAACGCCCCAAGTCTTCCGCCGCCAGTTGCTGCTCGAAGCCTACGAGAAACGAGGCGCCGAGCCGGCCAGCGACGACGCCCAGCTCGTCGAGCGGTTGGGCAAGCCGGTGGCCATCGTCCGCGGTTCGCGGATCAACCTGAAAATCACCACCCGCGAGGACCTCCGCCTGGCCGACAGCGCGCTGAAGGCCCTGCCGAAGCCCAAGCTTTCCGGCCCGGCCAATCCGTTCGCCGACGACGATCGCTGGCGCTAGAGGGGGGCAGGAGAAAGGTTCGGGGTTCAGGGTTCAGTCCTCCACCTGGTTCCCCAGCTCCAGCTCGGGAACGCAGACGGGAGCATTGGATGTCGCCGAGCAACACCCCGCCCAATCGGGTTCCCAAGCCGGAGCTTGGGAACCAGGTATCTCTGATAGCTGATTGCTGACGCCTGACACCTTCAACTCCCCGCCTCTCCATGCTCAACATCTTTTACGAACTCTCCTGGCGGCGTCTTGTCAACCAAACGACCGACGACGAGAATCTCCCCCGGTGGCTGGGCGAGAGGCCGCGAACCGTCTACGTGGGCTTCGACCCGACTGCCGACAGCCTGCACGTCGGCCACCTGATGGCGGTGATGGTCCTGCGGCGGTTCCAGCGGGCGGGCCACCGGCCGATCGCTCTGGTCGGCGGCGCCACCGGCATGATCGGCGACCCGAGCGGCAAGAGCGAGGAGCGCCGGCTGCTCTCGGTCGACCAGCTCCGCGCCAATCAGGCGGGCATGGAGAAGCAGCTCCGCCGCTTCCTCGATTTCGACTGCGGACCGACCGCGGCCCTGCTGGTCAACAACTTCGACTGGATGGGCCGCTTCGGCTACCTTGAATTTCTCCGCGACATCGGCAAGCATTTCCCGGTCAACGTGATGCTCACCAAGGACTCGGTCAAGAGCCGCCTCGGCCGCGATGACACGGGCTTGAGCTACACCGAGTTCAGCTACATGCTCTTGCAGGCCTACGATTTCGTCCACCTCAACGAGCACTACGGGTGCGAGCTCCAGGCCGGGGGTAGCGACCAGTGGGGTAACATTACGGCCGGCATCGACCTCGCCCGGCGAATCCGCGGCGTTCAGCTGTACGGCATCACCTGCCCCCTGCTGACCAAGAGCGACGGATCGAAAATGGGCAAGACCGAGTCGGGCGCCCTCTGGCTCGACGC
>JAAYCB010000403.1 GCA_012744395.1 Pirellulaceae bacterium
ACGACCAGGCGCAGCGAGGAGGAGATCCAGCAGATCATCGCTCGATTCGGCGGCGCGACGAATGCCTTCACCTCCAGCAGCATGACCGCCTACTACATCGATTGCCCGGCCAAGGACGTCAACACCGCGATCGAGCTGGTCGCCGATTCGATGCAGCGGACCGCGTTCGAGCCCGGCGAGTTCGAACGGGAACTGAAGGTCGTGCGGAGGGAGCTCGCCGACGGCGAGGCGGACCGCCGCCGCGTTCAAAGCAAGCTCCTCCACCAGACGATCTACCCCGGCCACCCGGCGGAGCATCCGGTGATCGGCTATCTCGACGTGCTCCAGGCGACGACCAACGAGGAGATCATCGAGTTCTACCGGCAGCGATATATCCCCAACAACCAGGTGTTTGTCGTCGTCGGCGACGTCCAGACCAAGCAGGTCTTGGCCCAGGTCGCGCGGCAGTGGTCGGGCACCGGGCGGCGCGCCGAGACGTTCGTCCCCATGCCCGAGGCGCCCGAACAGCTCGGCCCCCGCGAGGCGATTCGCGAGATGGACGGAGCGACTTACGACCTGGCCTTGGCCTGGCCGACGGTCGAGCTTTCGCATCCGGACCTCTACGCCCTCGACGTGGCGGCCTACATCCTCGCCGAAGGCGATAGCTCGCGGCTCGTCCGCCGGCTGCAATACGACGAGCAGCTTGTCCTGGGCATCCAGTCGGCCAGCTATACCCCGTCGTTCGTCCGCGGCTGGTTCGGCATCTTCGCCGCCGCCACGGCCGACCGCTGGGAGCGAGCGGCCGAGAGAATCGCCGCCGAGGTCTACCGGCTTGGCGACGAGCTGGTCGGCGAAGCGGAACTGGAAAAGGCCAAGAAGCAGAAGGCGGCGGAGCTGGTCTTCGGGCAGCAGACCGTGCAGATGACCGCCGACAGCCTCGGCCACGGATACATTGCCACCGGCGATCCGCTCTTCGATGCCTATTACGTCGAACGAATCCAGCTTGTCACCGCCGACCAGGTCCGCCAGGTCGCCCGCAAATACCTCCGACCCGAACGGCTCAACCGCGTGATCATCGCCCCGCCGGAGGGAGCGCCGAAATCGGCGCAGGCGGCCCGCGACCAGGCGGCCGGCGAGATCCGCGCGGCCCAGCTGCCCAACGGGCTGCGCGTGCTCGTCAAACGCGTCTCCCACCTGCCGATGGTCAATATCCAGGCGTACACGCTCGGGGGCAGCCTCGCCGACACGCCCACGACGGCCGGCCGTTCAGCGCTCGTGGCGGCGATGCTCGACAAGGGGGCTGCCGGCCGTTCGGCCCAGGAGATCGCCGAGACCTTCGATTCCGTCGGGGGGAGCATCCGGTTCAGCGCCGGCCGCAGCACGATTCACGGAAGCGCCACGGTTCTGGCCGCGGATTTCGACCGCGCGGCGGCCGTATTTGCCGACTGTTTCACGCGGCCGACCTTCCCGGACGACGAGTTGCAGAAGGTCAAGACCCTGGCCCTCGGCGCGATCGCCCGGCGGAGCGACAATCCCCAGCAGGAGATTCTCGAGTTTTTCTACGACCAGCTTCCCGCCGCCAGCCCCTACCACATCGTCCAGGGCGGCAAACGGGAGACCGTCGAGCCAATCACCGCGGAGGACCTGCGGGCCTATCACCGCCAATACTTCGTGGCCGAAAACGCCCTGGTGACCGTTTTCGGCGACATCGAACCGGAAGCGGCCCTGGAGACGATCGCCCGCAATTTCGGCCGGCTCCCGTCGGACCCCGGCTTCAAACCGATCGGCTTCGACCGCGACAACGCCATCCCGGCGACGGTCGATCGCCATCTCAGGACCGGCAAGCAGACGGGAATGATCGTGCTCGGCTATCCCGGCCCCGGCGTCCGCGACCGCCAGGATTACGCGGCGATGGTCCTCCTCGACGCGATCACCTCCGGCTACAGTTATCCGGGCGGATGGCTGCACAACGAGCTGCGCGGCGCGGGGCTGGTGTATTATGTCCATGCCCTCCAGATCACCGGGCCGGCCCCCGGCTATTTCGTCGTGATTTCCCAGGTGGCGCCGGAGAAGACCGCCGACGTCGTCGGGCGAATCCGGAAGAACCTCCAGCGGGCGCGGCAGGGCGAGATCTCCGACGACGAGTTCGACACGGCCCGCCAGATGGTGATCTCGCTGCATGCCCAGGAAAACACGACGATCGCCGCCCAGGCGCAGCAGGCGGCCCTCGATGAGCTGTACGGCCTTGGATACGACTACGACAAGACGTTCGACGACCGCATCCGGGCCGTGACAAAAGAGCAAGTCATCGCCGCGGCAAACAAGTATCTCGGCAACCATGTCCTGGTCACAAGCTCGCCGGCAGCGGACCGCTGAGGACCACCACGGCCCCCCGATTCCGCCGCCGGTGCTCCGCGGCAGGGAAATCAACGACAACCGACCCCGTTAATCAAGGAGCCAGTCATGAAGAACAGCACCGGTTCAGTCACTCGCCGGCAGATGCTCGGCGGCGCGCTCGGGGCGGCCGCGGCGCTCGGCGCAAGCGCCTCTCAGGCGGCTTCGCCGCGCAAGGGCGGCCTTAAGGGCAAGCGGGTCCTCGTCGGAATCGGCGAGTTCAGCGAGGGGCTGGAGACATACTACATGGTCTACCGGTTGAAGGAGGAAGGGATCGAGCCGGTCGTGGCCGCCGCCACAGTCAAGGCCGTCAAGACGGTCGTCCACGATTTCGAGCCGCAATACTCCAACTACACGGAGAAACCCGGCTACTTCATCCAGGCGGACATCGCTTACAAGGACGTCGTCCCTTTGGACTATGCAGCGATGCTCATCCCCGGCGGCCGCGGCCCGGAAGAGATGCGGCAGATCGGCGACGTGCTCAAGATCGTCCGCCATTTCCTGGAGAAGGAGCTGCCGCTGGGCGTGATGTGCCACGGCCCGCAGGTCCTCTGGGCCGCCGGCTCGGTCGCCGGGCGGACGATGACCTGCTACGAGGCGATTCGCCCGGACCTGGAGCTGGCCGGTGCGAAGTTCGTCGACCAGGCCGTCGTCGTCGACCGCGCGCTGGTCAGCTCCCGCGGCTGGCCCGACCTGCCCGAGTTCATGCCGGCGTTTCTGGACGTGCTGGCGAAACGCGGCTGACAAGGCGTCAGCAACCGCGTCCTGCGGAATTCGGCAAGGACAATGGCTCCCGGCCGCTTGTCCGCCACTGGTAGACCGAACAGTCATCGCGGCACCTCGGCCCTGGTTTGCCGCCGCGAGCTACCGAGGCCGTATCGAGCCAGAGCCAATCGGAGTCGGCGAGTTGAACGATGCCGTCTTCCATGCTGATTGCCAATGGTCGGAAAGTCCATCGCGAAAGCGCGAAAGGGCGAAGTCGCGAAAGAGGGGAGAGCAACGATTCGCAAGCAGCGAAGGGACGCGTAAGGCCATCACGTTACTCGTCGCCGTGCCTGGGAAAGCGGAACTTCGGTCGGGTCCATCTCGGCGACATCTTCGCCGTTACTCGTTCTTCGCCTTCCAGGTCTGGATCGCGACGGGGATGTCGCTGCAAATCGCGTCTACGCCCAGTCCGACAGCCAGATGATAGTCCTGTAGACTGTGGCCCGGCCAGCCGGTCACGAAAAGTCCGGCTTTCTGGGCAGCCCGCACGGCGGCCCGCGATGTCTCTTCCATTCGGCAACCGATTCGCTTGACTCCCAAATCCTGAGCCCGCTTCACGATCTCCGGGCAACACGGCCCGCCGGTGATGAGCAGCAGATCCGCATCGGCATCCAGGGCCTTGACAATTCTCAGCGGCCGTTCGTCAAAGGAGGTGCAGACATAGAAGGAACCCTTCGGCTTGTGGGCCTGGACGGCCGCATAAAGCCTCCGGCAATACTCATCCAGGCGCGCATCCGGATAGAACTCTTTGTTGCTGGTCTTCATCTCCAGTTCGAGATACACGCCGGGTTTGTCGTCCAAGTAGGACAGGAGTTCCTCCAGAAACAGAACTGGTTGGCCAGTCTTCTTGCTGGTGACCGTTCGCAACTCGGCAGCCATCTTGTGTTCCACGGCCCCTGTCGCGTTGTGAGTGCGGTCGAGGCTGTCGTCGTGCAAGATGACCAGTTTGCCATCCTTGGTCATGCGAACGTCGGTCTCGAAACCGCGCAGCCCCTTCTCGTAGCACGAGCGAAACGCATCCAGCGTGTTTTCGTCGAATTCGTGCCCCCCGCCTCGATGCGCGAACAGGAGTCCCTTCTCTTGTGCGGAGACCCAGCCAACCGAGCCGAATATGCCAACTGCGATTGCGATGACGATCAACACAACTGCCAGCCGGGTCTTCATTGCGTCTGCCTTCCTCGTTCGTAGCTGCTGAAAATAGCCTCGTGAAGCGGTTTGCGGACAAGTCCGACTTCAAACCGGTCGCCGCGCTCAGCGCGTTCATCGTGTCGATCCCCTTGACGCGCTTGGGCATTTGGCCGACCTTCTAGAGACCGGCGACGCCCGCCTGTTCTGACACGATCGGAAGAAATCAGAATCATCGGCAAAACGCTGGCAAGAATAAGAAGGACAGGCTGTGCTGTCAACCATCGGTGGAACCGTTCACGGGCCGGTGGTGTGGTTCTGAGCAGACTGGTCTGGACTTACGTGGCGGTTTTGTGCCACAACAAGGGGCAGACCCGGCTGCCGGTCGATTTGGAGGTGTCAAGCCCATCGGAGCCAGACTCATGACCACCGTTGGCCTTATCGGCATTGCCCTGCTCAGCGCGTCGCCAGACGCGCTGCTCACCCTGGGAGCTGAGCACGAGTTGTTTCTTGACGATGCCTTGATTGCCGCAAGCCGGAACGTCACTCGCCGCGTTCATCCGGCCGAGAAGCACCCCGGCAATCCACTGCTCCGCCCCACGGAGCCCTGGGAAGGCGCGGTCACGATCGTCTACGGGTCGGT
Source organism: Pirellulaceae bacterium (assembly GCA_012744395.1). Classification (GTDB taxonomy): domain Bacteria; phylum Planctomycetota; class Planctomycetia; order Pirellulales; family Thermoguttaceae; genus JAAYCB01. The sequence goes on from JAAYCB010000403.1 coordinate 4,907, forward strand.
CTTGCGCGAGGGCGAGAAGTATCGCATGTGGTACTACGCCTCGGGCAACGTGGCGTATGCCGAGAGCGCCGACGGGATCGCCTGGGTCAAGCCGCGGCTCGGCCTGGTCCGCATGGACGACGAGGACACGAACCTGGTCGTACGCGGGCAGCCTGCGGGCGGCGAGCCGGCGACGCTGCCCTACTTCTACGAAATCTTCGGCGTGCTGCGCGATGACCGCGACCCGGACCCGCAGCGCCGCTACAAGATGGGGTTTCTCAGCATCCAGCGGGATTATCAAGGCCCGCGCGAAGACCCGTTCCATCCGCGGCAGCGGCGCGGCCTCGGCGTGGCCGCCAGCGCCGACGGCCTCCGCTGGAAGCTGCTGGACAACTGGACCACGGAGGCGATCTGCGATGGAGCCACCCACTGGTGCTGGGACGCCAAGCGCTCCAAATACGCCCTCTACGGGCGGACAAAGTACGTCGCGCCGGAGGTGGCCGAGGCTTGGGCGGGCGACCCGTCGGTCCGCGCCCATTTCTGGGGCCGATCGGTGGCCCGCGTCGAGTCGCCCGACTTTTTGCACTGGGACATCACCGAGCCGGCCCAAGCGCCGGTCGTGATGACCGCGGACACGAAAGACCAGCCCGGCACGGAAATCTACTCGATGCTCGTGTTCCCCTACGAATCGGTCTACCTTGGCCTGGTGCAGGTCTTTCACAACCGGCCGGACGCTTGCCACCTCGACATCGAGCTGGCGGTCAGCCGCGACGGAGTCCGTTTCACGCGCGTCTGCCAGGGCGAGCCCTTCCTGCCCGTCGGACCGGTCGGCGCCTGGGATCGATTCAACAACTCGCTGGCGACCAACCCGCCACTCGTTGCCGGCGACTGGCTGCGATTCTACTACGGCGGCCGGACCGCCCGGCACAGTCCTTACAGCGGCGCGGACTCGGGCGACGGTTTCGCCGGCATCGGCCTGGCCGCAATCCAGCGCGACCGGTTCGCCTCGCTCGGGGCCTCGTTCGATGGCGGCCAGGTGATCACCAAACCGCTCCGGCTCGCGGCGCGTCGGCTGCACCTGAATGCCAAGTGCGATTTTGGCGAGATCGTCGTTGAAGTCGTCGCCGCCGACGGCGAGGCGGTGGCTCGCTCCAAGCCCGTGCGGGCCGACGGGCTCGATCTGCCCGTCCAATGGGAAAGCGGCTCCCTGGATGGCATGGACCAACCCGTCAGCCTGCGGATCACGCTCCGCAACGCCCTGCTGTTTTCCCTGTGGTGTTCCTGACTTGCAGGCCGCGGGCGTCACTTGCAGGCCGCGTGCGCCGCATCAGCGGTCTTCCGGCGGGCCCGGCTCGGCGGGGATGCCGCTGTCGAGGCGCTCGATCAGGTCAAGAACCTCGAAGAACAGTTCATCGTCGGCGGTCACAACCACCGAGTTCGGATCGGCGCCCAGGCCGACCACCATCCTGTCGGGCGGTAGCCCCGCTGCTTCGGGTGGCAGCGGAGCGGCGCCGAAGGCGGCGGCCGCGTCGGCCGCCGGCGCCGTGCGGGGCTCGAACAGGCGGTCCCGATAGACTTGCCTGACGGTCCGCAGGATGTCGCGCGCCCGGGCATTGTAGACGGGAATCACCCGGGGAGGCGGAGCAATCGGGAAACCGCCGAGCGGCGGCTGCGATTCCATGCCGGGCGCTTGGCCGAATTGCTCCGGCAGGCCCGACTGGGCGAGGTCGGCCAGCTCCTTGCGGATCATCGCATGGACGTCGCCGGGGCCGTAGACCAACAGGCTCCGCGTGCGGATGTCGATTGTCAGTCGGGCATCCTGCCGGTCGCGCAGCAATTGCTGGAATCTGGCCAGGGTCTGGTTGGGGTCCAGGGAACGCAGCGGATAGATTTCAACCCGCGGCTTCTCGGTGCTCCGGCCCGCGGCATCCCCGGCAGTCGGAAGCGGCGCGGCGGGGGCGGCCGGCGCGGCCGGGACTTGTGGAGCAATGCTCGGCTCGGCGGGCAGAACACCCGGGACCGCGCGGCGGCGCTCGTCCCATCGGGGAGCAAGCACGAGCAAGAGCTCATCTGGCGTGAGGATTCCATCCAGGTTGCGATCCAGCTCCCGAAGCCGCGCGGCGGAATTGGCGACTTCATCGGCCGTGAGGACGCCGTCGCCGTTGACGTCGAAAAGCCGCAGCAGCGGATTGGCATCGCGCTGGAGCGGCGCCGCGCTGCCTGCCGCGCTGGGCGGCACGGGCTGAGGAGACCCGGCAGCCGGCAACCCCGGCTCAAGGGCCGGATCCGGTGGCGGGGCACTCGGGCTGAGCGGCGGAGCCGGCGCCGCCGGTTGCGCGGGAGAGGCCGGGTCCGGGGTCTCGCCCGGGGCCGGCGCTGCACCCGCTCGAGCCGCCGACGCACACGCGACCGATATGCACACCGCAGAGACCGCGAGAATGAGCCGAGAACGTTTCATGAGGTCTGTCCCTCCATTTCGAGCCGCAGATGGTCGAATTTGCCGTTTCTAAAGGTTATTCTCGCCTACTGGCCGCGTGAAACAAGGCGCAAGGCGACTTGCCCGGATTATTCGGTGTGCCGAGGATTCTTCGACTGCCGCGCGCCTTCCCAACCCGACGCGTCAGCGAGGCGATCTGCTCCGACGCGTAAGCGAGCCCATGTGACTCGACGCGTAGGCCAGGCCAACTCGGGGATACCCCTCCTCGCTCACGCTTGGGGATGGGGATCGGCCTGTGGACCATCGGGGCTAATCAACGATAGCATGCCCTTGCGGGGGGTGTAGAGAGCAGATTTCGGCCACGCGGGGCTCGCCCGCCTCCCCACCCGATCGTCGCCCTGAAGATAGGCAGCAGGCAGCCGGTTCTGTATGATCCATGACTAGCCGGAATGCAGAAGAGGACGCGCAACGTGAGCCAGCCAGCCAATTCAACCCTGCTCGCCGTCGACGTGGGCAACAATCGCGTGAAGATCGGCCGATTCGAGTGGACCGGCGCGGCGGGGATTCCCCAGCCCGGGCGAACCTGGGTCCTCCCCTGCGGCGGCGGACCGCTGGACGCCGTGGTGGGCCAGTGCCACGCCGGAAGCGCAAGCCTCGACTGGTGGATCGGGAGCGTCAACCGCTCCGCGGCCTCGCGGCTGATTGACTGGCTCGGCGCGCATCGTCCGCAGGATCGGCTGACGTTGCTCGCCTCGGGCGACCTGCCGATCAGAGTAGAACTGCCGCGGCCCGACATGGTCGGGATCGATCGCCTCCTCGACGCCGTGGCGGTCAATCGCGTCCGAGCCCCGGGACGGCAAGCGGTCCTTGTCGACCTCGGCACGGCGATCACCGTGGACCTGATCTCTGCCGAGGGGGCGTTTCTCGGCGGGGCGATTCTGCCGGGCGTGGAGATGTCGGCCCGGGCGCTGCACGAATACACCGACATGCTGCCCGAGATCGCCATGTCGGAGCTGGCGGATCCGCCCGAGCCGATCGGCAAGGCCACACTGCCCGCGATGCGATCGGGCATCTATTGGGGCACGATCGGCGCGGTCCGCGAATTGATCCGGAGAATGACCGCCGGCGCTCCGCAAGACCCCGAGATTTATCTCACGGGGGGGGCGGCTCCAATCATCGCGGGGCTGCTCGGTCCGGCGGCGCGCCACGCGCCGCACTTGACCCTCGCGGGCACGGCCCTGACGGCCTGGGCGATGGCCGGCCGGCTCGCCTGAAGGCGGCTGCCCCGGCCGCCCACTTTCCAGATTCCTCGCGTGGCGGCGTCGCGGTGGCCAGCCGGTCCCCTTCCCAACTCCCCCCCTGGGAAGTACAATCGGCGCCCTGTGCGGGCCCAAGTACAATCCACGGAAGATACGAAGCATTGTGTCATGTCAAAGAGCAAGATTCTTATCGCCGATGACAACCCGACCAACGTGGAACTTCTCGAGGTCTACTTGAGCGACTGCGATTGCGAGATCGCGGTTGCCGTCGACGGCCTCGACACGCTCGACAAGGTGGCCGCGTTTGAACCGGACTTGATTCTGCTCGACATCATGATGCCCAAGCTCAGCGGCTTCGAGGTCTGCGAGAAGGTGAAAGCCAACCCGAAGACCCGCGACATCATGATCCTGATGGTCACGGCCTTGAACGAGTTGGGCGACATTGAGCGGGCGGTTGGAGCCGGCTGCGATGACTTCCTGAGCAAGCCGGTCAACAAGCTTGAACTGGTCAAGCGGGTCTCGAACATGCTCAAGCTCCGCCACGTGACCGACGAGCTCGAACGGCTGCGCACCTATATCGACGAAATGGAAGACAGCGCGGGACCGCGGAGCGAGGGGTAGCCTTCCGGTCGGCGGTCCCGCAAGCGGCTACCGGTCCGTGGCGGGTTCCCGCCAACGGTCCTTCCAGACATCCGCGGCGGCCTTGCGGAGCGTGGCCTGGTTCCACAGCCCGAGCGATGGCTCGGGAACCGATTGGCAACCGGGGCTGCGGGCCAGGAAGAAGAACTCGCGGCTCTCCTCCGGCCCGAGCAGCAGGATGTATTTGAGGTTGCCTCGCTCATACAGCCCCTGGTCGTTCGTTCCGCCCACGTCGACGTATCGCTCCGCCTGGTTGTTGAGCGAACCGGCGATGAGCGCCTTCTCGTCGATCGCCGCCGGCTTGAACACCCAAATGACGTTGAGGATCGTGTTGCGATCCGAGGCCTCCGGATGCGGAGCGACGGTCACTTGCAGGCGCCCGTCGCGGTTGGCGTCCACAGCCTCGAAACGGACCACGCCGGGGACATCCCGGCCCCAGGCGGCGATCGGATCGACGGGGCGCGGCGCGGCGCCTTCGACCACGGCCACGACCGGGCGGAGGCCGGCACTGGGGTGATGGCTCTCGCAAAACCCCAGCAGCACGGCGCGCTTCGCGCCCGGTTCGACGGCGAAGCGGTAGGTGATCGGCACGCCTCCCATCCCGGCGGCAATGTTGCGGAAGGCCGGATCGCACTCGCCTTGCGGCTTCGCCCAGCCGCGGAGCGCAGAGACGCCGCCGGCGCAGCCCCACTCGCGCTCTTGCCGCACCGGACGCAGGTCGGCCGGAAGGGCAATCACCGGCTGCCCTTTGAGGCTGCCGAGCGATTCGCCGAAATCCATCTCTTCCGGAGCCGCCAATTCAATCTGAACCTTGGCCGGCGACTTGCCGGTGTTGGTAAGCACGGCCTCAAGAACATCCACGCCCGAGGGCCAGATCGGCGCGCGATAGGCCGACTGGACCAGCGCGATCGGACCGGCCTCCATCCGGGTGACGGCCAGCGGCATCGGGGCCTCGTCGGCTCGCTGATCGGCCACCGGAGCGCCGGCGGGCTCGACGATTTGTAGTCGAATC
>JAAYCB010000045.1 GCA_012744395.1 Pirellulaceae bacterium
TCAGCAAAACGGTTGGCGGCGTCCCGGTGGGCCGCCGCTCCGGCCATGGCAATTCGCACGTAGGCAAAAATCGCCGGCACAATTGGCGCTGCGAGGCGTACAGGCAATCGCCCGCTCTGGACCACCCGACGAGGAGCGTCAGCGGAAGTTCATGTCGCAGCTCGTGCCGCCGGCCGCCGGCAGGTAGGCGTGCTGCACGTAGTCGGCCACCATCCGGTCGGAGCTGAATCGCCAGCCGAGCGTGCTGATCGAGTTCATCATCCGCTTGATCCAGTAGCGGGGCAGGCCGTCGATGTCGCGATCGTAGTAGAGCGGGATCACCTCTTCCTGGAGAGTCTCCATCAGGTATTCCGCGTCGCGGCGGTCGGTGATCGACCAGTCGACGTGGCTCCGGCCCTTGCCGATTGCGAACCCGTTGTAGCCGTCGTAGCCTTCGGCCCACCACCCGTCGAGGATCGACAGGTTGAGGGCCCCGTTGAGGACGGCCTTCTGGCCGCTCGTTCCCGAGGCTTCCAGCGGCCGCCGCGGGGAGTTGAGCCAGACGTCGACGCCCTGGATCAGGTGGCGGCAGACGTTGATGTCGTAGTCTTCGATGAAGGCGATCCGGTTGGCGAACCGCGGATCGTGCCGCAAGTTGGCGATCCGCTTGATCAGCTCCTTGCCGGGCTGGTCGGCGGGGTGGGCCTTGCCGGCGAAGATGATCTGCATCGGGCGCTTCGGGTCGTTGACGATCCGGTCGAGCAGATCGAGGTCGTGGAGGATCAGGTCGGCCCGCTTGTAGGTGGCGAATCGCCGGGCGAACCCGATCGTGAGGATGTTCGGGTCGAGCATGTTTCGGGCGGCCTCGACGGCCTCCTCGCTCTCGCCGCGGCGACGGCACTGGCGGCTGACCCGGCGGCGGACGAAGGACAAGAGGAGGTTCTTGAGCGTGTGGTGCGTTTCCCACAACTCGCCCGGATCGACGTCGTGGATCGCCTGCCAGGCCTCGGGGTTGCCCATGCGGCTGAACCAGTCGGGGGCGAAGTGGCGGTCGTAGAGCTGCTGCATCTGCCAGGCCAGCCAACTGGGGACGTGCACGCCGTTGGTGATGTGGCCGATGGGGATTTCCTCCTCGACGCGCCAGGGCCAGAGGTGCGCCCACATCCGCCGCGAGACGTGGCCGTGCAGGCCGCTGACGGCGTTGGCGCGGCGGGAGAGCTTCAGCCCGAGGACCGTCATGCAGAACGGTTCGTGATCGTTCTTCGGTTCCACGCGCCCCAGGCCCATCAACTGCTCGAAGGAGATTCCCAACTCGTCGCGCAAGGGCCCGAGGTGCTCTTCGATCAGCCCGCCGTCGAAGCGGTCATGGCCGGCGGGCACGGGCGTATGGGTCGTGAACACGGTGTGTTGGGCCACGTCGCGGAGGGCGTCGTCGAAGGTCATCCCGTCGTCCTTCATCCGCTCGCGAATCGCCTCCAGGGTGGCAAACGCGCTGTGCCCTTCGTTGAGGTGGTAAACGCCCGGCGAGATGCCCAGGGCCTTCAGGGCGCGGACGCCCCCGACGCCGGCGACCAGCTCTTGCCGGATCCGCGTGCGGTTGTCGCCCCCGTAGAGGCGGCTGGTCAGCTCGCGGTCTTCCGGGCTGTTGCCCTTGACATCGGAGTCGAGCAGGTAGAGCCGCACCCGGCCGACGCGCATCAGGTGGACCTTCGCCAGGAGTCGTCCGGTGCGGGTGGCGATCTCGATCGAGATCGGCTTTCCGTCGGGACCGCGGGCGGGCTCCATCGGCAGGTTTTCGACCTTTGTGTCGATGTACTCTTCTTGCTGCCAGCCGGTTTCATCCAGGCGCTGCTTGAAGTAGCCCTGGTCGTAGAACAGGCCGATCGCCACCAGGGGCACGCCGAGCCCGCTGGCGCTCTTGATGTGGTCTCCCGAGAGGACTCCCAGGCCGCCCGAATAGATCGGAATCGATTCGTGAACGCCGAATTCCAGCGAAAAATAAGCGACCGGCTTCGAGCCGAGCACACCGGTGTGGGTCTTGGCCCAGCCCGCGCGCTGGGTCTGGTACTCCTTCAGCCGCCGGTAGGCATGGTTGATGCGGCTGAAAAGGACAAGCTCCGCCGCCCGCATCTCCAGCCGCTCGGGGGTGAACTCGCTCAACAGTGCGATCGGGTTGTGGTCCAACTGCCGCCAGCGGATCGGATCGAGGTCGCGAAACAGGTTGATCACCTCGGGCTGCCAGCTCCACCAGATATTGCGTGCCAGGGCATTGCACTTCTCGAACAGCGTTTCCGCCGTAAGTCCCGTTGCGATACCGAGTTCAGAAGAAGCCTCGATTGCCAGTTCCGTTCGACTCATAATAACTAAACCCTACCTACCGACTGTTCCCTGGGGTGGTCCCGCCAATTCCTGGCTGGCGAGAAGATTATATCGACCGTTTGGCGGACTGGCGACCCCAAAGTGCCCGCACCCCGCAACTGGGGCCCGGCGGGGCATTGCCAGTGCCGAACGATTAAGCTTATCATGCAAGATTCACCGCGGCCCCCCTCGACCAGGTATACCAGACGACGTTTTAGATTTTGGAGTGGACGACACGATGGCTCACGATCCCAACGTTCAGGTTCATTGGCACGAACACGCCGTAACGCGCGAGGAGCGCGAACAGCTCAACGGGCACAAGGGCTGCGTTGTCTGGCTCACCGGGTTGAGCGCCTGCGGAAAGAGCACGATCGCCAACCTGGTGGACCACCGGCTGCACGCCCTGGGCAAGCGGAGCTTCGTTCTCGACGGCGACAACATCCGCCACGGGCTGAACGCCGGCCCCGGGATGCTCAAAGACCGCCACGGCGAGGTCTTTGCCCAGCGTTTCGGCCTGGGCTTCTCCGCGCAGGATCGCGAGGAGAATATCCGGCGGATCGGAACCGTCGCCAAGCTGTTTTGCGAATCCGGCGCGATCGCCATCACGGCCTTCATCAGCCCTTACCGCGTGGACCGGAATCGCGTTCGCCAGTCCCTGGCCGATGGAGACTTCATCGAGATCTTCGTCGACGCCCCCATCGAAATCTGCGAAAAACGCGATCCCAAGGGGCTCTACAAGAAAGCCCGTGCCGGAGAGCTGAAGGGATTCACGGGAATCGACGACCCCTACGAAGCCCCCGAAGAACCGGAGCTGCGGCTCGACGCGGCGAACAAGACCGCGGAGCAGTTGGCCGATGAAGTCCTCATGTACCTGAAGAGAGCGGGCAAACTGGGCTGAGTTGGCGGATGCCCACCACCACTTGGTGGTGCGATCGCGATGTCGTGGCCAGGCTGCGGGTGAGCCGCTGCCGCGTCGTCGCTTCAGGCCCCACGCAGGAAGCACCCTGCCTTTGGGGGACGTCAAGGACGTCAGGGCTTGACTTGCCCCGGGCGGAAGTAGTAGACTCTCGGACGGTGATTTCTCGTTGCGTTTTCCTAGCGGATTCGGCTAGCGGAGGAATTCTCTTCAAGCGGACAGCAATCGGCAACCTGGATGTTGCGACTCTTGATTTTTTCCCGTCCGAATTTATTGCGCGCCGAGCGACGAAAGCCACCACGGGCCAGGTGAATTACCATGGAAGGCACGGAGTAGAAATGGCCGAACGTTCGGCAGAGGATATTCAGCCGAGAGCGCAGCTGGCTCTCGCTGGTAGCCCGATCTGTGAGTTGAGGGAGTTGCGCGTCGAACCGCTCGACGGCGGATTGGTGCTGTCCGGGGCTGTTTCGAGCTTTTACCACAAGCAACTTGCGCAAGAGGCCGTGCGGGCACTCTGCAACGGAGAGGATATCGACCTGGTCAACGCGATTCGCGTGCACGGGAATCAGGTTCAGGATTTCCCCTGATTTCGGCAGGGCGTTGGCAGGCCGTCGCGATGAGCGTTCCCGACTTCGAGTTTTGAGGCTCGTTCGATAGGCATCAGTTGTGTCTGGTTGTCTCTAGCGGATGGCCGGCATGCATTCAGCGGAGGGACAGCCACCCGAAAAAGGAGAAGGAACAGGAGGTTCCCAAAACAACCGACCGCAACGGCAATGATTGCCCGGCAAGAGCGGCGGGCAAGGAGGGAGCCATGGCAGACTCTTGGTACGGCCTCGGCATGGTGGAGCCGTGCGACTGCCACGACGATCATCCGATTCCTGAATCGCAACGGGAAGCAGAGCGATTGGCGGCTTCGATCGAGAGAGCGGTCAGCCGGGAAACCGGCGGCGGGGTGCGCAATCTGCGGGTGGAGATTCACGACGACGAGGTCCTTTTGACGGGCCGATGCAGCACCTACTACACCAAGCAGGTTGCCCAACACGCCGCCATGGTTCTCTCCGGCGACGCCGGCCTGACGAACTGCATCGAAGTCACCTGATCGGAGTCGAGCCGCGGAGCACTCGCCAAATTTCGCGCTCTTCCCCGGAGGCGTGACGTTCCGCACCCGTTGTGCAGTCACTTCCCTACTGGTCGCTCCCGCAAGCCCGGTTGACGCGGGATTCTCTCGATCAGTGCCTGGTCCATGGCACGCCGCTTACCAAGAGCCCAGGCTTCCGCCGTTTGCCAGACCTCGCTCTTTGTGCAGGCGCCCCGCTTGACGTTCTTGCGCAGATCGTCACGGCACTCGGCGAAGAGCGCCTCGAATTGCGATTCGTATGGTTCCACGCCGCCGCCTGGGACCGTGCCGGTCGAGTCGGGAATCGCGCTGAGGTCGCCCCCGGCCAGCGCTTCGAGCATCTGGAGCCCCTTGAGCGATGATCCGAGAAGCGACGTTGCCAGCGCAGCGCGGCTCTGAACGGCGTCGATCCGCCGAGCCATCTCTCCGGCGGCCTGGTCGATGCACGCCGTCTCTTCCTCCGGCGAGAGCAGCTCTTCGGACGGTTCGGCGGGCAAGGCTTCTTCAACCACCGGCGCCAGACCGGCGGTCCTGTGCTCGGCCGCGGGCCGCACTTGCCACCCGATGACCAGCGGGGTGGCGATGATCGTCGCGACCAAGAGCATCGCGCCTGCTAAAAACGCCCAGAATCGCCAAGAGTGCCCGCCCGATGCCGCGGGCTGTTCCGGGCCGCCGGCGGCGGGCGGAGCAGCGACCGCCGGCGCGCCCGCGGCGGATCGCTCGCCGGCGAGCGCCGCCGCCGGGCATCCGCAATGGGGACACTTCGCGGCCCGCCGCGACACCTTGTTGCCGCAGTCGGGGCAGGTGACCAGGCGGGCAAACTGCGGCTTCGGACCCGCGCCCTCCGCCTCGCACGGCAAATCCGAGGATTGGCGATTCCGGTCGACCGGCAGATCGGGGTAGACGTCGTCGGCCCATTGCCAGCTTTGCCAATCCTGCCGCCGCACCTGGCAGAAACCGAGGCGCCCCTTGGTGGCCAGGTTGTCTAATTGCTCCTTGCTGACCGGCCCAAGCTGCTGGCCGTCTTCCGAGCGAATGTACCAGCCTTGGCCTCCCGTCTTGGCGCCGCGGCCGGCCGCGAACCCGGCCGCCGGAGGGACACGGGCGATCTTCCCGCAACCGGTACATTTGAATGTCTTGCCGCCGAGTTCGGCGGCAACACGGAACGGCTTCTGGCAGTCAGGGCACTGGAAGCGGATCGACATCGCGGCCGGTTGAGAAAAAGACCCGGTTTCCCCCCTTGCTTTTCAGCCTAATGTTCGCCGGTCCACCGGTCAATCGCCGCCCGGCCCCCGATCGCCGCTCGGCGCGGCGGCAGCCGAGACCGGGTCCGCTTCGACAAATGTCCAGGCAAGCTTCTCATCCTGGACCGACGCGGCGGCGCAATGGCCGGTGATCCGCGTGCCGCCGGCAGACAGAGACAACGCCGTGAATTCCGTGCTACTCAGCGGCGAAACGGGAACCGCGCTTCGGCGATTTCGGCCGCGGCGGATCGAGCCTGGGCAAGCAGCGCGTCGAAGCGGCCTGCCCCGGCCCGCTCGAGATGCTCGACCACGGCGGCCATGGTCTCGATCAGCGCCGCGTCGCGCGTTTCCGGGTTGATCGCCCAGTCGAGGTGCGAGTCCGCCAGATCGGCCAGTTCGGCCGCCACTGGGTCCATCCACTTCGGATGGGGCCGCTCGTAGTCGCGCCAGTCGACAATCCGCTCGCCGGGCAGACGCCCGCTGAATTCCAGCTCCCGCCGCATGTCGGACTCGTAAAGTGGAATCGCCAGCGGGCTCGAAGCGATCCGCATCCGCGGGCGCGCCAGCGCCGCCAGGATCAATCGCCGCAAGGCTTCGATCAACTCCTCGGCGGTCGACTCGTAGTCGGTCAGGAGCTGAAACACCGTGTAGTCCTGCCGTGTCGCGTCGAGGGCGTCGAGCACGGCGCTTAGTTGTTCGAGGTCGTGCCGCTTGCGCCAGCGGGCGAGCAGGCCGGGATGGAACGACTCGGCGCCGAGTTGGACCATCGGCTTTGCCCGATCGATCCAGCCGAACAACTCGGGGCAAGGGGCGCCGCCGGCGAGCAGCGAGCGGGGATTCGTCTGGAAGCTGAGCCGGTAGCGATCCTTCAGGGGACTGTTGTCCCAGAGTTCAAAAAACTCGACTGCCCGAGACCGGTCCAGGAAGAAATCTTCGTCGTAGACGGCCGCCCAGGCTGCATCGCGCGCCTGCCACCGCGGGTCTTCCACGTGGGCGAACAGCTTCCAGCGGGTGACATGCAGCCGGCCCTCGGCCACGCAGCGGTCGGCCGCCTCGATCTCCTCCAGCAATTGGGAGGCCGGTTTGACGCGGACCCGCGCGCCGTGGAGTTGGCCGCAGAAGCTGCACTCGCCCGGGCAGCCCCGCCCGGCGGTGAAATACAGGCTCTCCAGCGGTTGCTCGAAGCCTTCCAGCAGCGACCAGTCGAGCCGATTGGCGGCGAGCAGGTCGGCGGAGACCGCCGGGCGAACCGCGCTGCGGAGGCAGCCGATCGGGACCTCCGGCCGCCCGCCGCCCGCTTCGACCACCGATCGCCCATAGCCGTCGGCCGGCAGCGTGTTGAAGCAAGTCCGACCGCCGTAGCGATAAGCGATGCCGGGAATCTCCGGCAAACAGTCGCGCGAATGATGTTTCCGGGCAAGACTCAAGAATTGGGTGAACGTCTCTTCAGCCTCCCCGGCAAACACGTAGTCGACGCCGGACCACTCGAGCACGCCCGCCGGATGGCTTGTGGCCGTTGGGCCTCCGAGAACGATCTCCGCGTTGGAGAACCGCCGCACCGCGCCAATCCAGTCTTGGATCGGTTCGAAGGGCTCGCCCTCGACGCGAAACCCGACCACGTGCGGTTGGAACTCGACAAGCTTCTCAACCAGGCCGGCGATCCGGTCAGACGCGTTCTCGGGCGCAGGGCCGCCGCCGGCGACCGGCTCGGACGCCGGCGCAAGGCCCCGGCCAATCTGGAAGATCACCACGTCGGCCAGGCCGCTCCTCGCCGCCCAGGAGCCAACCTCCAGAATCCCGCTCGGCCATCCGGCCGCGGCCAGGAGAACGCGAATCCGAGGGCTCGACGGGCGCAAGACCGCCGGCGGAGCGCTCCTTCGCGGCGGGCATTCGTCAGGGCAGTTGGCGGGTGTCATTGCGCAATAGAAGGCGAATCAGACGGGGAGCCGTGGAGCCGAATACGGCCATTATACCACCCCGTTGCGCCTGGTTCCCAAGCTCCCCTGGTTCCCAAGCTCCCGCTTGGGAACCCTGGTGGGGCGCGCTGCCGTGACGTGAAAGGGGCCACCCATGGAATTGCCAACGTGAAAGGGGCCACCCATGGAATTACCAAAGTGAAAGGGGCCACCCATGGAATGGGGCCAGTGAAAGGGAGTGAAAGGGGCCACCCATGGAATTGCCAACGGCCCGGAAAACCTCTATTCAGCCGCGCCCCCCAGGGCGGATCGTGTGGATTGTGAGCCTGCTGGCTGGACCTTGCGGGATCGATGCCCATATGCGCGCCTGCCAGACGCCCCCCAATATTGAGCACTCATTAAAACTGGGGGTGTGGAGATCGCTGCAAAAACCGCGCGTACCGACCCGCTCTTTGTGGAGATTCCGCGAACAGGCCGAATTATGTGGGTGGCCCCTTTTGTTATGTGGGTGGCCCCTTTTGCTACGGCCGGGCTGGGGCTTGCCCCTCTCTGGGGCTGGATTCGCCGGTTTCGCTGACGCCGGTCGAGCAGATCGCCTGGCGGCAGCCAAGACCGCCGGACAAGCTGAGGGATTTTTTTCGGAATTCTTTGTGACATATCCGCCGAGCGCCGGCCTAATCAAGGAGAGGGCCGGCGAGCTGACGCTTTTTTTGTCCCTTCAATGTACATATTTGACACCTCGCTGTTGATGGGACATACTAATGATTGCAATTGCCAGCGAACAAGGAGACACCGATGCGAGTGGTTACTTTGGCGGCTGAATTGTGGGCGCGTGGGCGAACGAAGCGTGGATCAAAGGGACGCCGCGTGCAATTCGAGCCCCTCGAGGTGCGAGCGCTCTTGTCGGTCTCGCCGGCTGGCGGGCTGGACGCGCTGGGTCCCGACCCGGCCGTTTCCGTCCTGGCGGCGTCCGCGATGAGCGGGCAAACCACGCCTTGCGCTGACACGCTCACTGCCGAGCAGGCACAGGTCCGAGAAGATCTGCACGCCCTGCTGTCCCGCGGCGGCACGATCGGCGAATTGGAGGGTTTCCAGCCCGTGCTGATGCCGGAGGCGTTCTTGGATGAGTTGTACGACACGTACGGTCCTGGCACGGTCTGGACGTCGCTGGGCGGTCGGACGTTGGTCGCCATGTTTGGCAACGGCGATTGGCTCAATCGCCCGGACACTCCGAATGTTCCACAACCCTTGGTTGACGAGAGCAACTTGTCGCTTAGCCCAGAGCAGGCGAGCGTCCGTGAAACGGTGCATGACCATATATCTCGGGGCGGGAGCCCCTACGATCTCATAGATTTTCGACCGGTTCGGATGCCGGAGGCGTTCTTGGATGAGTTGTACGACACGTACGGCACAACCAAGGTCTGGGACTCGCTGGGATGGAACACCCTGGCCGACCTCTTCGGCGCGGACACACTCATTAAACGCGAAGACACTCAAGCTGAATTTCATCCGGACCCATCCAATCTCACGGACGAACAGTACCAAGTCAGAGA
>JAAYCB010000404.1 GCA_012744395.1 Pirellulaceae bacterium
CGCGCGGTGACGCCTGCCTTGCTGAAATCGACGGTCAGCGGCTGGCTCTCCCGGGAACCATAAAAGACCTTGCCGTTGTGCTCGTAGACGGTCTTGAAGCTGGCCGCGCCGGGTTCGCGGGCGACTTGGACCTGGATTCTGGCGGTTCGCTCGGGCGGCGCGTCCGTGCGGTTGTAGATGACAACCCGATCGAGCGGAACCGGCCGGCCCAGATCGACCTGCCACCACGGATCCTGCTCTCCACTGGCGGTGTGGAAGCCGAACCGCCCCGTCTTCCGCCCATCGCATCCGCCGGCGGCGTCTTCATGGGTTGCCACCGTGCCGGCAGCGGCGGTCGGAGCAGGTTCAATCGGGCGCGGAGGCAGGACCAGTCGCCGGTCCTGTTCAATCCAATCGGCCTGGACGAGGGCCGTCATGGAGCCGGCCGCCGTCTCCGCCCCGGGACTGGCATCGGCGGCGAAGGCCCAAATCGCGGCCAAGGCAAAGGCGGAAGCCCGGGCGGATGAAACTCGCGGACGCCCCGGTGGGCGAGGATGCGGTGGCCGTTTGCAGAGGGCTTGCATAGGGCAATTCTCCACCAGAAGCCGGCGCGAGCGGGTTCAAGGACAAACGAGATTCTATCCGGTTGGCGGAGCAACTGCCATGCCCAGGCGGCGCCGGCGCCGCCTGGGCGGAGCCGGGCAGGCTGATTCCGGGCTCCACCACCCGGCCGCGCACGGCGTGCGCGAAATGAATGCCGGCCTGCGCCGCGTTGGCGGAAGGCGGGCGTCTCGAGTCGGACCGCGGCCGGGCAGGAAGGCTTTCTCGCCGAACGCGGCTATCGGCCGCGGGCGGCGCCGGTCTTCTCCACCTCGCCGGTCATGGGGACGAAGCGGACCGGAATCCCGCTGCGGCGATGGACCTTGCCTTCTTGATCCCGCTCGATCACCAGCAATTCCTGACGCCACTGGCCGACCGGAATCACGAGCTTGCCTCCCTTGGCCAACTGGTCGACGAGCGGTTGGGGGACATGGCCGGCGGCGGCGGCGACGATGATCACGTCGAAGGGCGCATTTTCCTCCCAGCCGCGATAGCCGTCGCCGTGCCGGACGGTGATGTTTTTGTAGCCGAGGCTGGCGAGGAGTTTCTTGGCCTGGTTGGCCAAGGGCTCGAGGATCTCGATGCTGTAGACTTCCTGGCAGATTTCCGCCAGGACGGCGGCCTGGTAGCCCGAGCCGGTTCCGATGTCCAAGGCGCGGCCTCCCGGCTTGGCGCCGGCCAGTTGCGTCATCAGCGCGACGATATAGGGCTGCGAGATCGTCTGCCCCTCGCCAATCGGCAACGGCTGGTCGGCATAGGCGGCCTGGCGGAGTTCGGCGGGCACGAACTGCTGGCGCGGGACCCGGCCGATCGCGCGAAGCACGACCGGATCGTCGATGTCGCGGGCGGCCATCTCTTGGCGGATCATCCGCCGGCGAGCTTCGGTGAACTCGCGGGGTTCGTCCTGCCAGGCAACCGTATAGTCCGCCGCCGGGTCAGCGGGAGCGGTGGCGACCGGGGGGGCGATCGCCGACGGCGGCTCCTGCGACCAACCGGCCGACCAGCGGGAGAAGAGGGGCACGACCCACAGGAACGCGACAACGCCCGCGGCAACAGCGCAGACTGCGCACGCCGGCAGCGATTTCGACCAGGCCCTCATGACTTGCTCTCCCCAGGACGAACCGTGATGGGGACTCCGGGCCGGCGCGCGGGCAAGTCCCCCCCGGCTGGCCCTATGGTCATTCTACCGCGCAGGCCCGCTTGTCAACCCCACCGGGCCGCAGCGCGAGCCGGGCTTGCGGGCCGCCATCGCGAGGGCAGTGGGCCGGCATCTTCAGACGAAAAGGGCCACGCCGGCACGGCGATCGGGCAGGCGCCCGCCGATGCCCGTTTCGGAGACTCATCGCTCGTTCATCGGAGCGTAGTCGGTCTGCTTGGCGCCGATGTAGACCTGCCGCGGGCGGATGATCCGGCTGGCGGGGTCGTTGTGCTGCTCCTTCCAGTGGGCAATCCAGCCGGGCAGCCGGCCGATGGCGAAGCAGACGGTGAACATGTTCGTCGGGATGCCCATCGCGCGGAGCAGGATCCCGCTGTAGAAATCGACGTTCGGATAGAGCTTTCGGTCAACGAAGTACGGATCGGCAAGCGCCAACTCTTCGAGTTTCCGCGCAATGTCGAGCAGGGGATCGCGGACCTGGATGCGGGCGAACACGCGGTCGCAGGCATCGCGGAGGATTTTCGCCCGCGGATCGTAGTTCTTGTACACCCGGTGGCCGAAACCATAGAGCCGAAATTCCGACTGCTTGTCCTTGGCCATGCGGATACACTCTTCCGGTTGGAGGCCGCCGGCGGCGACTTCCTCGAGCATCCGCACGACTTCCACGTTTGCGCCGCCGTGCAGGGGCCCCCAGAGGGCGCAGACGCCGGCCGCGCAGGAGGCGAACAGGTTTGCTCGGGCCGAGCCGACGGTTCGCACCGTGGCCGTGCTGCAATTCTGTTCGTGGTCGGCGTGGAGGATGAAAATCAGGTTCAAGGCGTCTTCGATCTCCGGGTCGATGACGTAGTGCCGGTAGGGGACGGAGAACATCATGTGCAGGAAGTTGGCGCAGTAGCGCAAGGCCGGGTCGGGGTGGATGATTGGCAAGCCCCGCGACCGGCGGTAGGAGAAAGCGGCGATCGTCC
>JAAYCB010000046.1 GCA_012744395.1 Pirellulaceae bacterium
AGGCCCTCGGCGAACTGGGCCATGCAAACATCACGCTGATCGTCGGCGACGGCACGCTGGGTTACCCGCAAGCCGCGCCCTACGACCGGATTCTCGTCACGGCCGGCGCCCCGGAGATTCCCCGCGCTTTGACGGACCAACTGGCCGACGGCGGGATTCTCGTGATACCGGTTGGCGAGGACGATACCCAGTTTCTCCTGGCCGTTCGTCGCCAGGGGGATCGGCTCTTGAAAACCCGTCGGACCCCCTGCCGATTCGTTCGCCTGGTCGGCGAGCAGGGCTGGCCGCAAGGGGATTGACCGCCGGCCGCGGCACGGCCCGCATCGTCCACCACGCGCGGTGTCTCAGCATCGCCCGCCGCAGCCGGCCCAATGGTGGCGTCCATGCCTTGAATATAGAGGCGACCAAGCTCGTGCTCGCGGAGCATGACCACCACCGGGCTACAGTCGCCGGAGAATCCGCTGGTCTCCATCACCGGGAAGAGTTGCGCCTCTTCCTTGCCGTGATGGCAGTGATCGGCAAAGCCGCGAAAGAACTCGATGGCCTGCTTTGCCGATGCCGTGTCCAGCTTGTTCTCGGACGTGCATTGCGCCAGGATCTTTTCCAGGCAGTCAAGCACCTGTTCGATGACCCGGTGCTCGCTCATCAGGATGTCCGTGGGCTTCATCTTAGGCCTCCTTTTGATGATACTGGTGGTCCACATCGCCGTGCTCGCCTTCATGGACTCCCTCTGCCGCGTGCATGAAGGCGGCATACGCTTCAACATAAGCGCGTCCGGCCGGCAAAGCATCCGCTCGAAGAGATACATATCGGCCAACTCCCTCGCTTCGGGGCCGAGTTTCCTGACGGCCAGGGTCTTCTGGAAGGCCGTCTTGATGGCAGCCTCATCGTCGGGCTGCACCCAGATCAGCACGAGGTTGACGTCCCCCTCCGCCAGCGCTTTCTGGGCCGCCTTGACCACCGCCCCATCCATCCCATCGCAGTGGGCCAGCGCCATAGCGGGCGCCAGCCACGCGGCTGCAAGCAGGGCAATTCCTTAGAGGATGCCAACGGACGAAGGCCGCGATCATTGCCACGAGGGCGAGGACAAATCGCGCTCGGGGTCGAAAGGCAGGTCCTTCCGTACGATCACGACTTTTGCGATCCGCGTGCCGCTTTCCCGATTGCGAATCTGGATCGTGTGCCGGCCGGCTTCGAGGGGAACCACGGTTCTGGCCCGCCCGGCCGACTTGCCCTCGATACGGTTGCGGACGGCGGTCCAGTGCCATGCCCCGAGCTGATCGAGATCGCTGAGCGACGGTGGCCCGCCGTCGATCGAGACGTAGAAGCTGTCCGACTCGGCCGAGGGGCCGAACGTGCGGGCCCAGAGGACGTACTCGCCGGGGGTCGAAATCTCGAAACGGCCATAGGCGCCTCCCTGTTCGCGGCTGCCGGGAGTCGCGACGGCGATATGCCGGTCGGAAGGCCGCTCGGCGTCGGTCTGCACGGCCATCGGCTCGACGAGCCACAACTGGTCCGCTTCCATGACCACCAGGCCGGGCGACGTTTCGCGGAACAGGGGAAGGCCCGACGCAATCAACTCGCCGGGGGCGAGCCGCCGCAGCGGGGTTGCCGCGTGGCGGGTGTCGTTCGCCTGGAGTCGAATGCGATCCAGCGCCGGCGCCGTTCCCGTGGCGGCCACGAAGACCTCGGCGCCTTGCGGCGCGGTGCAGTTCTCGATCACCGCATCGTCGACGCCGATCAGCCAGATCACGGGGAAACGCGGCGATGCCGCCGTCGCGTTCATGCGGTCCACCAGGAGATTCTTGACGTCGTCGCAGACGAGCATCGGCCGCGGGTCGGCGTTCTCCGTGCGGATCGTGACGTTGCGAAGCTGAATCCCGTCGGCATGCCGGCAATAGAGCCCGTAGGCGGGGAGTTGGCCGAAGATGGAGGACGACGGGTAGGCGTCGGGCCGCTCGGGCACGGATCGAAAGACGTCGGTCTCCCGCCCGCCGCCGGGGTGGCGGATCGACACGTTCTCGATCCGCACGTCCTCGATGCGGTGCTCGGGCAGCCCCGAGATGAAGCCCGCGCGCGGCGGGTAGCGCCGGCAATCGGCGACGCCGGCGTTGTCGATGCCGTGCTCCAGGAGGATTTCGCGGTACGACTTGTCGGACAACTCGACCTGGACGTCCTTGATCCGCACGCCGCGGAGCGAGCCGGGCGCGATCGGTTCGCCCTGCTGGAAGTAGTGGGGGCGCAGCCTCGCGCCGAGGCGGATCAGGATGGCGGCCTGCGCGTCGTGCGCCCGCACGCCCTCGATCTCCACGTTTTCCAGCTCCGTGCCGTCGACCGAGTAGATTTCGATCGCCTTGGGACCCCAACCTTCGAGGTTGCGGACGACGAGATTCGCGTAGGGCGCACGGGTCTCCGTGCCGAGTTTAATTGCGCCGCGATAGGTGAAGACCCGGTTGTTGAGCACCCGGTAGTTGCGGTTCACCCGGTCGGACGACTGGCTCTTGACCACGATCGCGTCGTCGTCGGAGATCACCGTGCAATCTTCGATCAGGACGTCTTCGCATCCGGACAGGTCGATGCCGTCGTTGTTGCGGCCGGGGCGGGGGCTGTTGACCGTGGCGCCGCGGATGCTGAGATTCCGGCAGCGGATGTAGTGCTGGGTCCAGGAGCCGGAGTTGCGGGTGGTCACGTCGCAGACGTTCACCCCGTCGCAATCGTTCAGGTAGAGAATCTGGACGCGCCATGCCCGAGAGGTGAACGCCTGCCCCTGGCCGTCGATCACGCCCGGGCCGGTGACGGCGATGTTGCGGGCGCCGTCGGCATAGATCAGCCCCTGCTGGGGATAGTGCGTGCGATTGGTGCTCCCCAGGATCGTCGCTCCTTCGTCGAGGTGCAGCTGGACTCCGCTGTTCAGCCGCACCGTGCCCGTGCGGTAGACGCCCGGCGGCAGGAGCACGATCCCGCCGCCCGCCGCGCAGGCGGCGTCGACGGCCGCCTGGATCGCCGGCATGTCGAGGTGGACGCCGTCGCCGGTGGCCCCGTAGTCGCGAACGTTGAACCGGCGGGCATCGCCGGGGAGCTGGTCGTGGAGAGTCCGCCGCCGCGGCTTGCCGGCCGGCCTGGTTTGCGGCGGTTTGGCGGGCGACTCGGAGAACTCGGGCACCTGCACCGGGAAGGTCCGGTCCATCAGGTCGGCGAGTGCGAGTTGCCCGAAGCCGTTGTGTCCCCAAGCCCAGATGCGTCCTTTGGCATCCCGCGCCAGGGCGTGGCGGACGCCGCCGGCGAACTCGACAATGTCGCCGAGCAGCGGCTGGTCGCCCCCCTCGCCGTCGCCGCCGTCGCCGCGGCGGATCAACTGGGGCCGGTCGCGATTGACTCCCAACGGCAGACCGGCGCCCAGTTCGCCAAACACGTTCCATCCCCAGGACCGGAGCGTACCGTCGTCGATCCGTGCCCAACTGATCTCGTAGCCCGCGGCGACCGCGGCGACTTTCTCCAGCGCCGCCTGGCCGTCAGGGCCCACGACGCGGACGGGGGCCGGCACCTGCCGCACATTGGCATTGCCTTCCCAGAAGTTCGCCCGAGTCCCCTCGCCGAGTTGGCCGCCGCCGTTGTATCCCCAGGCCACCGCGGTGCCGTCTTCAAGCACCGCGAGATTGTGAAAGACTCCGGCGGCGATCGCTTTGACCTGTCGGAGGATGCCGTCTCCGCCGATCCCCAGGACCTGAACCGCCGTGGGAGAGTGCCGGGTCTCGGGCCGGCCCGATTGCCGCCGCGCGCCGACGCCCAACTGGCCTTCCCAGTTGCCGCCCCAGGCGCAGACCGTGCCGTCGTCGAGCAGTGCAATGGTGTGATGAATCCCACAGGCCACCGCGCCGACGCGCTGGAGCCGCCCCTGGCCGCCGAGGCCCAGGACTTGCACCGGATGGGTGCTCCAGCGGTTGCTGTCGCGGACGCCGTCGCCCAACTGCCCGTGACACGAACTGCCCCACGCCCAGACGGTGCCGTCCTGTAGGATCGCGACTGAATGGTCCCAGCCGGCGGCCACGGCGACCGCGCCGCGGAGGACTCCTTTGCCCGCGGGGCCGAGCACCGGGACGGGCAGATTGCTGTGTGCTTGGAGTCCCCAGGCCCCGTTGCCCAACTGGCCGAAGGCGTTGTTGCCCCACGCCCAGACGGTGCCGTCGCGGAGAATGGCCAGGGTATGGTGCGTGCCGGCCGAGACGGCGACCACATCGGCCAGGCGCCCTTCTCCGCCGGGGCCGCGGACGGCAACCGGGAGAGGACTGGCGTTGAAACTGCCGTCGCCGAGTTGGCCGAGGCGGTTTTCTCCCCAGCTCCAGACGCCGCCGCGCTCATCCACGACCACGCTGTGCCGCCATCCGGCGGCCAGCCTCTGGGGGCTCTCGGCGCGCGCGGAGGAGACTGTTGCCAGCACCGCCGCGGCGATCATCATGTACGGATTGCTGAACATCGAACACCTCCCGCAACAGCCGGGCCGCAAGACCCACGACGGCCGGCTGCACTGTCCAAAACGAGTTCTTCCCTCGGCAACACGCGATGGCATGCGAACCACCCGCGTGATTGCCATTCTGCTCGATGGCCGCCGGCGTGAAAAGAGAGAAGAGCGGCAAGGCTCCGGCACGGGCGGCAACGCCGCCAGCAGGGCATCGGCCGGGAGGATGCTGTCGAGACTCTGGCAGCGGCCGGCCGGGACTACCGCGAACGAGCTGCCCGGGACGTTCGACAAGCTGTGGGCCCGGCCGCACGAGGCAAGGGGGGGAGGATCAGGTCGCCAGCCCGCTGCGGCGGCGGCTTCGCCGGATCGCCCGTGAGGCCGTCCTTTTCGGCGTCGAGCAGCGCCAGGTCGGGCCGCCCGATCAGCTTTCGAATCGTCTCACGCGATGGCTTGCGGAACGCCCGTTCCTGTCGATTGCCGCACCCGCGCCGACGCTCTTCCCGAAATTCCTCCGGGGGGTGGGACAGGATCTGGCCGGGTGGGCCGCTAATCTTGACGGGGGAACGGAATCCGGCGCGAAAACCACCAGGATGCAGCCACCCGCGGAGACCGCCATGCAGACCAAACACCCCGCCGAACTGCCCGCCGAGCAGCTTCTGGGCGAAATCGAGACCTGGATCGCCGGAATGCAGTGTTACGACGCCACCGTCGGCCCCGGCGAGCAGGCCAATTTCGAACGCGAGCCGGACAACCGGCACGACCCCTGCTCGATTCGCGTCGCCAACGTCCATCGTCAGCCCGTCGGGCACCTGCCCCGCCAGGTCGCCGCCTGGCTGGCGCCGCTGGTCGACTCGGGCCGGGTCCGCATCGAGGGGTATCTGCCGCAGAGTGCCTCTCCGTCGGCCGGACGCCGCGGCAGCCTGCCCGTCAGGCTGGCCGTCTTCCTCAGCCCGTCGGGCAAGCAGCTGATTTCCCGGCGCGAGGTCCGCACCAAGCTCGACGTCCTGCATCAGGTGGTTCGCCGAAGTTATGAGGACGCAATCCATTACGCCGATGCCAGGCTGATCGACGGGCTGATCGAGGGCCTCTGGCCGCTTGCCCGCCAGCCGCTCCTGCCCGAGAGCCGGATGCTGCTGGCGATGCTCCCCGAGATGGCCCGGGAGCGGCGGGTTGGCCAGTCGATCCAAGGCATGGCCCGGCTCCATGAGTTGGCCGGCGTCGTCCAGATTGGCGCCCCTCTGCGTCACGAGAGCCTGACGATCTTTCCGCTCGTCTGGCCCGATCCCGGCGAGCCGTCCTACACGCTCCTCGAGCCGGCGATCGAGGCGGGCACCGCCCGGGTCGAGGAGCTCAGCGAGAATGGCGATGTACCCCGTCTGGCCGTGACCAACAGCGGCCCTCTGCCAATCCTCATCCCCGAGGGCGAGATTCTCGTTGGCGCCAAGCAGAACCGCGTGGTGAACGTCACCGTCCTGGTCGCCGCCCGCAGCCGTTTCACGCTCCCGGTCAGTTGTGTCGAACAGGGCCGCTGGCAGTACCAGCGGCGCGATTTTCGCGCCCGCTACGCGGCTCCGCCGTCGATCCGGTCGAAGAAGTTGCGGTCCGTGCATCGAAACCGGCGCGAGCGCGGCGAGGCCCGCAGCGACCAGGACGAAGTTTGGAACGACGTGGCGGCCTGTCTCCACAGGATGGGGGTCGATTCGCAGACCGCCAGCCTGGCGGACGGCTACGCCCGGTCGGAAGCCAGTCTTCGCGAGTGCCGCGAGCAGCTCGTTCTGCCCAGCGAGTCGGCGGGGCTGATCGCCGCCCGACGCGGCAAGATCGTGGGTCTGGACCTGTTCGGCTCGCCACGCATCTTCGCGCAGATCAGGCCGCGGCTCCTCGACGCGTACCTCCTCGACAGCCTCCATGATCGGCGGCGTTCAGCGCAGGCCGGGGCCGAGGCGGCCCGCCAGTTTCTCGACCAGGCGGTCGCCCGGGCATGCCCGCGGGCGGCGGCCCTCGGCGAGGGGATCGAACTGGAAATCCAAGCGGAGGAGGTCGTCGGCAGCGCACTGCTCTACGGCGACGAGGTCTGCCATCTCGCGGCGTTCCGCAGCGTTTCCTGAAGCGTTTCCGGCGAGCTCCCGCAACAGGAGCCCAGCGATGGACCCAAGTGCTTGCAGCCAGCGAGCTTCCGACTATTCTAGGAACATTGCTCGTACATACCCCTATGGCATTGCCTACCATCATGGCTCGTTGTATCTGGTCGGCTGGTCCCCGAACCACCAGGAAATCCGCCAGTGGAAGGTGAACCGGATCGAGGAGTTGCACCTGGAGGAGTTCCGCTTCCCCTGGCCCGAAGACTTCAGTCTCCTCGCCCATCTGACCAGGTCGTCCGTCTTCCACGGCGGCGGGTAAGTCCACGTGAAGACCCGGTTCGCGCCGAGAGTCGCCCGTTATGTCCAGGAAGCGAAGTGGGTGACACGAGATTGCCGGATGGTGAGCCGAGGGGAGGCGGGAGATTGGCCGAGTCGGTGACACTTCCTACTGAGAACCCGCAACAGTCGCCCAGGCGGCCGAGTCGTAAGGGCGATCTATGCAGACACTTGAGTAACCCATTGTGAAGCTTTACGATAGAGCCTCCGAGTTCACCTCGCCCACAGGATGACGAGCCATGGGCCGAGATTCGGCAGCCCCCCAGATTTCTGTGAACGAGCATTGACGTCGAGGGTGAATGTGCCTGGGCGTGCTTCCTTAGGCCGGACGAGATAGTCTGCCAACGAAATCGACGAATTGCCATGAATTCACTGCACAAGCTATGCACGCCGCGCAAAAGCGTCTTCGATCCCCAGAAGCGAGATACCGTCCTCGATTTGACGGATCTCGTTGACGACCGTATCGATGCGGAGGAGTTCTTCACCGAGAACTTCATCACTGAGGGCAAGACCCGCTTGAAGACGGCCAGCGAGTTCGGCCGGCGGATGCTTTCCGGCGAGGGCTTCGCTTCCTCGAAGGTCCGGCAGGTGTTGTTCGCCACGCACCAGGTCACACGGACGGAAGAGACTGCCAACGGGCTGAACTGGCTTAAGACCGAGCTGCCCGACTACTGGGCGGCGAGGGAAAGCCTCATCGAGATGCTGGACTGCCTCGGCCGACTCGATCGCATAGCCGGCATGGACCACTGGAAGAAGGACTCCGAGTCGGCCCGGCTGCTCGCCGGCGCCGTGCGGAACGATCACGTTTGACAAGTATCGAGGCGACTTCTACGGAGGAGCGAGACGATGAACTGGCAGGAGCGAATTGTTATTGATCCCGACGTGCTGGTCGGTAAGCCGATCATTAAGGGTACTCGCATGTCGGTCGAGTTTGTCGTCGATCTGCTCGGGCGGGGGTGGTCGGTGGAGCAGATCCTCTCCGAGTACGATCACCTGCGGCGCGAGGACATCCAGGCATGTCTGGCCTACGCGGGCGATATGCTCAAGTCGGAGCGGGTCTTCCTGGTACCCCATTGAGGCGCGTTTTATGCGAATCATCGCCAACGAAACCATCTCCTCGCGGGTTCTCGATGAGTTGCGCGCAAGAGGCCATGACGTGCTTTCGGTCAAGGAGTCGATGCGTGGAGCAAAGGACCCGGAGGTCCTGTCCCGCGGCCAGGCCGAGCAGCGTGTGGTGGTCAGCCACGATAAGGATTTCGGCGAGCTCGCATTTCGCTTCGGCTTGCCCGCGGAGTGCGGGATCGTCCTGTTTCGTCTCGCGGGCGACACCCCCGAAGCCGACCACCGGCGAATCGTCGAAGTGCTTGAAGCGCGCGTGGACTGGACGGGGCATTTTTCCGTGGTGGACGACGAGAAGATCCGCGTCAGGCCGCTACCGAGCGCTTCGGCCGGGGGGCATTCCAGCAGCGATTCATGAACGGTTCAACCGGATCCATCCAGCGCTTTTCGTCTCGGCGACAGCCGCTCGACCATTCGTTCCTCTGCGCGCGGCTGGACGGCGCCCATGGCTACGACCGTATCGCGGGATACTTCTGCTCGTCGCTGTTGGAGGTCGCCGGCGAGCAACTCGAGTCGGTGGCGGGCGAGGTCCGCATGGTCTGCAACTCGGACCTGACCCGCGCCGACGTCGAAACCGCTCGGGCTGCCCAGATGGGAGTCCGCCGCGCCTGGTGTACCTTTGAGCCGGAGAAATTGCTGGACGGCGCGGGCGTGCCGGTACGCGAGCGCTACGCTCGGCTGTTCAAACTGCTCCACAGCGGAAAGCTCCGGGTCCGCGTGCTCCCCGACAGCGCCTTCGGCCTGGTCCATGGCAAGGCCGGCGTGATCACGATGGCCGATGGCTCGAAAACCTGTTTCATGGGCAGCGCCAACGAGTCGCGAAGTGCCTGGCGCATGAACTACGAGCTTGTCTGGGAGGATACTTCGCCCGAGGCGATTACGTGGGTTCAGGAGGAGTTTGACGCCCTCTGGGGCTCGCCCGCGGCCGTACCCTTGGCCGACTTCGTGATCGAGGACATCGCGAGGCTATCGGAGCGGAAACTGGTGCGGAGTGTGAGGGAGTGGGCCGGCGCGGAGGACCAGACGCCCGATCCGGCGCCGGCGGTGATCGAATCGCCCGTCTATCGGCAGGAAGTCGGGCTTTGGGAGCACCAGAAGTACTTCGTGAAGCTGGTTTTCGAGGAGCATCATGGCCCCATGCAGAAGGCCCGCTTCGTGCTTGCGGACCAGGTGGGCCTGGGCAAGACGCTGCAACTGGCAATGTCGGCCTTGCTGATCGCCCTGACCGGCGAGAAGCCGATCCTCGTGGTCTGCCCTAAAACGCTGCTCTGGCAGTGGCAGGGCGAGATGCGGGACCTATTGGGGATGCCCTCGGCGGTATGGGACGGCCGTCATTGGGTCGATGAACGTGGCATCGAATACCCATCGAGCGGTCCGGAATCGATCCGCAAGTGCCCACGGCGGGTTGGCGTGGTCTCATCCGGGTTGATCACCCGGGGCTCCGAGGTAGTGGATCTCCTGCTCGGCCAAAGCTACGAATGCGTGATCCTGGACGAGGCCCATCGCGCCCGGCGCCGGAACCTGGGGGCGAATCGAGACGGCGAAGCGCCCCAGCCGAACAACCTGCTGAAGTTCA
>JAAYCB010000405.1 GCA_012744395.1 Pirellulaceae bacterium
ACGGCGATGCTCGTCGAAGACTCCCGCCAGAGCGCGGCGCTGATCCGCCAGGTCCTGGCCGGCGCGCCGGGCCCGGCCCGCGACGTTGTCGTCGCCAACGCCGCCGGCGCGCTCTGGACGGCGGGCGCGGCCGCGTCGCTTGCCCAGTGCGCCGCCAGAGCAGCCGAGGCAATCGACAGTGGGGCGGCCGCGGGACTTCTGGCCCGGCTCGTGGAGCGGACGAATCGCTGCGCCGGATCACTCTCCTAGCACCGAAGCACTTCCCGCGCGGTTGCCATGCGCCATCCGGACAGGGGTTCCGTGAACATGAAGAGACTCGCAGGGCCCGCCCGCTCGTATCATAATCAACGCGCCGAGGATGTTTCGCAGTCGCCGCGATCGGCGTTCGGGTCTCTGATCAACTGCACGGGTTGCTCGTCCATACAAGGCACAGGACACTTTGGTCATGCTGTTTTTTAATGTCTGCCGCACCTGAGCCAAGACAAGGGGCGGAGTTCTCGATGAGTCTGATCCGGGTGGGGCAGGGGGGGGATAAAGGCGGGGGTCAAGCGGGACAGCCAATCCAAGATTTCAGCCGCTCGTTCCAGCCAGGCACTCTTGTACGCCGCAGGCAGGCTGCGTAAGATGTACCATGAGGGCATTGATGTGCACGAACCGGCAGTCAGGCAGGCGCAGGAAGCCGGGTGGGAAAATGGATTGGATAACGAGTATACCCTGGCTGTCTTCTGGCCGGTACTGGAGCAGGCAGGACAACTGACGGAGAAAGCCCGGCAGTGCGAGCTTTCGGAACAGCAGCGCCAGCGCCTGGAACGACCGGTTGACCAACAGGGACCGCCAGTCTCGGCCGAATGGTGGCATGATCGCGGTCGGACGGATCCGTGAACAGGGACAAGCCGACCCGAAAGATGCAGCCATGCTGAAGGCGGCCGTGGACCAACGTGAAAGCGCCTCTCTGAAGTTAAAAGTTTCGGCCCCGTCCCTGTTTTCAAACATCAAATCGTTCGACCGGAACCAAACGAACGTGTTGACTCCCGAGGACGCCCGGGGACTTCGGTTGCGGGTGCCAACGAACTAACGCTCTGGATGCGCCCCGTTGCTGCTCAGGCTGAGCCGATTACCTTACTGGTCAAGGAATGTCCCTGGCGTGATCTTTGGCAAGAAACAAGTCGAGCACGCGAAGATGCTCGTGCCGGGCTTGCTTTCCGCTTCGGAGCGCAAGCATGCCGAGTCGATCGCGTATCTTTTTGGGCAAGAACGCATGCCGTTGCAGCGTTTCCTTGGAATCTCGGAGTGGGATGACAAGCCATTGCGGTGTCGCGCAATCGGCACAGGTGGGCCCTTATGGCCGACTTGGGGTTAATTGTGTTGTCTTGCTTCTCATGGAATTGGAATGTCGGCGCCGCGCCCGGTTCCCGGTTGCCATAGCAGGGAGGAGCATAGCGTCAAGCGCTGGCAATATCTGTTGAGCTATACCGTATTCGCGTCACTGCTTATCGTAGGAGAAGACAACAGCATGGGTTCACAAGGGGTCTCAAGAAGAGGTTTTCTCAAGGGCGCGCTCGCAACCGGTGGCGCTGCCGCAACGGCGACTGCCCTGGGCGGCTGCCAGCAGGCGCCCCAATCGCCTAACGTGCCGAGCAAGTGGGACAAAGACGCGGACGTTGTCGTCGTCGGCGGTGGCGGCACCGGCTGCGCGGCGGCAATCAGCGCCGCTGAGGCCGGCGCCAAAGTCATCCTCCTCGAAGTCGCCCCCGCTCTCGGCGGCTCGTCGGCCCTTTGCGTCG
>JAAYCB010000406.1 GCA_012744395.1 Pirellulaceae bacterium
ATTTTTGGGTGGCGCGCGAGCCGGCGGAGGTAGTGGGAAACCGAACGATCCGCCGGGCAAGCCGGCGGGATTTTTGGGTGGCGCGCGAGCCGGCGGAGGTAGTGGGAAACCGAACGATCCGCCGGGCGAGCCGGCGGGATTTTTGGGTGGCGCGCGAGCCGCCGGATGGGCCGGCGGGATTTTTGAGTGAATGATCCGCCGGGCGAGTTGATGAGGATTTTGTGATGATTAACGGAGTGGTTACCCATATTCAACGCTTCTCGGTCCATGATGGACCCGGGATTCGCACCACCGTGTTCTTGAAGGGCTGCCAGATGCACTGCCCCTGGTGCCACAATCCCGAGACCTATCGCCGCGAGCCGGAAATCCAGGTCTTTCCCGAACGCTGCATCGGGTGCCGCGCTTGCGCCGCGGCCTGCCAGCACGCCGCGCACGAATTCTCCGGATCGGCCCACCGCTACCATCGCGAGCGCTGCGTGGCCTGCGGCCGATGCGTCGAGACGTGCTACGCCAAATCGCTCGTGCTGGTCGGCGAGCAACGCACGGCGGAATCCGTCGTGGCCGAGGTGCTTGCCGATCGTCCGTTCTATCAGCCGGCCGGCGGCCTGACGGTCTCCGGCGGCGAACCGCTCCTCCAGGCCGAGTTCGCTTGCGAAATCCTGCGACTCTGCCGCCGCGAAGCAGTCCACACGGCGATCGAAACCAACCTGGCCCGGCCCTGGAAAGTCGTCGAACCGCTGGTTCCCCTTGTGGACCTGTTCCTGGCCGACGTTAAAATCATGGACGACGCGGCGCACCGGGCCTGGACCGGCGCGTCGAACGCGCGGACGCTGGACAACCTGCGGCGGCTCGACGCCTTGAACAAGCCCCTCGTGGTCCGCACGCCGGTCGTGGTCGGCGTCAACCAGCGGCCGGAGCAGATCGGGGCAATCGCCGATTTCCTCGCCACGTTGCGCAACGTGCGGCAATACGAGCTTTTGCCTTACCATCCGCTGGGCAAGGGAAAACACGAGGCCCTCGGACTCGATCGTCCGCCGCCCGAGTTCCACGCACCCACGGCGGCCGAACTCGCCGCGCTGGCCGCGACAGCGGCGCGCCCCGGCTACGTCGTCCGGGTCGCCGGCACGGCCCAGCCGGCCGTTGACCGCGGAACCGGCGCCCCGGCACAGAACAGCCCCCCTTGAACACGGAACCTTTCAACATGGCCCTCCCGGTGCAGACGGAAACCGGCTACGACGCGCGGCTGAAGCATCTCCGCAAACGGAAGGAAGCACAGACCGCGGAAAAACTCCGCCGCCTCGGTCCGATGAACGAGGACGATTACGGGATGGTGCTGCCGCCGGAGGATTTTGCCTGGCAGCCCAAACCCAACCATCCCAACGGTTCGTTCTATGGCTTGCAGGGTTGGGCCGACAATTTCTGCGACCTCATGGCCTGCCATCCGGTCTACGTCGATCCGATGGACGCCTTGGCCGGGCGCTACATGGTGCTGCTGAATCGCCTGCGGAAATCCAACTGGCCCCCGGAATTCGATTACGACGCGTTGAAGCCGGACCAGCAGCGCTACGGGATCATCTCAGGGATTGGCAACGACGCCCACTTCGCGCCCGACTATCGGATCGGCCTGGAACTGGGATGGGGCGGCCTGCTGGCCAAGGTCCGCCGTTGCCGGGCCGCGCAGGGGTGCGACAAAGCGGAATTCTACGAGGCCGAAGAGCGGGTGATCCGCGCGATCCAAGGCTGGATCCGCCGCACGGTCGAGGCGATCGAGGCGGCCCTGGAGCGGGAGACCAGCCCGGCGCTGGCGGCCAACCTTCGCCAGATGGCCGAGGTGAACCGCTGGCTGATCGAGGGCCCTCCGCGGACGCTCCGCGAAGCCTGCCAGTGGATCGCCTGGTTCAACATGGCCTCGCGGACCTACAACCGCGACGGCGCCGGCGGCCAACTCGACGAACTGTTGCGCTCCTACTATGAACGCGACCGCCGCGCCGGCCGGATTGACGACGAGGATGCGATCTTCCTGCTGGCCTGCCTGCTGCTGAACGATCCCCACTACTATCAATTGGGCGGCCCGGCGCCGGACGGCCGCGATCAGACGAGCCGCCTGTCGTTCCTGATCCTCGAGGCGGCCCACCGGCTGA
Source organism: Pirellulaceae bacterium (assembly GCA_012744395.1). Classification (GTDB taxonomy): domain Bacteria; phylum Planctomycetota; class Planctomycetia; order Pirellulales; family Thermoguttaceae; genus JAAYCB01. Next base: position 2,142 of record JAAYCB010000406.1, read on the forward strand.
AGTCGACCTGCAACCTGACGATCCGCGTCCACGACGGGCTCGATCCGCGGCTGCTCCGCAAGGGCGTCGAGTACCTGCTGGAGGACCGCAAGGCCTGGCCGCGGTTCTCCGGCGACAAGGCCCTGGTCGAGGGCTTCATGCGCAACGGCTACTCGGCCGAGTTGGCCCGCCAGCGGATCGCCGTGGGCTGCCATTGGATGGCCCTGCCGGGCTTGGAATACACGATGAACGACACCGTCAAGATCAACGTGGCCAAGGTCTTGATGGTGGCGTTCGACGAAATGCTGCGGGAAGAGCCCCACCCCTCGGTCGCCGCGCTCTGGCGGCGGTTCGAGGAGCATCTCGGCCGGGCCGTCCTCTGCACCGCCCGGGGCATCGACTGGCAGCTCGACCACCAGCACCTGAACGAGCCGGAACTCCTGCTGAACCTGCTCACGCACGGGCCGATCGAGCGGGGGCGGAACGTGACCCACGGCGGTGTCGACCTGTACAACATGTGCGTCGACGGAGCGGGCCTGGCGAATGTGGCCGACGCGCTGGCCGCGCTCGAGCACCGCGTGGAACAGCAGCGGCGAATCTCGTGGGAGCAGCTCGCCGAGCAGCTCGGCAACAATTTCCAGGGCCCGGACGGCGAGCGCGTGCGGCTGATGATGCGCACGGCTCCCAACTACGGAGAAGGGGATTCGCGGGGCGATCAGTGGGCGCTGCGGGTCTCGCAACTCTTCACGCGGCTGGTCACGCAGAAGCCGACCCCCGGCGGGCGGCGGATGATCCCCGGCTGGTTCTCCTGGGCCGACACCCTGCGGCTGGGCAAGCAGGTCGGGGCGACGCCCGACGGACGCCGTGCCGGCGAGCCGGTCGCGCACGGGGCCAATCCGCGGCCCGGATTCCGCGACGACGGCGCGGCCACGGCGATGGTCAGGGCGATCGCCGCGATCCAGCCGGGTTATGGAAACACGGCGCCCGTCCAACTGGAGCTCGACCCCGGCATCGCCCAGTCCGATGGCGCCGTGGATGTGGTCAGCAGCTTGATTCTCGGGCATTTCGCCCTCGGTGGGACGCTGTTCAACATCAACATCGTCGACGCCCAGCAACTGCTGGCCGCGCATCAAGACCCGTCGCGGTATCCGGACCTGGTGGTGCGGGTGACCGGGTTCACGGCCTACTTCGCCAACCTCTCGCCCGAATTCCGCCAGTTGGTCGTCGACCGGCTGGTCCGCGGCTGCTAGAAACGAGGATCGTGATGAAAAGCGGGTGCAGAATCTGTGTTGCGGCGGCGTGCCTGCTGGCCGCGTGTTCCGCCGCCGCGCCCGGCGGCGCGGACCCGGCGGGCTCGCCGGTGAAACGTTGGCAGGTGACGCCGACGCCGCTGGTCGCCCAGGGCGAACCGGCCCAGCAGAAAATCGACCTGAGCGTCGAGTGCGAGGAGGCGATCCAGTCGTGCGGGCTGCAAGTCTGGTCGGGCGAACGGTTGTTGATTGAAAAGCCGCTCGGCGCGCTGCCCGCGGGGGCCAGCTCCGTTTCCGTGCTGCTGGAGGAACCCGAGCATCCGGCGGCGACGCGCTGGGTGCTCGTCAGCGGGGCGAAGACGCTGGCCGAGCAGACGTTGACATGGGGCCGGCCGCGGCACTGGACGCTCTACGTCCTGAAGAGCGCGCACGTCGATATCGGGCTGCACGATTCCCCGTACAAACAGCGGCTGATGTGCGCGGACTTCATCGATCGGGCGCGCCAGTTGGCCGACCAGACGGCGGACTGGCCGGACGCATCGCGGTTCCGCTTCGCCGTCGAGGGCCTCTGGTGGTGGCTGAACTATCCGCCGGATCGGTCGGAACGGGCCGCCGGCGAACTGGTCGAGAAGTACGTCAAACGGGGGCTGTTCGACATCGGCGCTGCGCACTCGGGCAACCATACCCAGGTCTACGGAATGGAGGAATTGTGCCGCAGCGCGTACTGCCTCCGCGAGCTCCGCACGCGTTGGGATGTTCCCGCGGAGACCATGCTGATGGTCGACAACAACGGGATCACCTGGCCGCTGGTCACGGTCTGCGCCGAGGCGGGAATCAAGTACCTGGCATTCCTGCCGAACGCCTGGAACCCGGACGTCCGGAAAGACGTGGTTGGCTGGGGTGCGGATGCCTCGCGCGATCACATGGGAGCGGTGGAGGAAGGGGGCGGCAGCCGAATCGACGTGGGTTGGGATTCGGCCCTTCCGCACCTTTTCTACTGGCGCGGACCGGACGGCAAACGGCGGCTCCTGGTGTGGACCAGCCCGACGTACACTTCCGCGGGACACGATTTCGGCATCCTGGCCAAGACGCCGGCAATCGCCGAGGCGAAGATGACCCGGCAGCTTGCCAGGCTCCAGTCGCGCTACCCCTACGACGTCTGGCTCGTCTCCTTCTACTCGGACAACGAGGCTCCCAACCTGGGAGTCCCTGCTTTCGCAAGGGAATGGAACGCCCGCTGGCGATGGCCGGAAATCCGCACGCTCGGCGACCTGGGGGAACCTTTTCGGGAGGTCGAGAAACGGTTCGGCGATCAGATTCCAACGCTCAGCGGCATGATTACCGGAGGCTGGGCGCAGCATCCGGTTTCGACTCCGCCGCTGCTGGCGATGAAGCGAGCGGCGGACCGGCTGCTGCCCGTTGCCGAGAAACTGGCCACGCTCGCCCGGCTGGCCGATCCCGCTTTCATCTATCCGTCGATTGCCTTCAGGAGAGCCTGGGACGCACTGGTCTGCAACGACGAGCATGGCTATGGCACCAGTCACTACAAGGGGCGCCCCGTCTACGATACGTGGATGCAGAAACGGGCCTGGATCGAGCAGGGGCTGGCCACGGCGGAGACGGAGGGCGCGCGGGCCTTGAATGCGCTGGCCGCTCTCGCCCCGGCCGAGGGGCCGTCCGTCTTCGTCTTCAATCCCACGCTCCAGGCGCGCTGCGAGACCGTGGAGGTCGACCTGCCGGAGACGCTTGCCGAACGGTCATCCGCGCGCTGTCCCGGCGGTCCGCCTTGCCCCGCCTGTGCCGTGGGCCGCAGGCTGCGGTTTATGACATCGGAAATCCCGCCGCTGGGATACGCCGTGTTCCCGCTGGCCGGGGGCGGCGGCGCCGCGATCGAAACACGATCGTGCGCGGAACCGCCATCGATCGAGAACGACTACTACCGCCTCACGTTCGGCGCGAATGGTTCGATTACGGGGATCGTCGACAAGCAGCTCGACCGGCAGTTGATCGACGCGGCGGCCCCGTACGGAGGCAACCAGTTCGTCTTCACCAGAGACATGCACGAGAGCTTCTCCTCGCCCGGGGCGGCGCGGTTCGAGATCGAGACCGGCCCGCTGGAGCAGACCGTGATCGCCCGGCTGGACGATCCCGGGAGCGGAGCGGCGATCGAGCAGCGCGTCACGCTGCCCGCACGCGAGAAACGGATCGACATCGACAACCGCCTCGAACACGTGCGCGATCTGGCCGGCAAGGACAGGTGGCGCCGGTTCGGCTACTATGCCTTCCCGTTCGACGTGCCGGAGGGCGTGTTCCGCGTCGGATTGAACGGGTGTTCTGCCGATCCGTACGAGGACCAGACAGGCCACGGCACGACCGCCTATCATGCGGTCCGCGACTGGTCGTACGTGGGCAATCGCCAGTTCGGCGTCACGTTGGTCCAGATCGACAGCCAACTGGTCGAATGCGGCGCGATTCACAAGCGGAAGAACATCTTTCGCGAGCCTGCGAGTTCCTCGCACCTCTACAGCTACATCTTCAACGACTGGCTCTACGCGCACGCCTACGCGACCGGCCCCTCGCACATGAACTTCCGCTACCGCTACGCCATCACCAGCCACCAGGGGCCCTTTCAAGAAGCGGGCGCGGCGCGGTTTGCCGAGCGAACGGTCACGCCGGTCCTGGCGACGGTGATTCCGGAGGCGCAGAGGGGAAAATTGCCGGCGGCTCCGCATAGCTTTCTTTCCGCCGACTCCCCGGACATCAGCCTGCTTGCGCTCAAGCTCAGCGAGAGCCCCGGACGGGGTGTGATTGCACGGTTTCACGAGACGGGCGGTCGCCCGGCGGAGGACGTGCGATTCAGACCGCGTTGGGGAGGCGGCTTGCGTTTGACGCGCTGCTCGCTGTTCGAAGACGACGTGGAGACGTTGAGCCAGGCCACCCTGCGATTGGACCCCTTCGGCTACGCCACGATTCGGATCGAGGGCGAGGGGGCGCTGCCGGCCGCGCCGGAAGTGGTTGTCGGGCAATGCACGGACAAGAGCGTCGCGCTCCGCTGGCCGCCCGTTGCCGGCGCGCGCGAGTACCACGTCTACCGGGGCGAAGACGCCGCATTTACGCCGGATGAATACCATCTGCTGGCCACCACGGGGCGAGCGGAATATCCGGACGATTGGCTGAGCCCCGATGGAGTGTTTCACTATCGCGTGGCCGCCGTCACGGCCGACGCCCGGCAAGGCGTCGTTTCCACCGCGGTTCGCGGAGCGACTCGGCCTGCCGGCGGTTCGCCGCCGGCCAAGGTCGGCACGGTCTACACGGGGCTGATCAGCGCGCCGAGGGCCTGGCGCGGCGACGAGCCCGGCGTGCTGTACCTGCAATGGGGGCAGAACGTGGAATCCGACCTGTCGCACTACGAGCTCTACCGGAGCGACGCTCCCGCTATCGAACTCGGAGAGAAGACCTTCGTGGCGAAGGTCGCTCCCGGCCCCTACGTGGTCGTTCCTTTCGAGGACAAGGGGCTCAAGCCGCACACCCCATACTACTACTGCGTCCGCGCGGTTGACCGCGACGGGCACAAGGGCCAGCCGAGCGACGTGTTTGTCGGCGTCACGCGCGAGCCGTAAGCGGGCGGCGCGGACCGTCCGCGGCAGGAGAGCGCGTGGCGGCAAATCCAAGCGCGGCAGCCCGGCAACGGCCCGTTCGCTTTCAACGGAAAGGACATCGAATGAACCGGCTATTTGTGCAAAGATGCGTGAGGATTTCCTGCCGCCTACTCCTGCTGGCGATGCTCTCCGCTGCTTCGCTGGCGGCCGAGATTCACGTCTCGCCGAGCGGCTGCGACGATCAGCCGGGGACGCCCGCGGCGCCCGTCCAGACGCTGGAGAAAGCCCGCGTCCTGGCTCGATCGCTTCGCGCAGGCCGCCCCACGGAGGCCGTCAGCATCTTCCTGCACCCCGGAAGGCACATGATCCGCAAGACGGTCGCGTTCGGTCCGGAAGATTCCGGGACCGCGGAAGCTCCCTTGAAGATCCTCGCCCGGCATGATCCGGCTGCGCCGGCCGCGCGGCCGCTCTTGGTGGGCGGCGCGGCCGTCACCGGCTGGAAAAAGAGCACGCGGAACGACCGATCGGATGTCTGGGAGGCCGATCTGGGGCCGCTGGCGATCACGCACCCTTTCCGGCAGGTCTATCTCAACGGCAAACGTTTGACCTGGGCCCGCTATCCCAACGAGGACCCGGCGCGCCCGTATTCGGGCGGCTGGGCCTACGTCGACGGCGTCCGCCCGCCGATGTACCAAGACATCGAGGAGGAACGCACCGACACGGTCGTCCTCCGGGCCGAGGACGCGCGCCGCTGGTCGCGCCCCCAGGATGGTGAAGTCTGCATCTTTCCCCGCTACAACTGGTGGAACCGCATCGAGAAGATCGCGGCCTACGACCCCCCGAGCCGCACGATCACGCTCGCCAAGAAGATGGCCTACGCGGCCCGCCCCGAGGACCGTTTCTGCATCATGGGCATGCGGGAAGAGCTGGACGCTCCCGGCGAATGGTTCCAGGACGTGGAAGGCCGGAAGCTCTACCTGATTCCGCCCGCGGGCGCGGACCTGGCCAGCGATCTCGTGACCGTTCCCACGGTGAACGAGATCCTGCACTTCTCGAAGACGGATCACGTCTGCGTCCGGGGGCTTGAACTGACCTGCGCCGAAGAGGGTGCCCTCCGCTTTACCGATTGCGACCATGCATCGGTCGAAAAGTGCTCGATGCACGACCTGGGTTACTTTCACGGTTCCGCCGTTTCCCTCGACCGCGGCAAGCACGGCACGGTCCGCGGCTGCGACATCTGGAACATCGGCGGGCACGGCGTCTCCGCCAGCGGCGGCGACCGGGTCGCCATGGAGCGCTGCGGGCATCTGGTCGAAAACTGCTACATCCACCACGTCGGACAGTTCAACCGCCACGGCATCGGCGTGATGCTTAGCGGCGTCGGCATCCGCGTCGCGCACAACCTGATTCACGACATGCCCCGCTGCGGCATCTTTCACGGCGGCGTGCTCAACACTCTGGAGTACAACCGCATCCGCCACTGCAACCTGGAAATGGAGGACACCGGATGCACCTACACCGGCGGCTGGTGCGGCGGCTGGCACACGATCCGGTACAACCACTGTAGCGACAGCATCGGGTTCGACAACCACGGCCGGTTCTTCGTGTTCGCCTGGGGCATTTATCTGGATGAAAGCGGCTGCGGCAACGATGTCTACGGCAACATCGTGGAGCGCTGCCAGGTCGGCGCGATGCACCTCCACAACGCGCGGGAGAACCACATCCAGAACAACATTTTCGTCGACAACGCCGGCCCCCAGGGGAGGACCCACCAGCTTTCGCTGCAAACCTGGAACGATTCCCCCAACGGCGTCTTTCTCCGCGATCGGCAGCCGAAGATGCTCAAGGAATATGAGCGGCTGATGGCCAATCCGGCCTGGGCCGCGATGCGCGGCATGCACGTCTCGCCGGCGGACCCCTTCCTGCCCGACGGCACGATCATGCGGGGCAACGTGATCACGCGGAACATCTTCTACTACCCCAGCCAGCCGGACTCGCGCTACATCCGGGAAAACGGCGTGAATCTCCAGTCCAACACGATCGATTCCAACATCGTCTGGAACGGCGGGACGGCGCCCCTGAAGACAGGCCGGCAGGCGTTCAAGAGGGCGGTGGCCGACCTGACCGAGAGGATTCCGAATGGCGATTTCTCCCGCCGCCTCACGGCGGAAGAAATCGCCCAAGAGCCTGACCGCACCGTGGCCGCTGGCTGGCGCTGGTACCACAAGACCTTCCCGGACCTCCAGGCCGAGATCGTCACGGCGGAGGGCAACAGCGCCTTGCGGTTGCCCGGCGCGTTCAACCCGGAGAAGAAGTACATCCGCAACACCTGCATCCGCTCGGCGCCTTTTGCCCTGGCGCCCGGCAAGCACTACCGGCTCAGCTTCCGCTTGCAGCACGCCGCGGCGACCGGCGAGTTGGTCGCCCGGCTCGTCTGCGAGAACCAGGGCCTCTGGAAGGCGTTCGGCGCGCGGGGCTTTTTGAACCGCGCGGACGGTTCGGAAGCCGCCACGGCGCGCGGCGGGCTGTTGTGCCAAACGGCGTTCTATCTGCCCAAGGACGGCGATGCCGACTACGACGCCCGCGTGAGCGAACTGACGCTCCAGCTGCAATTCAACTCCAGCCAGGGCTGGGCGCAGGTCAGCAATCTGCGGTTGGACGAAGTGCAACCGGCGACGGAGTGGGAGGCGTGGCAGATGGCGGGGGCCGACGCGCATTCGGTCGTCGCGGACCCGCTTCTGGCCGACCCGGAACACGGCGATTTCACGCTCCAGCCGGAGTCCCCCGCGCTGAAACTCGGTTTCGAGCCGATTCCGTTTCGCCAGATCGGCCCGTACGAGGACGACGCCCGGGCGACCTGGCCGATCCGGGAAGCCGAGGGCGTGCGGGAGAACCCCCAATGGCTCCAGCCGGTCCCCACGGACCAATCGCAGCGCCAACCGGGCCAGCCATGAAGCGAAACAGCGCCCAGTCCGCATTTTCTCGCTGGCCGGTTCTGCCGCAACGCTCAATCGAGCATCTCAAGGAGCTCCAGGCGCACCTGGCGGAGAGTCTTTGCGTCGCGCGCGTAGTCGGTGAACGACCGAACCACGGTCTTGGCCAGCGATTCGGCTTTGCCCGGGTCCTGCTCCGCCAATAGCCTGAGCAGTTCATAGTCCTCCACGCCGTCGCGCATCGCCTCGTGCCGGATCGAATCGAGCAGGCAACGGTCGCCTGGATAGACGATCCAGGCGTCGCCGGGCGGCAGGAACGTGGAGCCACCGTGGGGCGGTTCGAGGTCCTTCAGCGGGTCCCCGCGCCAATGATTGAACCCCCAATGAAGGTATCCGGTGAATCCCCAGCGGAAGTTCATCCAGTGGAGCACGCGGGTCTTGATCAGCGGGTAGTCCACGAATCGGTTCGGATATTCGCCGTTGGGAAACAGGCAGGTATAGATCCATACTTCCTTGCCTTGGGCCAATCGTCGGAGCATGTGATCCAACGTCTTGTTGAATCGGCCCAACTGGGGGACCCACACGTCGCAGTTCTTCTCGAAGAACTCGAAGTCGTCTCGTACGTCGAGGGCTTCCATGATCGGGAATTCCGGGGCGAACTCGCGGATGTAGCCGGCCAGAACGGCATACGGTTCCAACTGGTGGCCGTGGGGTTCATCGGTGATGTGGATGCGGAAACGGTCCAGCCATCCCTTTTCCTTCAAATGCTCGCGAACCGCGCCCAAGAAGACACGGTAGCCGTCGCGGGCCGCGGGATCGGCTGCTTCGATGATCGCCTCGCGCGGCTGGCCATCGACAACGCGCCAGATGCGGGCCTTGACGTGCCCGTCGTAGCCTTCGCGCCAGGCGATCGGCTGGCCTTCGATATACGTCTTCCGGGAGCCGCCGCGGGGCCGCGAGAAGGCCTCGACCCAGGCGTCGAAGAGCGTGAAGTCGAAGTCCAGCTTGCCGCCATCGGTGACGACCGGCCGGATGAACGGCGGACGCAGCGGCGTCCAGAACATGTTCTGGCGATGGGCCCACATGCTGTCGAACAGCAGGTTCGCACAGGCGAACCAGGCATCGCTGCCGGGGGGAGCGTCGCCGAACCCGAGTTCCTTCGGACGCACCGAGAACCAGTTGGTCAACAGGAGCGTTCCCTCGAAGGGCACCGTGGCCCGGTGGACATGGAGCGTCAAAGGCAGGTCGACCGAGGTCCCATCCGACGAGAGCCTGATCCGCGTGCGGTACTCGCCGGGCTTGGCTGCGGCGGGCACTTGCACGTCGAGCCAGAAGCAGTCCGTCCGGTCGGCCTGAAGGTCCAGGGCGTCGCCAGGCGGAAGCGGGTCGGGCAGGTCCGCGGGCAGCTCGGCCACGCGCTGCTCCTTGGGCGTGTGGTGCGTGCCGCGCACGATCGGCACGCGGCCGACCGTGCGGACCCGAATGGGCAGCTCGGCGGCGAACGGTTCGGCCGCCAGGCGCACGCGGCGCGCGGTCGAGCTGCGGACGGCAACCTGGATCGCCTCGAACTCGCCGCGGGCGGCGTGCAACTCGCCCGGCGGTGGCATGCGCGGGGCTGTCTCCTCCACGAGCACCTGCTGGAGGGAATCGACCCACCAGGCTTGAAACGGCATCCGGGCCTCGCCGGCGCCCGGCTCCGCACTCAGGGCAACCAGCACGAATGCCATCAAGTTCGTCATCGCTGCCAACCTCCCAAGGTGAATCCAGCCTGCATCCCAACCTTCATAAGATCATGCCCCCACCGTGCGCAGAAGTCCAGAGCCAAAGCCCCCGAACGGGATCGGCCCCATTCCTCCGAGCGTGCCGCCCGCCAGGTGAAGAGGCAGAATGCCGCATTTTGCGGTTCGCCCCCCGAGGATGTCGCATTCTGCCACATGCCCTGCAACCGCCGGCGATCTGGTCCACCGTCTCCGGTCGATGCGTCACGCTGAAAATCTCGGTTGCTCCAACGGTTTTTGCCCGGTTCTGGCCCGTTCCGCTTTTCGATCCCTGCTGTTGGCACGCCAGTTGCAGTTAGGCATCGATGGAACGTTCCAGTTCATTTGCGTCATACGATCGATTTGTCATTGCTGCGGCATTATTGCGCCCGGAAACGTGATTCGTATCCGATTGGAGAATCGCAGCGTTCTCCAAGTTCTCAACCCTGCCTGTCGCCGGGCATGGGCGGGGATTTTAAGGGCATGAAGAATACTGCCAGCCGGGATGCAGGGGCAGGCATCCCGGCTGGTCTTCTTTCTTGCCGGATTCAAACGCCAGCCGGCCTGCTGTGATTGGGCCACGGTCAGGCCGAGCCGTCTCGGGAAGCGTGATCTTGCGAGGCTGCCGGGGGGGTGGGATCACGTGGCGATCGCGTTTGAAAAAAGGGCAGCGACTGCAAGTCCAAGGGCAGCCCGTGCTGCCCAGCGCGGTGCTTCCCGAAATGACCAGATGGCCCAAACAAGGGCAAGGGTGGAAAAGACGAGACGCAGGATGCTCAGATGGCCGAGAACCGTGAACACGGCCCGCGGCGGTGCCGGTGCATCCGGCGTATTTTGCAGCATGATGCCCCAGTGGACGATGCCATACAATACGAGCATCTCGAAGGTAGCCGCGGAAAACACGAGGCTGGCGACAACCTCCGACAGACGGAGCCGCCGGCCGGAGCCAGCAAGTGCTGGGGGATTCTCGGGCTGATGCACCGCTCGTGCTTCTGACCTGTTCATTACCCGTCCCCCCACGGTTCGCGTGGCCGATGCCCATTCCAACCACGGTAGAACGGACCGTGACTCAGGCCAGCCGTTTCAAGAGAGGGCCACGCAGCGCCGATTTCGGCCAGCGTGGCGTTCCAGTGGGCAGGGTCCAGGCCTCAGTACGCGCCACCCAACGAACCGGTGTCGCCC
>JAAYCB010000407.1 GCA_012744395.1 Pirellulaceae bacterium
CAGGCGACTGGGGCGGACTATACTTCGCGCCCACCTCCAGCGGGAGCATCGACAACGCGATCATCGCCTACGGCGGCGGAACGACCCCGCTCGGCGGCGGGTTCGAGAATTTCAGCGCCGTGGAGATCTACCAGGCCGACGTCCGCATTGCCCGGTCCCGGTTCGAGAACAACCACGCCGAAGCGGCGGGCGACCGCGGCGGGCATGGGCCGAGCAGCGCGGCGACGATCCAGGTCCGCGGCGCGCAGCCGGTCCTCGTGGGCAACGATTTCGTCAACAACCTCGGCACGGTCGTCAGCATCGACGTCAACTCGCTCGCCTCGGAAACCATCGCCGACTGGGGGCGGAGCACGGGCCTGGCGTCCCTCTACACGCAGTATGCCGCCAATCGCGGTCCGATGATCCGCGCGAACCGGATGACCAACAACGGCATCAACGGCATGGAAGTCCGCGGCGGCATCCTCACGACCGAGTCGGTCTGGGACGACACCGACATCGTGCACGTGATCTACGACGAGATCGTCGTGCCGAACTACCACCATGAGGGCGGACTGCGCCTGCAGAGCAGCAACCAGGAAAGCCTGGTCGTCAAGCTGTTCGGAGCCAACGCCGGCTTCACCGCTTCCGGCGATCCCCTCGAGATCGAAGATCGCATCGGCGGCACGCTACAGATTCTCGGCCAGCCGGGCCACCCCGTCGTGCTCACCTCGCTGAGGGACGACGCGGTCGGCGCTGGTTTCACGCTCGCCGGACTGCCCCAGACGGACACCAACAACGACGGCAACGCCACCAGCGCCGAGCCGGGCCAGTGGCGGAGCGTCAGGCTCGACGCCTACAGCAACGACCGCAACGTGGCCGTCGTCAACGAGGTCGAACTGCCAAGCGGCATCGCCGAGGACGCCAACTGGCTGCCGGGCAGGGCCCAGAACCTCGGCAGCCTGGCCCCCGAGGAGAAGGCCGGCGACGACAACCTGCGACTGGGATTCGAAGTCCACGGCACGATCCGCACCGACAGCCCGACCGACGTTGACGTCTATACGTTCAACGCCACGGCGGGCACGGAGATCTGGCTCGATGTCGATCGGACGCGCCATGCGCTCGACCTGGTGATCGAGCTGATCGACGCCGACGGCAACGTGCTCTCCCGCTCCGACAATTCCCCGGCGGAAGAGCGGGCCGGCGAGGTCGAAAAGCTCTCGGTGGAAACCTACACGATGGATCGCGACTACTGGCTCCGCCACGATTTCTATTCGACCAACGAGCGCGATCCCGGCATGCGCTTGATCCTGCCCGGCCCGATCGGGCAGATGCGGACCTATTACGTCCGCGTCCGCAGCGTGTTGGCGATCGGCGCCATCCCCGCCTTCGGCGAGCTCGCCGAAGGCGGCACGTTCACGATCCGCAACGACTTCCAGACGTTCACCTTCGAGTTCGACTCCGACGGCAGCGTGAGCGGGTCGAACATCCCCGTGTCCCTGATGCAGGGCGGCCAGTTGCGGAGCGCGGCCGGCATGGCCCAAGCCATCGTCGACGCGGTGGCGCAAGCCAAGGCGCGCGGGCTCGAAGCGACCGCCCGCGTCCTCGACGGCAAGGTCGTCCTCGACGGCCCGCACCTGCGATTCAACCCGCTCGCCACCCCCCTGGCGCACCTGGCCAACACGAGCGGCCAGTACCAACTCCAGTTGCGGCTCCGCGAGATGCAGGAAGTCCCCGGATCGACCGTGCACTATGCCGACGTCCGCTACGCCACCAACGGCATCGAGGTGCTCGGGCAGCCCGGCCATTCGCCGCTCTTGGGCGAGACCGCCGAAGTCGAGGGGCCGAACCAGACCGGCGTCAACGACACGGTCGCCAGCGCGCAGCACATCGGCAACCTGCTGGGAACCGATCAGAGCACGATCTCGATCGCCGGCTTCCTGGCCAACCGGACGGATGTCGACTGGTACCGGATGACCGTCGACTATCAGGGCATCCAGTCGATCCGCCAGGGGCTTGAAGGCGTGCCCAACGACGGGATCACCGACACCGGCAGTGTCTGGGCGACGATTTTCGACATCGACTACGCCGACGGGATGGCCCGGCCCGACCTGACCTTGTGGGTCTTCGACTCCCAGGGCCGGCTGATCCTCATCGGCGGCAATTCGAACGTCGCCGACGACCAGCCCGACCCGATCTCCGGCGCCAGCGTCGAGGACCTGTCGCGCGGTTCGCAAGGCGCCCGCGATCCGTTCATCGGCACGGCTTACCTGCCGGAGGGCAACGGGCAGACCTACTACATCGCGGTGACCAGCTCGCTGGCGACGGCCGACGCGCTCGCCGATTCCAACCCGCTCACCCGCCGCGAGCCGATCAACTCGGTCAAGCGGGTCGTGGAAGAGCGGATTTCTCCCCCCTCGTCGACGACGATCGGCGGGACGGAGTCGTATGTGCCCGCCCAGCGGTTGACGCTCACGCCCAACGAGTTCACATTCGGCGACGTGATCATGTACGTCAACCAGTCGACGGAACTCTACACGGTCGATCCGTTCACCGGCCAGGTGGAGACCGACGTCACCCCCAACGCCACGCACATCTACGAAGACCAGCGCGTCTACAAGGACATCGTGATGCGCAACGACGCCCGGCTCTACACGACGGCGGGGCGGACCCCCGGCGGCGGCGACAAGCATCCGGCGATCGGCAACATCCGCGAGTTCAACACGGGCGACGCCAGCCTGGCCTTCGTCTACGACCACGATGAGGGGATTGTCGCTTACCAATTGAACGCCGCCGGGACCGGCCTGGAAGTCTACCAGCCGGGTGTCCAGTTCGAGGCGATGACGTTCGGCCGCGACGGCCGCGAGATGTGGATCGTCGGAAACACGTCGTCGATGCCCCGCGGCTGGGCCTCGAATCCGTACAACCTCCCCAACACGAACCTCCTCTACCGCCTGGAGCCCAACAACACCGCCGACCAGCAGGGGAGCCTGTCGACCGGCGATCGGCTGGGAACCAACTACGTTCCTTACGGCTGGCTAACCGCGGCGCCGACGCTCGTCATCCCCGGGGCAACCGACACGATCCCGGACTCCGTCGGGAATCCCTATGACGATCGGGGCGACATCAAGGACGGCGACGCGATCACCCTGCGGATCGACAACCCGTATTACACCGGCGGGGTCTACGATCCTGCGGATCCGAAGACCTGGCCCCAGCTGGAGGCGATCATCGAGTTCGACCTGGGAGTCGAGGCGAGCCTCAACGGCAACGCCGCCGCGGCGGTCAACGACGGCGATTTCTTCACGCTCAATGGCAGGACGTACGAGTTCAATTCCGGCAACATCCTCGTCGTCAACAACGTCGACGACACGTTGGACGACGCGATCCTGACGCTTGTCGAAGCCGACGGCGACATCCGCAACTTCGAGTTCGGCAACGACGGGCAGTGGCTGACCAGCTATCCGCGGGTGCCGTTCACCAACCTCCAGACCCGCGACCAGGTCGCGCAGACGCTCGCCACGGTGATCTCGAACAACAGCTCGATCGCGGCCACGGCGGTCGGCGATCGCGTCCTGATGAGCGGCGACCATGCGACGATTCCGGCTGCCTGCAGTTCCTCCGCGCTGTTGATCGCCGGCACCCCCGGCGTGACGGCGGGCCACACGGCGATTCCGTTCGAGCAGACCGACACGCCGCTGGCCCTGATGGCCGCGATCGAGTCGGCCGTCGAGGGCAGTTCGACGATCACCGTCGGATACGCCGCCCGCACCGGAACCCAAGCCCAGATCAACACAACCGGTCACCGCTTGACGTTCCATGGACTGACGAGCTACGACTTCGGCGGCACGCCGGCGCTGGCCTATCTGCGAGGCGCGGAAGGGTACAGCGCTGAGAATGGCGTGACCCTTCACGCCGACTCGCTGTCCGACCAGATCGCGACGCTTCTTGCGCAGGCGATCAATGCCGGCAGGGTGACGATTCCCGACCCGGTCAACCCCGGGGTCAATCCGCCCGTCACGCTCCGGCTCAGGCAGGACCTCAACGTGACCGCCCGGGCGTCCGCGGGGACGATCGAACTGGTCGGCGCCGACGTCGACGCAAGCGGCGGCGCGGTGAGCGGCGCCCCGGCGCTCCAGCGTGTCGGCCCGACCGGCGGGGCCGGCGGGATGGTCAGCGGGATTACGATGATCGGGTCCCGCATGTTCTGCGTCACGGACGCCGGCGACCTGTTCGAGGTCCACAACTACACCTCCTACGACTTCAGCGGCGTCGATCCGCCGAGCGGCTTCCGCTACATGGTGTTTACGGACCAGGGGCCCTGGTTGGAGTTCATCGCCAATTTCAACGGCGTCCTGAGCCCCGGCGACCAGGTGCAATTCTCCGGCCTGGACAACGGCCCGAACAACGTCGAGCAAGGGCGCTATGCCGAGATGCTGTTCGCCACCACGCTCGACGGCCGGATTCTCGCCTTCGATGGCGACGGAAATCTCCAGCCGGTGTTCATGGGGGGCAATCCTTACGTGAATACCGGGCTGAGCGGCGCGGTCGGCATCGCCTTCTCGCCGATCGACTACAACCTCTGGCACTGGACCGACCAGCGCTGGAATGACGCGGGGCATGGCACGAACGCCAGCTACGACGCGAGCCGGACCAGCCCCCTCTATCCCGAACCGGGCAACTACAGCTACTACTTCGGGCTGGAGCGCGCCGACGACGGCGACCATAGCCAATCCCAGCCGGGTGAAGTCAACTTCCGCTCTCCCTCGGACTACCGCCCGAACACGGCGGCGCTGAACACCTACAATCTGCCCGGCGGAGCGTTCGGCAGCCTGACGAGCGGCGCCTTCAGCCTCAAGGGATACGCCTACGAGGACAAGCCGGTTCTCTACTTCAACTACTTCGCCCACACCGAGAACAGCGACGACTACGACGGCTTCCGGGTGTACGTCTCGGCCGACGGCGCCAAGTGGGACATGATCGCCACGAACACCGATCTGGACTGGTGGGTGCCCAACACGGACACCGACACCGGCGGACCGCTCGACGAGACGCCGATCCAGCTTGACACGCAGCACGGCGGCGCGCCGGACGAGCGGATCATCGACGAGGTGATCGACGTCGGCGACGGCTGGCGGCAGGCCCGCATCGACCTGAGCCGCTACGCGGGGATCGAGACCCTCCAGTTGCGGTTCGATTTCTCCACCGCCAGCGACATGGGCGTGGGCGAGGACGCCGGCCAGGGCGAATACCTGACCACGCCCGCCGCTACGGGCCTGGCCGACGGCGCGCTTCCCGGCGCTGCGACCCACGACGGGCGGCTGACCGTGGAAAGCACGCGGTTCTGGATCAACCAGGTCCTCGTCAACGGCAACCTCGTCGGCGGAGACCTGTTCGAATACGACCTGGGCTACGCACTCTACCTGCCGAACGTCGCCGGCCACTGGATTCCCGACGGAGAGTGGTTCCAGATCTCCGACGGCATCAACCCGCCGGTCCGCTTCGAATTCGACACCAACGGCGCGATCGCCGCCACGAGCCACGTCGCGATCGGCATCGACGCGACGATGTCCAGCGACGCCGTGGCCGATGCGGTCGTCGCGGCGGTCAACGGCGCGGTGGGCCTGACCGACGTCACCGCCATCAAGGACCAGTACCGCGTGTTCCTCAAAGGCTCGGTCGCCGTGACGCAAAGCGCCGCGCCCAAGGTCGCGCTCCTGGGCGACAACCCGGGCACCGTCACCCCGGGCGCCGTGGCCGTGCCCCTGATGGGCAACATGCGCGACTTCGAGGTCGCCGAGGTCCTCGCCAAGGTCCTCAACCAGGAGTACTCCAGCCGGGTCCAGTTCGGCGGCACGGACCAGTTGAAGACCTTCGCTGCCGGGCAGATCCCCCACAATCAAACCTTCACGCTCCGGGTGATCGACGCCCAGGGAATCTACCGCACGGTCAGCTTCCGCTTCGACCGCTACGGGGTCCTGTCCGGCGCGAACGTGGTCGACCTCTCGACCGCCAACACGGCGGTTGACGTGGCCCAGGCGGTCGCCAATACGATCAACAGCTACGCAGCTTCCCTCCCGTCAGCGCTGGAGATTTCCGCCACCGCCGTGGGCGACGTCGTCACGCTCGACGGCCCGATCACGTTCGTCGACAACGCCGGGCCCCTGGAACACTTGAACCGCTACGACACGACGGCCAAACGCGACGACGGCTTGGGCAACCACATCCAGCTGTTCCTCAACGGGCGCGGCCCTCATGCCGAGCAGGATCCCGCCTTCTACAACCTCACCGGTTCCTACACGAGCAACCGCCGCGCGGTCACCACGCCCGGCGTTCTCGGCTACGCGAATTCGCTCTACGGCGACCAGACGTCCGGGTCGAACAAGCTCTATGGGGACCCGAGCAATCGCAACCGGTTCACCAACTTCCGCCGCGGCCAGAACAACAACTACGAAGGCGTTTACATCGACGATATCATCATCGGTTTCGCCGAACGCGGCGAGATGGTGACCGGCGCGCCGGCGAATACGACCAGCTTCACGACGCATACCCAGACCCCCACGACGCCCACGACGCCGACGACGCCGATCGTCACCGAGGGCGCGTACCAGCTGGAAATCCGCCGCGGTGAAGACTACGGCCAGCTCGTGCAGTGGGACGACGCGCCGACGGACGACTGGGACTGGCTGCGGCTGAACCAGTGGATTGATACAAACGACCGGCTGGCCAGCGGGTTCACGCTGCTCGCGCCGCCGGCATCCGAGATCGCTC
>JAAYCB010000408.1 GCA_012744395.1 Pirellulaceae bacterium
GCCACACGGCCGCCACGGCCCGCCAGATTGATGAGGCGGCCGACGCCGGCGCGACGATGAGCACCCACCTGGGCAACGGTTCGCACCCGCTGCTGCCGCGGCACGAAAACTACCTCTGGGCGCAAATCGCCGACGATCGCCTGACCGCGGGGCTGATCGTCGACGGGCACCACCTGCCGCGCCACCTCGTCAAGGCGATCGTCCGCGCCAAGCAGCCCGGGCGATGCGTGCTCGTCAGCGACCTGTCCGGCTACGCGGGCCTGCCGGTCGGAAGATACCAGACGGAGCTCTGCGAGTTGGAGATCCTCGCCACCGGCAAGCTCGTGGTCGCCGGGCAAGAGGAGCTGCTCGCGGGCGCTTCAAGACCGCTCTGCGAGGGGATCGGCAACGTGATGGATTTTGCCGGCATTGGCCTGGCGGCGGCCGTGGACATGGCGACCCGCCGTCCGGCGGAACTCTTGGGCCTTGAAGTCGCCGCCCCGAGAACCGGATCGGCCGCCGATTTCGTTGTCTTCGAGCTCGCCGAGGGGGGCGCGGAGGGGGGCGCGCGGCTGGACGTGAAGCGGACGATCGGCGGCGGTGAGGTCCTCTGGCAAGCCGCATCCTGACCCCCGCGCGGAGACGCGCCGGAGACACAAGCACAGACCCTGATTGCGGAGCGGAAGAGATGGCCGTGGCAAGCGTTCGAGAAGAGACGGTGGTCGTCATCCTGGCGGCCGGCAAAGGCACCCGGATGGGGAATGACCAGATCGTCAAGGTCTGCTTCGAGATCGACGGCGTGCCGGCCATCAACCGCCAGATCTCCGTCTTCAAGAAGGCCCGCATCAACCGGTTTCTGCTCGTCGTCGGCGACCGAGCCGAACAGGTGCTGGGTACCGTCGCCGGCGAGCACCCCGAGGCGCTCTATGTGTTTCAGGAACCGCAAATGGGCACCGGCCATGCCGCGCGGGTGGCCGCCGAGGCCCTCAAGGCGATCGGCTATCGGGGCAATGTGCTTGTCTCCACCGGCGACAAACTGATCGAAGAGGAGGCGATCGAAGCGCTCTTCGACGGATTCGTCAAGCAGCGCGCGGACATGGCCCTGTTGACGGTCCCCAAGACCCGCGCGACCCAGGGGTCCGTGGGTCGGGTGTTCGTCGACAGCTCCGGGCAGGCCCTGGATATCATCGAGGTCGCGGATCGCCGCCGCCAGGCAGTCGTCGACGAACTGCGGCGCCAACTCGAGGAAGGCCTGCCGCTGTCGGCCGCGACGCTCAAGCAGACGCTCCACCGGCACTTTCCCGACCCCAAGAAGCAGCGGCGGGCCGTGGCGGAACTCGCCGACCTGGCCGAGGGGCCGGAACGGGTCGAGCCGGCGGCGCTAGAGCGGGTCCTCGGCCTGGAAAAGTACCAGTTGAAAATCGACGGCAAGCCCTACACGGCGCGGCAGATCGAGCGGATCTGCAAGGGGACCAATCCCAGCCTGTACCTGTTCAGATCCGCGGCCTTCTACCAGGCGGTCGGGATGCTCGACAACGACAACGCCCAGAAGGAGTACTACATTACCGACGCGGTGCGGCTGCTGAGCGACCTCCGCGACCAGGGGGGCCAGCGGCGCTACCGGGTTCGCGCCGTGCCGGTGGCCAGCGCCGAATGCATCCAGGGCTTCAATTCCCCCGACGAACTGCTGGCGATCCAGGACTACTTCCGCCGCAAGAAGCTGGATCGGGCGGCGACCGCCGCCGCGGCGATCAAGCCCCGGCTCTCGCCCAGCCAGTATGCCACCGTCAGCGAGTGGCTCGGCCGAATCGACGCCGGAGGGAGCGATCTCCGCCGCTGGCTCGAGCAGATTTACGGCGGCCACGAAAGCCTGCATCGCCAGAAGTGCAGGGATCTGGCCCGGGTCCTGCGGTGCTATGGGAAGCGGTACGGGATGGACGGCAAGGTGTGCATCGTCCGCGCTCCCGGGCGGATCAACCTGATGGGCCGCCACGTCGATCATCGCGGCGGCTGGACGAATTTCCTCGCCATCGCCCAGGAGACGATCGCCGTCGCCGGGCTCCGCGAAGACGATGTCGTCGAGGCGGTCAGTGTCGAGCCGCGCAAGTTCCACCCGGTCGCTTTCCGCGTCTCGGAACTCATGGGCCGCCTAGCCTGGAGCGACTGGATCAATTTCGTCAACAGCGACTGGGTCCGCGACATGATCTATCGCGCGGCCGGCGATTGGGGCAACTACCTGAAGGCGGCGATGCTCCGCCTACAGCATGGCTACAGCGACGTGATGGTTCGCGGCATGAACCTGGCCGTTTCGGGAAATGTGCCGATCGCCGCGGGGCTGTCGAGCAGCTCGACCCTCGTCGTGGCCACGCTCCAGGCGGCGATCGCCCTGAACAACTTCGATCTGACCAGCCGGCAGTTCATCGACATGTGCGGCGAGGGGGAATGGTTCGTCGGCTCGCGCGGCGGCGCCGGCGACCATGCGGCAATCTACCTCGGCCAGCGCGGCAAGATCGCCCACGTCGGCTACCACCCGTTCCAGATCGGCGAGGTCATCGACGCGCCGAACGACTACCAGGTGATCGTCGCCAACAGCCACATCCGCGCGGCCAAGAGCGCCACGGCGCGGCACCAGTTCAACTCCCGGATCGCCGCCTACAATCTCGGACTGGCGATTCTCAAGCAACGATCGCCGGAATACCGCGCCGCCATCGAGCACCTCCGCGACGTGACCCCGACAAGGCTCGGCTGCGCCACAAGCGACATCTACCGGATGCTCCTCAAGGTCCCCCAGACGATGACGCGGCAGGAATTCGTCGAGGTCCTCTCCGCGGAGCACAAGGAGCTGATCGAAACCAACTTCGCCACCCACGCCGCGCCGCAGCGGTACCATCCCCGCGGCGTGCTGCTGTTCGGAATCGCGGAGATTCTGCGGGCGAAGAAATGCGTCGAGCTGCTGCGCGCAGGGCGGGTCGAGGAGTTCGGGTGGATGATGAGCATCAGCCACGACGGCGACCGCGTCCGCGCCCGAAACGCGGGGCGCCCCCCCCTCGACGACCCCTATTCCGACGAGCACCTCCACCGCCTGGTCGGCGATCTGGCAAGCGAGGATCCGGATCGCGTCCTGCGGGCGCAGCTCGATATGCAGCCCGGCTACTATGCGTGCAGCACTCCCGAGATCGACTTGATGGTCGACCTGACTTCCACGGTGCCGGGCGTGGCCGGCGCCCAGATCGCCGGCGCCGGCCTGGGGGGCTGCATTATGATCCTTGCCAGGCGGCAGGCCGTGCCCGCGGTGCGGCGAGCGCTGCTCGGCGGCTACTATGAGCCGGCGGGGCTCAAGCCGGCGGTCATCCCCTGCGTTGCCGTGGAAGGCGCGGGCCTGGTCGAGTTTGCCTAGGCGACTGGCGGCGCCGGCCTGCCGCGACTACTTCGGTTTCGGCAGCCCCGCGCCCCGCGCCCGAGCCAAGGCCTGGATCGCCCCGTGCGTGTCGCCGGCCTCTCGATAGAGCATGCTCAAGGCGAGAAAAGCGGGCCGGCGATGGGGCGGGGGCAGCGCGCGGGCCGCAGTCTTCAGAGAAGCCGCGGCCTCCTCGAAACGCTCCTGCGCCCCATAGGCCTCGCCAAGCAACAGGTTGACTTCCCCCTCAAAGGGACCCAGTTCCCCCAAGCCCTCCAGGCAGTCCAGAGTCTGCTGCGACATGCCCAGCTCCAAATAGCCCGACGCCTCTCGCAGACGATGCGCCACGCGGTACAGTTGCCTGTTGTCGAATGCCATCGCTTGCCCTCCCATGTTCCAGCCGGTAAGCGACCATTGCCTTCCCAAGCGAGGCCAGCGCCAGACCGGCAATAGCCATGCTCTAGCAAAAGGCATGCCAATGACATGCAAATACACGGTTTGCTCGATTTTTCAGCGTTTTTGACAACTCTTGAGCACCAGAAGTGGGGGGCGCCCGTGGCATACTGCGACATTTTTGGCAACATGCGATGACAATTTTGGCAGCCGCAGCGCGGTGGGCCGCCGCTGCCGCCGTGGGGATGCCGCCGTTGTCTCGGGGGGGGGCAGGCGTGATGCCGGCGCGGTGCTCGCTGGAATGGGCCGCGATGGACCACCCTACGGGCGGGCGAGCAATGCGTCGATCTCATCCGCCGCCCGCATCCCCTCGGCGATGCCTCGCACGGCGGTCGTCCCGCCGTTGACCAGATCGCCGCCGGCAAACACGCGCGGGGTGCTTGTGGCCTGCGATTCCGGCTGCGTGGCGATCAGGCCGTGGTTGGTGAGCGTCACGCTCCCGAGACTCTGGCGGAGCTGCGGCGGAATTCCCTGCCCCATCGCCTCGATCACCAGGTCAGCGGCCATCACGCTCTGGCTGCCGGGAATCACGATCGGGCGGCGACGGCCCGAGGCGTCGGGTGAGCCCAATTCGGTCCGCGCGATCCGCAGCCCCGCGAGCTTGCCGCTGGCGTCGACTTCGTAGCCGACCGGCTGCGTCAGAATGAGGACGTGGCTGCCGGAGTCGAGCAGCCGCGCCTGTTCGCTTGGCCAGGCCGGCATCTCCTTGAAGGAGCGGCGATAGATTACGAAGACATCGTCGGCGCCAAGCTGCTTGGCGGTCACCGCCGCGTCGACCGCCGTGTTCCCCGCGCCCAGGACGGCCACCTTTCCGTGCAGGGCGGAGAGCTTGCCTGTCTTGGCGTCTTGCAGGAAGGCGAGGGCGTCGACGACGCCGGCGGCCTGGCCGAGCGAGGTGGATCTTCCCAGCCCGAGGGCAAGAAAAACAGCAGCGTGCTTCGCGAGCAGCTCTTCGAGCCCCACGTCCTGGCCGAAGCTGCAATTCAGATGGATGGCGATCCGCCCCGCTTGCCGGGCAGGCTGCAAAATCGCCTCGACTTCGGCCGTGGCGTCCTCGTAGCGGCCGCCGGGAATGATCCATTGCGGCGTGCCGCCGAGCTTCTCGCTCTTCTCGAAGAGCTCAACGCGGTGCCCCTTTTCCAGCAGCCGGATCGCGCACGCCAACCCGGCGGGCCCGCCGCCGACAACGGCCACCCCCTTGCCCGAGGGCTTTTCGGGCAAGCGGACGCCGGCCAGCCCCTCGGCCCGCGCCACGCGGCTGGTGACCAACTGGATGTCGCGAATCGGCAATCCGCACTGGTCGAAGATTCGCTCCAGGCATCCCCCTTCGCACTGGACCTCCGCAGGGCAAATGTAAGCGCACATCTCGGGCAGGGCGTTTCGCTGGCGGAGAATTTCATAGGCCCGGCCAATCTCGCCATCGGCGAAAGCCCGAACGAACGCCGGCACGTCGACCCGCGCGGGGCAGTTCTGGGTGCACGTGGCAAATTCGCAGTCGCGGCATCGCTGGGCCTCGCGGCGGAGGTGATCCAGGGCGAATCGGCGCGCCAGCTTGTAGCTCACGGCATAGACGGCCGAGTCGCGGATCACGCACCCCGTCTCGACGCCGTCGCGCATGATCTGCGTGCATCCGGAACAGGTGATGCAGGTCTTGTTCGGGTCCATCGCCCCCTTGTCGAGGATGTCGTTGACCGAATCGGGGTAGGCAAACGCGCCGCGCCCTTGGCCGATCAGCGTCGCCCAGCCGCGGCGCACGACGCCCGCGGCAACGTAGGGCATCAGGTGACGCAGCCAGCCGTAGCCCCCGCCAACGACCGGCAGGTCGCTGACCGACTCCTGAATCCGGCGCGTGATGTTGATGAACCGTGCAACGCCCTCGAGCGGGTGTTCGGGCGGAGCGGCGCCGCCGGCGATGGAGCGATCGAATGGGCGCCCGTAGTGGGGGTTGTAGTACGGGTTGCCGATCGTCACGTTGACGAGCGGCATGTCGAAGCGGCGGAGGCTGCGGATCAATTCGATCGGCTCGCGGAGGTCCGGCTCGCGGTAGTCTTCCGTGGACACGCCGAACCCGTAGGGATACGAAATCGCGTCGTAGACGTTCATCCGCGTGGTCACGAACAGGCCGGGCACTTCGCCGCGGATCCGCTCCATCACCTCGCGGAGGAAACGGGTGCGGTTCTCGAATGGGCCGCCATATCTGCCTTCGCGCGTGTGGGAGGCCAGCAGCTCCGAGACGAGGTAGCGGTGGCAGCTCTTGACATCCACGCCGTCGAATCCCGCTCGGGCGGCCAGCCTGGCCGCCTCGACGTACGTGTCTTGCAGACGGTCGAGGTAATCGTCGGTGACCAGCGGATAATCGGCCGAGAGGCCGTGCCGCGGATCGAGAATCTCGCTGTGGTGCGCGATGATCGGCCGGGCAACGCCCCCCGGCCTGCTGTACCGCCCCGAGTGGGTCAACTGCACGACGAGGATCAGCTCGCGGCCGAGTGCTTCCCGGGCGGTCTTGCGGGTGGCTTCCACCAGTCGGGCGAACAGGTCGGCGCTGCCCGCATGCAGCCAGAGCTGCCGGGGATTTGAGCGAGCCTCGTGCAGGATGGCGGTTGCCTCGAACCAGAGCAGGCTCGAGCCGCCCGCAGCGAACCGGGCATAGCGGCGAAAGCTCAGGTCGCTCGGCCCGCCGTTGTCGACCGCGTCAAATCCCTCCATCGGCTGCACAATGAACCGGTTGGCCGTCTGGCGATCTCCAACTCGCACTTGCTCGGCAAGCGGCGCCAGGTCGCTCTCGATCGGCAGGCTCACGCCCAATTCGTCCAGTTCGTTGCGGAGCAGGTCCAAGTCCCGCAAGTGGAATGGCTTGTGTTGCATGGTGCTCCTCCGCAGCCCCATTGCACGGCGATGCGGATGGAGGCTGAAAAAAGCCGAAATGTCCCGGCGGCTCGAACGGCAGCCCAACACGCCGGCCCGGGGATCGACAGTGGGAACGGGCGTCAATCAGGCGGACAGCTCAGTGCCGGTCGCGGCTGCCCGCCTTGTCACCACCGCGCCGTCGGGGGGGGCGATGGCGCGCGCCGCCGGGCTCGTCTCGCTTCGAACGTGCCTCCATGTTCAGATCGATCATGTAGCCGACCGCTTCCTGCCAGCTCGGAATTCCGCGATGCGTGATCCTCTTGCCGCCACGTCGCGAGTCGGGCTCATCCCCATCCAGGTCAAGATCATTCACATCCACCAAGCCGCCGTCGTGGTCCATCAATTCATCATCGAGGCCGCCCGCCAACTCGACATCGTTCGCTGCGTCTGCCGGAACGGCGATCTCCGCTTGGTCCTCTTGGCGATCGGGCCGGTTCCGCGAGCTTCGCCGGCGCCCGTGGCGGCGCGAACGCTCCTCTGCTTCCCCCCCCTGTTCCGCTTCCTCGATGACAGGCTCGGGACCGGCCTCGGCGTCCGCATCCCCGACTTCGACGTCGCCGGCCTCTTCCGGATGGCTTTTCGGCTTGCGCCGCCGTCGCCGCCGTCGTCCCTTGCGCTCTTCTTCGGGATCCGCGGTCTCGGACGAGGTCTGCGGATGCTCCAGCTCGGCACGGGCATCGGTCGGCAGAATCAGCTCGTCATCGTCGAGAATTCCCGCGCCGAATCCCGAAAGGCCCGGCTTCGCCGGCGGCGATGCGCCAGGCTCGGAGGGGGCAGGCGGCTTTGCGGGTTCCCAGTCGACGGTCTCGACAGCCTCGGATTGGCGATCCTCGCTTGCCTCGACAGTGGGGATCGGCTCAGACACCTCTTCGATGACCTCCACCCCCAGCTCACGGGCGAGGTTGGCCCAGTCGACCGGGCCGCGCCGGTACCCAAAACCCGAGACCACGCGACCGCCGCCGCCCCCGCTCTTTGTCTCCGCCTGCCGGTCCGCCTCGGACGGCTCGGGGGCGGCTTCGGCGGCTTGCTCGTTCAGACCATCTGGTTCGGGCACTTCGACGTTCTCGTCCGCCCCGCTCGGCCGAACGTCCGCCTCTTGTGGCTTGGCTCCCAGGTCTGCGGCGAGAAAATCCCAATGATCGTCCTGTTTGCCTTGAGGCATATTGCTCTCTGTCCTTTTTGTTTCGCTTCCTCGGTTTCCACGCCGGCCCCTTGCGCCAGAAGCCCATGTAGAAACGCCGTTTACGTCGAAGTCACTGGTCAACACTGCGTGTGCTTTAGTATAGAACTTTTTGCTCACCGTGGGAAGCGCGGCGACGCGGCGGTATCTTGTACGTTTTGCGCTGCCAGCACGCCGCCGCGCGCGTGCCGGTTGCGCCCTGGAAGACGAGACTCCGATGCAACCCACGCCCGAGTTCATTTTTGCCACCTGCCAGATTGGCGCGGAACCGGCCCTGAAAGCCGAGATTCAACGATCCCGGCCGGATTTCCGGTTCGCCTTCTCGCGTCCCGGTTTTCTGACATTCAAGCTGCCCGAGGGGCATGGGCTGGCCGCGGATTTCGATCTGAGGAGCACGTTTGCCCGCGCCTACGGGTTTTCGCTCGGGCCGATCGCCGGCCCCGCGTTCGACGCGATGGCCGCCGAGGTCTGGCGGCTCTACGGCTCCCGGCCGGCCGGCGCGGTCCATGTCTGGCAGCGAGACCTCGACATCGCCGGCCGTCATGGCTATGTACCGGCCCTGACCTGCGGCGCGATCGAGGCCCGCGCAGCGATCCTCAAGGCGTGCCCGGATGAGAAGTTGGCGGCCGGCCTCAGGGGGCCGTTCGACGAGGCGAAGCAGGGCGCGTTCGTCCTCGACTGCATCCTCGTCGAGCCCAACAAGTGGTGGCTTGGCCACCATCGCGCAACAGGCCCCTGTTCGCGCTTCGCGGGCGGCATGTTCCTGATCGAGCCGCGGCAGCCGCCGATCTCTCGGGCGTGGTACAAAGTGCACGAAGCGCTTGCCTGGTCGCGGCTTCCCATTCCACCGGGTTCGCGGATTGCCGATCTGGGCAGCGCGCCGGGGGGCACGAGCCAGGCATTGCTCGAGCTGGGGCACTGGGTGCTGGGGATCGATCCGGCCGAGATGTCCGGCCGAATCTTGCAGCACCCGCGGTTCACCCACTTGCGGCTCCGCACAACACAGGTCCGCCGCCGCGCGTTTCGCAACGTCCACTGGCTGCTCTCCGACATGAGCGTCGCGCCGGACTACACGCTCGACGCGGCCGAATCGATCGTCCTCCGCAGGGACGTGCGGATTCACGGGATGCTGCTGACTCTGAAGCTGATGGAGTGGCGGCTTTGCGAACAGCTTGGCGACTACGTGCGGCGCGTGCGGAGTTGGGGATTCGATCGCGTCTGGACTCGCCAACTCGCGCACAACCGGCGGGAAATCTGCCTGGCAGCCTTGAAAGGCCGGGCAAATTCTCCATCCAACGCCGATTAGATCGATATTACGGTTTGAGAACGCCCGATTGGCGAATAGAATACGCGGACCCGTCTGGATGCCGAAATCATAAGCCATGCACGATGTGTTTTGACGTCCGCTGCCCCCGCATGGCGCGCGGTTCAGGAGTTGCCCTATGACCTGCCTGGCACGGCCATTCATCTTCAGCCTGCTGCTAATGCTTGCCGGTTTGCCGGCACGTTGGATTCTTGGGTCTTCCGCCGAGATGTGCCAACCCACCGAGGCCGATTGCGGCGCTCCGCAGGTCGGAGCGCCCAACGCGCCGGGCATGGTCGCCCTGATGCAGCAGGAAATACTCGAAGGATTCCGCCAGCGGCGGATCGAGTCGGACTTCGCCCGCTTTCAGGCATTTGCGCGCCACAAGCTGGATACGACCGCGGGCGGTTACCGCGGCGGCGAGGTGACCGGCATCTGCCGCCTCGGCTGGTTCGACCACATGCTCCGCAACGTGATCGAGGCGCCCGCCGAGGCCGAGCGGTTCACGCGGAGCTTGCACGAGTCCTTCTTGAAGGGGCACGAGGGATTCGACGAGGTGCTGTGCCAGGCAGCCGTCAAATTGGACCTTCGCCAGCGCGAGCCGCGGCGGTTCAATCCAATCGATTCGCCGCGGGCGGCGCTCGACCAGGTGCGGCGCTCGTTGATCGAATCGCAGGCGGCGTTCGCCGCCGCGCTGGAGCCGCTCAGCCGGAGCGAAATCCGGCTCGTCGCCGACAGTTCGTATTCGATCTTCACGACCAGCGCCAACAACGGCCATACGCTGCCCAACCGGTCCACGGCGCGGACGATCTGTGAACTGATCAAGAAAATGAACCGCGAGAAGCTGCACGATGCCGCCGCGGCCCTGGTTCCTCTCTGCGACCGCGGGCTGCTCGATCAGCTTGGCGAGTTCTCCACGGAACAGACGACCATGGTGGAGGGAGCCTCAGGGACGATCCTTGCCCGGATTGCGACCGCCGCCGGCGATATCGTGATCGGCGGCCGCGGGGCCAACACGTATCAGCTCGACGCCATGGAGGGCGTCAGCGCCGTGATCGACCTCGGCGGCGACGATGTCTACCAGGAAGGGAGCGTCTCGCTGGCGCGGCCCCTGCTGGTGATCCTCGATCTTGGCGGGAACGACACGTATCAAGGGTCGAAGCCGGGCATCCAGGGCGGCGCTCTGTTGGGCGTGTCGATGCTCGTCGACGTCGAAGGCGACGACGTCTACCAGGCCAAGGACATCGCGCAAGGATCGGCCCTCGCGGGCGCGGGAATCTTGATCGACTACGCGGGCGACGATACGTACGTCGGGCTGCGGCGAGTCCAAGGGCATGCCCTGGGCGGGATCGGCGTGATCTGGGACCAGGAGGGCAACGACCGCTATCACGCCGCCATGTGGGCGCAGGGGTTCGGCAACCCGCTGGGGTTCGGAGTCCTGGAGGACACCGCGGGCGACGATACGTACTACTGCGGCGGACTGTACTACGACTCCTATCCCGAAACGCCCGGCTACGAGGGATGGGGCCAAGGGATTGGCGCCGGTCTGCGCGACGTGGCCGATGGCGGGATCGGCGTGATCCTCGACGGCGGAGGCGACGACACGTACGAGTTCGACTACATCGCCCACGGCGGCGGATACTGGCTCGGCCTGGGTTTCGCCCGCGATTTCGGTGGAGATGACAAGCGGCTCGGGGCCACGCGAAAGATGTACAACGGCGGCGCTCGCCGGGAGCGCAGCTTCCAGCGGTTCAGCAACGGGTTCGGCTGCCACTACGCCCTCGGGTTCCTGATTGACGACGCGGGGGACGATACGTACGGCGGGACGATCATGGGCCTGGGATTTGCCTGGGACTGCGCGGCGGCCTACCTGATGGACTTTGGCGGCAACGACCGCTACGAAGCGACCGGCGGCGGCACCCAGGGCCAGGGCCGGCAGGCGGGCTTGGGCGTCCTGTTCGACTACGACGGCGACGACGTCTATCTCGGATCGGGGCAAGGCCTGGCGACGGCCCAAATCAGCTACCATTCGATGCCCAGCTGCGGCGGCAACTTCAGCTTCGTGATCGACTACGGCGGAACCGATCAATATGGCTGCCGGGCCAGGAATAACAGCTACAACAAGCGCGGCAACAACGGCTTCGTGATCGACCGGCCACGGAACGGAAGTTCCACGGAGACGGTCGGCGCGACGAACAAGCAGGCGACGCCCGGCGATTGAGTCCGGCCGCGCTGGCGTCCCCTCATCCACCAGGAGAAATCGCATGTCGCGATGCGCTTTTTGCGTCCTTTCCGGCACGGTCCTGCTGATCCTGGCTGCCGCTCGACCCGCGCCCGGCCAGCAGCCAGGAACCGGAACGGAACCGGCGCCGGCGGCCGAGAACCGACCGGCCGATCCAGCCATTTCGCCGGCGGCCGAAATCGGCGCGGAGAAGTCGTCTTCCCAGGGGCAAGACGCCGAGGCGCGGCCCGGCGCGGACGCGCAGGAACCGAACCAGGCGGCGCCCAAGACGCCAGCGCCGCTCCGCGGCGAAATGCTGGCGCTCCGCAACCAGTTGCGCGGCAACCTGGCACGGCTCTACGCCCGGCCGCTGAACACCCGCGACCACTTGCCCGGGGAAATCATCGCGTTCTGCCAAGCCTTTGGGCACAGCGCCGAAATCCTCCTCGGTGCCGGGGCGAGCCGGCCGGTCAACGCCGTCGGCGCGCTCTGCTGGAATTATCCGTGCGGCGGCTATCGCCTGCTCCGCACCGATGGGAGCGAGATCATCGCCCGGGTCGGCTACGGTTATCAGCGGCGGCCGGGGCAGTTCCTGGCGATGCTGGCCGGCAACGGGGTGCCGCCGGCCTACGAGATCCGAATTGGCGAGCGGAAGGCCTCCGTTGCCGATCTGATTGCCGCGGAAAAGGCCGCCTGCCTCGAAGGTGCGGATCTGTCCGGGACGCTGTTCGGGCTCGCCTTCTATGCCGAGCTGGGCGAAACCTGGCGGAATGCCCAGGGAGATGCCTGGTCCGTCGAGCGGCTCGTTGACGAGGAGCTTGGCCGCAGCGCCGATCCGTCCAGCGTCGCCGTGATCGACCGGCTCGCTGGACTGAGCTTTGCCATCGAGCGTCTCGGCGACGAAGCGTGGACGGATGCGGGCTTGCCTGCCCGGGTCAAGGCGCACATCGCCGAGTGCCAGGACTTCGCACTCCGCCTTCAAAACAACAATGGAAGCTGGCACCCGGATTTCTTCGCCCGCCAAGGCACGAGCAATAACTTGGCCGGATCGCTGCGCGCCAGCGGCGCGATCCTCGCCTGGCTGGCGTCTTCCCTGCCGGAGGAGAGGCTCGGCGATCCGCGCCTGATTCGCAGCCTTCAGTACGTCAACCAGCAGATCGCCTCGCGTGCGTCGTCGCGGACGGCGGCTCCGGCATCGGCGCTGGATGTTCTGGCGTTGATGAGCGGCGCCCGCGCGATCTCGCTGTACGATGGGCGGTATTTCGCGCCGCGGATCCCGCCCGAACCGCGCTCCGAGCAGGCCGATCCCGCTCCAAGCACGGCGGCGCGGTGAGGGGGGGACGGTTCCCTCGCGGCCTCAGTGCAGCGTCCCGGAATAGTGCTTGCCCAACCCCTCCGCCGTTTCGAGGATCAACGCCCCGTCCGCGGCGATTCCCCGGCAGATCCCCTCGTGCACCTCGGCGCCCCGGCGGAGCCGAAGATGCAGCCCTCGCTGGAGACAGAGCCGATCGGCCGCTTCCGCGACCAGGTTTGCCTGCCCAGGCAGGCAGCCGAACCAGTGATCCCAGCGTTGCAGCCAGCCGACCAACAGCTCGGTGTGGTCGTGGCAGGTGGCGGTCCGGTCGCATAGCGTGGCGATTCTGTCCTGCAATTCCGCGGGGACGTCGCTGAGCCGGCTGTTGGTGTTGACGCCAACTCCGATAACCAGCCGGTTGGCCGTCGGCGCCTCGACGAGAATTCCGGCGAGTTTCCGCCCCTCCACGCAAACGTCGTTGGGCCACTCTAGCCCGACGGTTCGCGGCGCGAGCCGCGGCGCGAGCACCTCGACAAGCGCCACCCCGGCGGCCAGCGCGGTGACGGGCACCCGCGCCCTCCCGCCCGTCCAATGCTCGAGGCTGACAAGCAGGCTGAATGCGAGGCTCTGCGGGCCCGTCCACCACGAACGGGCGCCGCGCCCCCGTCCGGACGACTGCTGATTGGCCACGACGAGCAGCGGCAGCGGTGGCTCCTCCTCCTGCCGGGCGATCTGCTTGGCCCGATCATTGGTCGACTCCAACCGCTCGTGGTGTTCCGCGGTTGCCACGAGCTTCTCGGAGACGATCCGCTGAACGTCGACGGTCAGTGCTGGAGGCCTCGGAGGTCTGGGCAACGCAGCGATCTCCCTTGGGGACTGTTGGATATCCCGTGGCCCGCCGGTTTCCCAGTCTGCGCCGTATCCGCAGACGCCCTCAGCGCAGCACCTTTCGCGGGTTGAAGCAACCGATCTTGACCCGATCGGCTCTGCCTGTTATTGAAACCTCCCCGCGTGGAAATTCCAACTGCAATCGGCGTCTGGCCACGCAAATCTTTGAGGATTTTGTCGTGAGAATCGCCTCTTTTCTGGGTCTGGCGGCCACGGCCTGCGTTCTGTGGGTATCGCAGGCTCACGCGCAACGGGTCCAGTTCCCGACAAAACTCCCGCTCAACTCAGCGACGGCGCCGAGCGGATGGGGCTCGAGCTATCCGGTGGCCCAGTATCCGGCGACGGGCGGTTACGCGGCGCCCCCGGCATCCGCCTCTCCGTATCCCGGTTCGACGTATGCTGCGCCGCCCGTCGCGTCTCCGGCCGCGCCGCCGCCTGGCGCAACCTATGGCGTCAACCCGGCATACCAGGCCCCCAATTACGCAGCGCCCGGCTACAGCTACCCGCCCGGAGTCGCACCCGGCTATGCACCCTCCGGCCCGACGGCGACCTTCCAAGGCACGATCACGGCGCCGCCGGCGGTCGGCTGGGACCCGTATGCGACGCCGGGCGTCCAGGCGCCGGCCCTGTTGCCCGCCGATCCCTATCTGCCGGGCGCGCCGCACTGGCCGTGCCCGCCAGGGGGCGGCTACATGCAAACGATGCAGCGTTTCATGGATCAGTTTGGCGTCGATTACACGTGGATGCCCGGCAATGGTCCGGAGGAACTCGGCCTGCACGAGGCGGATTTGAGCGCTACTTTTGCGATCCCGTTTCTCCACAACCCGCACACCCCGCTCCTGATCACGCCCGGCTTCGCCACCACCTGGTGGAATGGCCCCTCTCCGCCGCATCCGCCCAATCCGGAGTTTCCATCGCGGTTCTACGCGGCCTATCTCGACTCGGCCTGGAATCCCCAGATCACGCCCGTGCTGGGTGGAGAACTCGCCGCTCGGATCGGCGTGTATTCGGATTTCCGCCACGTGACGGTCGACAGCATCCGCTACCAGGGCAAGGGCTACGTCTCGCTGTCGATTTCGCCCAACATGACGGTCAAGGCGGGCGTCCAGTATCTCGATCGGCAACACATCAAGCTTTTGCCGGCAGGCGGCCTGATCTGGACTCCGAACGCCGACACGCGATTCGCCATCGTCTTCCCCGACCCGAAGTTGGCCTGGCGGCTTCACCGCATCGGCAATGCCGACTGGTGGTTCTACGGGCGCGGCGAGTATGGCGGCGATTCATGGACGATCGAGGGCCCCGGCGGCGCGATCGAGACGGACTATAACGACTTCCGGGTCGCCATCGGTCTGGAATCGGACAACCCGGGCCGTCTGGCGGGGTATGCCGAAGTCGGCTACTCGTTCGAACGCGAGATCTTCCAGAACGGAGCGGCCACGATGAGGCCGAACTCCACCGTCTTTGTCGGCGCCGGCCTATTCTATTGAGCGGGCAGACTGCGATGATTTCTCCGGCGTGGTGGCGATCGGCTCTGCTGGTGGTTGTCGGCGTTTGCGCGGCGTCCGCGGCGGGGCAGATTGTCTCGCTGCCGCCGGTGGCGGAGACTCCGTTTCCCGGGCGGCTCTCGTCGCATCCGGACAGCGCCGCGGAATTGCCGCAGTTCTTCGATCGCCCGCAACTGGACATCGACCAAAGCGCGGCGGATCGCGCTCTCCCACGCGGGATCGCTCCTGGCGGCGAGGAAAGCCTCGCTCCAATCCGCGGCGCGGCATCGCTCGCCCCGGAGCAGCCGGTGGACCCGGATCGGCCGCCGGACGCTCGGGATGGCATGTTCCAGAAACTCATTTTCACCTCCGCCTACCTCGACTCGGGCGGTTCGGACGGTCTGGGAGTGACCGAACTCGACCTCCGCACGGTCCTCGCCCTGCCGATCCCTTCGCGCAAGGCCCCCCTGCTGATCACGCCCGGCTTCGGCACATATCTTCTCCAGTGGCGGCGATCGCCCGACCTGCCGTCCCAACTCCACGATGCCTACGTGCAGTTTCGCTGGATGTGCCGGATCAATCCGGCCCTGGCGACCGACCTGGCAGTCACCCCGGGCGTGTACAGCGACTTCGAGCAGGGCAGCGACGAGGCGATCCGCCTGCCGGGCCACGCCGCGGCCCTCTGGACCTGGTCGCCCGAGTGGCAGGCGCTCCTCGGCTGCGCCTATCTCGACCGGTTGGAGACGAACATTCTGCCGATCGGCGGCCTGATCTGGACTCCGGACGAGGACGCGAAATACGAGATCGTGTTCCCCAAGCCGAAGCTCGCGCAGCGGATTCGCTGGGGCGGAGCCTCCATGGAACAAGTGCAGGACTGGATCTATCTGTCCGGAGAGTTCGGCGGAAGCGCTTGGGCGATCCGCCGGGCGAGCGGCGCGGAGGACATCGTCGACTACCGCGATTGGCGGCTCCTCCTCGGCGTCGAGCGGAAGGCAATCGGCGGGCTGGATTACTACGGCGAGTTGGGCTACGTCTTCAACCGCAAGTTCCAGTACGCCTCCGGCAACCAGGAGTTCGAGCCCGGCGATACGTTCATGATCCGGATCGGAGCGTTCTACTGACCAGCCGTTTTCCGCCCATAATCCGCGTTGGTCACCCGCCGCCTGTCTTGGCCGTCCTCGCGATGTTCGCATCAGTCAAGATCGAAGCGGTCGGTCTCCCAGATCACGGATTCGTCCCATGCCGCCCAAGGCGAATTCAGTGATTGCGTCCGCCAAGGGAATCAACCCGGTCTCGGTGCGAGGCGCCGGGTAGCCGATGCGCCGAAGCACTTCCTGCCCCTGCTCGTGCATGACGCAGAGGGCGAGCACGAAATTGGCACATTGGCCCCGCAGTCCCGGCTCGTCGAAGTCCCCCAGCAACGCGGCGATCACGCGCTCCAACGAACGCCGCACCGGCAACATCACCTCGGCAACCAGCTCGTCAAGCGCGGCAGTGGGGTCGCGAAGTTCCCGGGCGAAAAGCCGTCCCGCATACGGGTGTGCGGCGCCGCGCAGCAAGAACAGCCGCAGCGCGAAATGCACCCAGTTCCTCAACGCGGTACGCGGATCATCGCCCGGCGAAATCTCGGGAACCCGCTCGCCATCGACCAACTGGCGGTGCGCCATGACCAGCACCTCGCGGTACAGGGCCTCCTTGGTCCCGAAGTAATGGCTGACCGCTCCCAGGTTTGCCTTCGCTTTTGCACAAATCTCCCGCACACGGGTCTCCTTGAACCCGTGGCGCGCGAACGCCTCCGCGGCCGCCGCGAGCAAGGCGGCGCGGGTCTGAACGGCATCTCTTCGCTTCGGTTGCCGGCTGGGCATCCGGGTGACCTCGGATGGCATACAGGAGTTTGACATCATCTCCAGGCTGCCGTATACTTCAGTAAGTCATACAATTGTATG
Organism: Pirellulaceae bacterium; assembly: GCA_012744395.1. GTDB lineage: Bacteria > Planctomycetota > Planctomycetia > Pirellulales > Thermoguttaceae > JAAYCB01. The sequence goes on from JAAYCB010000408.1 coordinate 17,053, forward strand.
ATATAAGGAACGGCAAATCAAGAGACGCAGATGAAGAAGCGCGCCGTCTTTCTTCTCATCCTTCTCCTCGCGCTGGCTGCATTCATCGGATGGTGGCGTTACGGTTGGCCGCAGGCAAAACCAGAACCTCTGACGCTCTACGGCAATGTGGATCTTCGCACCGCGCAGCTCGCCTTCGACGGCGAGGCAATCGTGACCTCGATGCGCGTCGAGGAGGGCGCACAAGTCGAGCCCGGCCAGATCCTGGCTACGCTCGATGCATCGCGTAAGCGGGCCGAACTGGACGAAGCCAAGGCCCTGGTTGACGCCCAGGAGGCGGTGGTCCGAAGACTGGAATCCGGCACGCGCGAGCAGGAAATCGAACAGGCCCGGGCGCACGTCGCTTCCCTAAAGGCCAAGCGGACCAATGCGGAACAAAAGCTCCAGCGATACCAGCGGCTTGCCCCCGCCGGGTTGAGCCAGGAAGAGCTTGACGACGCCGAGATGCAGGTCCAAGTGGAGCGAGCCGGACTGGAGGAGGCGATGCAGGGACTGGCCTTGGCTTTGGAGGGGCCGCGGCAAGAAGACATCGACGAGGCTCGAGCCCGCCTTGAAGCCAGCCGTGCCCGCGTCCGATTGCTGGAACGCTGGCTCGCGGACACCGAGCTGCGCGCTCCGTCGCCTGGCACGATCCGCAGCCGCCTGCTGGAACCGGGCGACTACGCCACCCGCGGCCGAGCAGCCTACACGCTGGCGCTGACCGATCCGAAATGGATTCGCGCGTATGTGCCGGAACCGAGCCTGGGACGGGTCCGGCAGGGATCGCGTGCCTGGGTCACTACGGACTCGTTCCCCGGAGTTCGGCTCGAAGGTTGGGTCGGATTCATTTCGCCGATGGCGGAGTTCACGCCGAAATCCGTGGAGACGGCGGAGTTGCGCACCCAGCTCGTTTACGAAGTTCGCATCTACGTCGCCGATCCTCAAGACCGTTTGCGTCTCGGCATGCCGGCGACGGTTGTCGTCGATGAAGCGCCTCCGCCTGCCGCCGCGCCGCTGCCCGCCGCGGAGTCCGGGGTTGGCCAATCCGCTCCGCCGAAGGGGCCCGGGCCGTGAGCCACTCCACCGACGAGTCTGTTTCCGATCGGTCCGGCGAACCGGTGCTGTGCATTCGGCGGCTGCACAAACGCTTTGCACCGAAGGGCGGGCCACCGGTCGAGGCGCTCCAGGACGTTTCGTTGGACGTGCGATGCGGCGAGGTGGTGGGGCTTGTCGGTCCGGACGGGGCCGGCAAGACGACGCTCCTGCGAATTGCGACGGGATTGTTGGTGCCCGACAGCGGGACGGCGACGGTCCTGGAACTCGACTCGGTGCGCGACACCCTGCAAATCCGGGGGCGGATCGCGTACATGCCGCAGAAGTTCGGCCTCTACGAGGACTTGACCGTCCAGGAGAACCTCGACCTGTATGCCGATCTCCAGGGCGTGGAGCCGGCCGCGCGAGCGAGCCGCTACGCGCGGCTTCTGGAAATGACGCAACTGGAGACGTGCGCCGATCGGCTTGCGGGCAGACTCTCCGGCGGGATGAAGCAGAAGCTCGGCCTGGCCTGCGCGTTGATCAAGATTCCGGAGCTCCTGCTCCTCGACGAGCCGACTGTCGGAGTCGACCCGGTCTCCAGGCGGGAGCTGTGGCGGATCGTCTACCAGATGGTCGAGCAGGAGGCAATCGGAGTCCTGGTTGCCACGGCGTACCTCGACGAGGCCGAGAAGTGCCATCGTGTTGTCGTGCTGCACGAGGGACGGAAGCTCGACGAGGGCGCCCCCACGCAGTTCCGCGAGCGCGTCCGCGGGCACACGTTTGTTGTGCAGCCTCGGCAGGGCGCGCGGCCGCGGGCCATTCAAGGCCGATTGGCCGGACAGCCCGGCATCATCGATGCCACGATCCGCGGGGGGCGTGTCCGTGTCGTCACCCACGAGCGTGATCGCGCGGCCGTGGCGCGGGCGATTCCGGCCGGCCTGGCTGCCGGGATTGCAGCGGCGGAGCCGACATTGGAAGACGCCTTCATGAAATTGCTGGCCGACGCGCGATCCAGCCGGAGTCATGCCGACTTGCCAGCCGCGCCGGCCAGAATGGCCTTCGAGACGCACCCCCGCCAGGCGGAACCGGAGATCGAACGCGGAGCGGCGGCTGGCGGCGCCGTCCACACGCGCGGCCTGACCAAGCGGTTCGGCGATTTCACCGCCGTTTCGGAGATCAGCTTCGACGTCCAGCGCGGCGAGATTTTCGGGCTGCTCGGTCCCAACGGCGCCGGCAAGAGCACAACCTTCCGCATGCTCTGCGGGTTGTCGAGGGTGTCCGGCGGCGAGGTCCGCGTTGCCGGGCGCGATCTGCGCCGCGCTGGTTCGTTCGCGCGGCAGCGGCTCGGATACATGGCGCAGCAGTTCTCCCTCTACGGCCAGCTTTCGGTGATCGAGAACCTGCGCTTCTTCGGCCGGGCGTACGGGCTGACCAAGGCGCGGCTGGCGGAACGGATCGAGTGGGCCTTGGAGGAATTCGATCTCCGCAGCCACCGTGACGCGACTGCGGGAAAGTTGCCTGGTGGATACAAGCAGCGGCTGGCGATGGCCGCGGCGATGCTGCACGAGCCGGATATTCTCTTCCTCGATGAGCCGACCAGCGGCGTGGACCCGCTTGCCCGCCGCGATTTCTGGAGACGCATCAACAGCTTCGCCGAGAGCGGGGTCACGGTGGTCGTCACGACGCACTTCATGGAAGAGGCCGAGTACTGCGACCGGATGCTCATCATGTCACAGGGCCGCGAGCTCGCCACCGGCACACCTGGCGAGATTCGCGCGCTGGCGCGCACGGCGAGCCATCCCGACCCGACGATCGAGGATGCATTCATCGCCCTGGCCGAAGGCGCCGCCCAACCGCGCGGGACAGGGGGCTCGCCGTGAACGCGTTCCAGCGCCGCGCCATGCGGCTTACGGGGTTTCTCCGCAAAGAGTCCCGGCAGATCCGCCGCGACCCGAGCAGCATCGCGCTGGCCCTGGTAATGCCCGTGGTGCTGCTGTTCCTGTTTGGATTCGGAGTATCGCTCGACATCAAGAACGTGCCGATCGCGATCGTGCTCGACGACCGCGGCCCCGATGCGCGCGAATTGGCCGCGCGGTTCTCGCTCAGCAGCTACTTCGATCCGGTTTCGGTTCACAGGCTCGACGAGGCCAGGCAACTGCTCGACCGGGGGGCGGTGGATGGGATTGTCCACGTGCAAGCGGATTTTTCGGTCCGGCTGGCCCGCGGCGCGGCGGCCCCGGTCCAAGTCCTTGTCGACGGCACCGACTCGAACCTCGCCCAACTCGTGCAAGGATACACCCTGGGCGTGCTGAATCTCTGGTCCCAGCAGCGGGCCGCGCGGGGCCTGCCCACGCATCTCCCGGCCGTCACGATCCAGCAGCGAATCTGGTTCAACGACGCGGTCAACAGCACCTATTTTCTTGTCCCCGGCCTCGTCGCGCTGGTGATGACGCTGATTGGCGTATTGTTGACGGCGCTGGTCGTCGCGCGGGAATGGGAGCGCGGCACGATGGAAGCGATCCTCGTCACGCCCCTTCGGCCCGGCGAGATCATGGTCGGCAAGCTTCTGCCGTACTTCGTTCTGGGGATGATCGGGCTTGGGCTAAGCGTGGCGTTGGGACGCGTCGTGTTTGGCGTGCCGTTTCGGGGGTCGCCCAGTGTCTACCTGCTGCTATCGACGCTGTTCCTCCTGGCTTCGCTCGGGCTGGGGCTGTTCATCTCCGCGGCCACGCGCGTGCAGTTCGTCGCCGCCCAGATCTCGATCATCACGGGCTTTCTGCCCGCCTTCTTCCTGTCCGGGCTGCTCTTCGATCTGGAGAGCACGCCCTGGCCGATCCAAGCCATCAGCCACGTGATTCCGGCGCGCTACTTCGTTTCGGCCAGCCACACGATCTTCCTCGCCGGCGACGTGTGGTCGATTCTTCAGTGGGACGCGCTGTTTTTGGGAGTCATGGCTTTCGTGCTGATCGTTCTGGCCAAGTCGCGCCTCGGCCAACGCTTGGAGAGATGACGGATGGGTCCAACCCTGATCCGCATCACGACGCTTGTCGTCAAAGAGTTTCTCGCCATCATGAAGGACCCGAAGAGCCGGATCGTCGTGATCGGTCCACCGATCATCCAGTTCTTCGTCTTCGGATACGCCGCCACGTTCGACCTGAACAACGTTCGCTATGCCGTGCTGGACGAGGATCGGAGCGCCGAGTCGCGCGAGCTGCTTTCCCGATTCCAGGCTTCGCCGACCTTTCGCCTGGTGGGCCAGCTGGACAGCGGCCGCCAGATCGGCGACCTGATTGACCGGCAAGGCGCGCGCCTCGTGCTGCGGATACCGCAGACGTTCAGCCGGGACCTCCAGGCCGGCCGACCGGCGCAAATTCAAGTCATCGCCGACGGCCGGAACTCCAACGTCGCCAGCGTGGCGCTGGGGTACGCCAACGCGATCGTCGCGCGGTACAACGCCGAGCGCGGCGGGGCCTTCAGCGGGAGCGCGGCCGGCGCGGCAGGTCCCGCGCTGCAACTGGTCAATCGCGCCTGGTTCAACTCCAATTTGCAGAGCCGCTGGTTCATCATCTCGGCACTCGGCGGCCTGATCGCGATGATCGTCGTGCTCCTCTTGAGCGGCCTGTCGGTCTCGCGCGAGCGCGAGTTCGGAACCTTTGATCAATTGCTCGTGGCCCCTTTCCGCTCCGGCGAGATCCTGGTTGCCAAAGCGCTGCCGCCGATGGCCTGCGGGATGCTCGACGCGTTGCTGCTGGCCGCCGCGGCGGTTCTCTGGTTCGGCGTGCCGTTCCGCGGCAGCCTGCCGGCGCTCGTCGTGGCGTTGAGCGTGTTCATCGTTTGCGTCGTGGGTGTCGGACTGTTCATCTCGTCGCTCTCATCGACGATGCAGCAATCGTTGCTCGGCTCGTTCATCTTCATCATGCCCAACGTCATCCTTTCCGGGTTCACCACGCCGATTGAAAACATGCCGCGCTGGCTCCAGTTGGGCACCCTGATCAACCCGTTGCGATATATCGTCACGGCCTGCCGCAACGTCTTTCTCCAGGGCGGCACGCTTGGCACGATCTGGCCGCAACTCTGGCCGATGGCGGCGATCGCCGCGGTAACGCTCGCCGCCGCCACCTGGCTGTTCCGCCACCGGACCGCGTGAATTGCACCCAGCGCAGCCGGAGCGGTCGGCGGATACATCGGCCCGGAAACAGAAGTCCTTCGATCTGGCGCGGCCCTGAGCGCTTAAAAGAAAGCCTGCTCTGCCGTCCGCCGCAGCAGCCAATCGTGGTCGGTCGCGGTGAGAAAATCGAGCCGCTGCCGGATCAGGTCCACCGAGTCGGCATAGTGGTGGCCGCCGATGACCTGGAACGGGCTGTCGCTGGCCCACATCAGCCGCTCCGGCCCAAAGGCATCCAGCAGGCGGCGGATCATCGGCGCCAGGTCCAGGTACGGCGACTGCTTCTTGCCCAGCGCATAGAAGGCCGACAGCTTGACCCGCAGGCCCTTGTGCCGGGCCAGCCCGCAGAGGGTGTCCAGGTCCCGGGCGCGGACCTGGCCGTCGGCGCCGATGCGGGCGAAATGGTCCACGACCACCGGCGTCTGCGGGAATCGACGGCACATCGCGTCCAGGGCGGGAAGAAACTGCGGATTCATCAACGGGCAGATGGCCAGCCCCTCGTCGGCCCCGCACTTCCACATCGCCGCCATCCCCTCGCCGCCGAGCCACTGGTCCGGCGACTCGTCGCCGGACACGATGCGAAACCCGCGCACGCCCCGGCGCGCCAAGGCCCGCATCTTCTCCCTTGCGTCCGCGCGCTGGTCCACCCGGCCGACGCCGGAAAACACGCCCGGGTATTTCTCCATCATGTCGAGCATGTACGAATTGTCGAAACCGTAGTAGCTCATCTGGATCAGTACCACGCGCCGCACCCCGCAGGGCCGTGCATGGGCAAACAACTCCTCGGGCGTGAAGCTGGCCGTGGCCATCCGGTCCTTGGCGTAGCCGGGCGCGAGCGGGTAGCGCCGGGTATCGGACGTCCAGACATGCACATGGGCGTCGATCGTGCCCTCCGAGGAATCGCTCGCCGCTTTCTCCGCCCCATGGCTGTGGCCGGCCAGCGCCCAACCGCTGACCGCAAGGATTCCGGTCCGCAAGAGACTCCGGCGGGAGACAAGTTGTTCTGAACGGTGCATGGGAAGGCTCCTTGGGTATCTTGTGACTCTCGCGTAGGCGTTACATCAGCTCGACAAGCACGCTGTTTTGCAGATCCATGCCGAGGCGAGTCAGCCTGAGAGCACCTGCGTGCCACTGTAGCAGCCCGCGGTCAATCAATCCATCCAGTCTTTCACCGAACGCCTCCCGGATACTCATCCCGTGCATGTCTGCAAAATCCTCATCCTGCACGCCGCGCGTCAGGCGCAGGCCGAGCATCATGCTTTCAAACCGCGCTTCTTCTCTGGATATCCGTTCTGTCTTCGGTTCGTCGCCCGCTAAGTACGCGTCAATCCGTGACGGGTTCATGGTGCGGC
>JAAYCB010000409.1 GCA_012744395.1 Pirellulaceae bacterium
ATCTTGTCGAGGAACCGGCGGCAGAAAGCGACCGGATCCTGCCCGGCGATGAACATGTTGTCCGTGTCGAAATTCATCCGCTATTTTTCGAGCAGGACTCGGAGCATCCGCCGGAGCGGTTCCGCCGCGCCCCAGAGGAGCTGATCGCCGACGGTGAAGCCGGTGAGGAATTCGCCGCCGAGCTTCATCTTGCGCAGGCGTCCGATGGGGGTCAACAGCGTCCCGCTGACGGCGGCCGGAGTCAGTTGTTCCAGCGTGGACTGCCTGTCGTTCGGAACGACCCTGGCCCAGGGATGATCGCCGGCGATCATCTGCTCGATGTCCGCCAGCGGCACGTCTCTGTTGAGCTTGATCGTCAGGCCCTGCGCGTGGCAGCGCATGGCCCCGACGCGCACGCAAACGCCATCGACGGGAATCGGCGGCTGGCAGCCGAGAATCTTGTTCGTCTCGACCATCCCCTTCCATTCCTCGCGCGTCTGGCCGTCGGCGACGGGCTTGTCGATCCAGGGAATCAGGCTGGCCGCCAAGGGGGCGCCGAAATTCTCCGTGGGGAACCCGGCGGCGCGGATCGTCGCCGTGACGTTGCGGTCGAGCTCGAGAATCGCGGAGGCCGGGTCCGCCAGGTAGTCGCCCGCCTTGCCGGCGATGCCGGCCATCTGCTCGACGAGCTCGCGCATGTTCTTAGCGCCGGCGCCGGAGGCGGCCTGGTAGGTCATCGCGCTGATCCACTCCACGAGGTTTGCTCGGAACAAGCCCGACAGGGCCATCAACATCAGGCTGACGGTGCAATTTCCGCCCACGTAGGTTTTGACGCCCCGTTTCAGCCCGTCGCGAATCACGTCGAGATTGACCGGGTCGAGGATGATGATGCTCTCGTCGGCCATGCGGAGCGTCGAGGCGGCATCGATCCAGTAGCCGTTCCAGCCGGCGGCGCGGAGCTTGGGATAAACCGCGGCCGTGTAGTCGCCCCCCTGGGTGGTCAGAACGCAGTCGAGCTTCTTCAATTCGTCGATCGACTCGGCCGGCAGCAGCTTCTTGCCGTCCGGGCCTTCCTGGCCGACCTGCGACGTTGAGAAGTAGCTCGCTTCAAACTGTGCGAAATCGTTTTCCGCGGTCATCCGTTCCATCAAGACGGAACCGACCATCCCGCGCCACCCGACGATGCCCACGCGCATCATGACAGACGAAAGCTCCAATCACGGGTTAAAAAAAGCCGCTCTGCGCTCTCCGGCGGAGGCAGCCAATCGGCATACACCAGTCGCCACGACGACTCGCATCGTTGCGAGCGGCCACAAACCGTGTAATTCTAGCCAGATATCGCGCAGCCTTCCAGTCCGCTCCCTCTTGAAGACTGGAAGGCCGCCCCGGCCCAAACTAGACAGTCCGCGGCGGCGGTCATCCCGCTCCGGTCAGAACGCCGCAGGCAGGCGGCTCAGTGGATCGCCGCGGAGGCCAGCCATTGACTTCTGGGAGTGGTTCCGCCATGGGGCGAAGATCGCTCCCCCCCGCCGGTGATCTGACTCCTTCCGCGAGAGCTCTTTCAGATAGATATTCTTGAACCACAGGGTGTTGCCGTGGTTCTGTAGTTCAATCTGGCCGGTGGGGAAGATCGGTTTCTCCCGGTTCCAATAGTTCTCCAGCACGACGTTGTCGACGACCAGTTCGCCGTTGAGCCAGATGGTCACCTTCTCGCCGACCATTTTGATCCGCATGGTGTTCCACTGGCCGACTGGCTTGTCGGCGCACTTGGTCGGCTTGGAGGGATGGATCCTGTTGTTGTACAGCCCGCCGGAGCCTACCGGATTATCGTTCAAGTCCCAAATCTGGACCTGGGGCGTGCCGCGGAGGTAGATGCCGCTGTCGCCCTTGGGCAGAATCTTCCAGTCGACATACATATCAAAATCGCCGTAGTCCCTGGCCGTGCAGAGGCTGCGCCCCTTGCCGTCAAAGACCAGCGCCCCGTCTTCAACCTTCCAATGCGCCCGCATCTGCTCGTCGGCCTGTTTCTGGAGCTCGGCCAGCTCGTCGCTGGAGAGCGCCGCGCGCTTCTCGGGATTGTCGTAGGGCCCCTTCAAGAGCCCCTTCCAGCCGGTAAGGTCCTTGCCGTTGAACAGGGCGGTGTATCCTTCCGGAGGCGTGTTGTCAGCAGCCACACAGGGGACAACCAGCCCGGCAACCAGCGCCAGGCACAGAGTGATCGGTAGCAGCGCTCTCATCAGCAATCTCCTTCGGTCACGAGTGGAAGTAGCCATCAGCCATCAGCGATCAGCCATCAGCGATCAGCCATCAAACGGCGGTTGAAATTCGCCCCAGACTGGCGCCGCCGGCTTCTGGAAGCTGATGGCTGATAGCTGATCGCTGAAAGCTTTTCCCCAGCCTAGTGCCGCGGCGAGCGATTTTCAACGCGCCCCGGGCGTTTTCCCCTTATCGAGCAACTCGGCAAACCAGCCGGGGGGGCGGATCGGGCGCCCCTCGCGGTTGGTCACCACGTGGACGGTCCACCCGCGGCAGACCATCCCCCCGCCGTCTGCATGTTCGATCGCCACGTCGACGCGGACCTGCGCGCGGCCGACTTTCTCCATCCTGGCGCGGAGCCGCAGCAGGTCGTCGTACTGCGCCCGGCCCAGGTATTCCACGTGGGCCTCGCGGACCGGCAGCATGACGCCCTCGGCCTCCATCTGGCGATAGGGCTTTCCACAGGCCCGCAACAGTTCCGTGCGGCC
>JAAYCB010000047.1 GCA_012744395.1 Pirellulaceae bacterium
ATTTGCGCCCAGAGGTAGTTTTCGTGCCGCGGCAGCAGCGGGTGCGAACCGTTGCCCAGGTGGGTGCTCATCGTCGCGCCGGCGTCGGCCGCCTCATCAATCTGGCGGGCCGTGGCGGCCGTGTGGCCGATCGACACGACCACTCCGCTTGCCGCCACTCGGCTGATGAAGGGGGCCGCCCCGGGATGCTCGGGAGACAGGGTCAACACGCGGATACGCCCCCCGGATGCCTCCTGCAACCGGCAGAACTCGTCCCAGTCCGGCGCGTGGCAGTGCGCCTGGGGGTGCGCGCCCCGCGGGCCGTCCTGCACCGAGATATAGGGGCCCTCCAGGTGGATGCCGGGCACGCGGGCGGCGATCCGGCGGTCCTGGTCGCAGGCCTCGCCGATCGTCCGCAGCGCGCCGCTGAGCGTGGCCAGGCTGTGGGTTGTGACCGTGGGGAGGAACCTCGTGACGCCAAAGGCGGCCGTCGCCTCGACGATTTCCGCACAGCGCTCGACCGTGAGCTGGTCGGAGCTGAACTCCTGGCCACGGTAGCCGTTGATCTGCATGTCGAGCAGGCCCGGCGCAATCCAGGGCATGCCGGTCGGCGCCACGTCGACGCGGGCCGCCTCGGACACGCGCCCCCCTGCGATGCGAATCCGCATCGGCGCGCCGGTCTGATACCATCGAGCGATGATCTCCATGTTGCTTTCTTCTCCGTCCCGTCTCAGACAAGATGTCTGGCTGTCTTTCAGCGCATCCTAGACCCCATTTTGATCCCCCGCCGCGAGATCCGCCAGTCGGCGGGGCGAAGACAGGAGCCGCGACCCGCTCTTCGGCGGATCGGCCAGGCCGTCTCCACAAATTCCCGTTCGGGCAACCGGAGACCGTCGCCGCACAACCATACCCCCGTGAAGAGGGAGTTTCCGTGGGTTATACTTAAGGTATCCTGCCATCCTCGGTTGTGGATCTCTGCTTCAAGGGAATCGCACGATGATTGCCACCCTGATGCGTTACCGATGTCCGTTCTGTTCCCAGATGATTGTGCAGATTGCGGGCCATCTCGGTCCGAGCGTCTGCCCGCGTTGCCTCCGCACGGTCGCCAGCGAGGAATCGCAACCGGCGTTGCCGATTCCTATTTGGGTCTGGGGAGTCGTCGTCGTCCTGGCCGGGCGCCTGCTTGTGCGTTGACGATCCCCCCATTTCCGCCTGCCGGTTGGAACCCATGCCGCGCGACTCGAACGCCTCGAACCGCTCTTGCACGGCTCTGGACGGCTGGGCCCGCCGCCTGATCGGGACCCTGCCGGAGGGTGTGCCGCGGGCCCTGCTTGCCGCGGTGGCTGACGCTTCCACCCCGGTCATGCTCGTCGATCGCGCCTCGACCGGGCTGATTTACGCCAACCGGGCCGCGCACCGGCTGCTGGGATATGCGGACGAGGGATTGGTCGGCGTGCGCCTGGATGATCTCCTGGCAGCAGCTCGGCCAGGTGCGTTCGATGCGCTGCTTGACCTGGCGGACCAGCCTGAGGAGCCTGGCGATTGGGCGCGGAGGGTGAGGTTGCCGCTCCGCCGCGGCGACGGCCAGGAGTTGACCTGCCCGTGGCTCGCCACGCTCCTGGCCGAGGAGGGGCTCGTCGTCCTCACCGGCGCGGCGGTGGATTCGCGGCCGCCGGCCATCACCCTCTCGCGCGACCCGCTGACAGGGTTGCCGGACCGGCGGGCATTTGAATCCCGAATGGAGCAGCTCCTTCAGCCGCGCGGCGATTGGCCGGGGCAACCGTTCGCCCTCCTGTTCGTCGATCTTGACGACTTCAAGCGCGTCAACGACCAGTTTGGGCACCTGCTTGGAGACGCGCTGCTCGCCGCCCTTGCTCGGCGGTTGGAGGCCGCGGTCAGGCCCGGCGATTTGGCGGCGCGGCATGGCGGCGATGAATTCGTGGTCATCCTCGATCGGGTCCGCGACGAGAAAGCCGCCAGCCGGATCGCCGCGAGACTGGGGAGCGAGCTGCGCAGGCCGATCGGGCTGGAGGGCCGGGAATTCTCCGTCTCCGCAAGCGTCGGGATCGTCCTCGGCCGAGCCGGGGAGGGCGACCCGGCCGGTCTGCTGCGCGCGGCGGACGCGGCGATGTACCAGGCGAAGTCCCTCGGCGGCGGCAGGCATGTCGTGTTCGACAAGCGGACTTGCCCGCTCGCGCGGCCCGCAAATGGTCCACAGTGACCGCGCGGAAGCCGTCTCAAGCGCCGCTTTCCGCCTGCGACTCGCGGCGGGCCCCTTGACTCACCACGTCTCTCTGCTTAGCCTCGGTCCTGTGGGAGGAAGGCAATTTCCTATCAGTCAGCGTTTTCTTAGGAAGAATTCCATGAATAAAATGAATCGTCGTCGTTTTCTTGTTTCATCTTCTTCCGCTGCTCTGGCGGCAGGTACTTTCCCTGTACCTGCATTGATTGCAGGCAGTCCCAATCAAACAGTGCGTGTGGCCGTTTTGGGAAATGGCAATAAAGGGCGTGAACATAGCGGGATCCTGAACCGTCTGAATGCTGCCGGTGAACCGTACAAACTTGCTGCCATTAGTGAAGTGGATTCTGTACGTCTCGAGCAGGCGCAGAAAATGTTCAAGCCGGAGAAACTGTACAATGACCCGCGCCGCGTATTCGATGATTCGAACATTGATGCGGTCGTGGTGGCAACCCCGAATCAGTGGCACTGTCTTACAGGGATTTGGGCGATGCAGGCGGGCCAACATGTGTATGTCGAAAAGCCGCTATGCCTCACTTTCTGGGAAGGTCAACAGCTGTTTAATGCTTCCAGAAAGTATAAAAAATGCGTACAGATTGGCACACAAATGCGTACAGACCGCGAAGCGCATGCTGCGGTAAAGAAGTTCCTTCACGAGGAAAGAGCGCTTGGCAAAATTCTCTCTGCCCGTATTAATCGTTATGCCGTCCGCCGACCGATTGGTTTGCGTGCCGAGCCTCTTAAGGTTCAGCCGGAAGTGAACTACAATTTGTGGCTTGGTCCAGCGCAAGACCTTCCTCTTTACC
>JAAYCB010000410.1 GCA_012744395.1 Pirellulaceae bacterium
CTACGTCCGGGAAATGATCCGCTACGGCATCCTCCCGCCGGACACCGACCGGATGAAGGATCGGATCGACGTCTATGCGACCGACCGGGCCTACTGGCGCTCGCTCTGGTATCAACCGCCGGGCGGCGCCCCGGGCAATCGGATCGCCGACCGCTAGGCCGGGGGCCCGCTGGCCAACGATCCGCCAAATCCATTGAACACGGCGCGGCGCGCGTGAATCGGAGCATCCGGGGTGGATCGCCCGACGCAGGTCGCACTCTCCAACCGAAGATACGAAAGGGTTTTTCGTGAAGATGCAGACAGTCCTGTCGGCCGGCCTGGCCGCCGGAGTGGTTCTCCTGGCGGCAACATCGCGAGGGGCTGATTGGCCCGAGTGGGGGCGGACCGCCGATCGAAACATGGTCTCTCCCGAAACGCACCTGCCGGACCTGCGGGCGCCCGCCGGCGAAGACACGACCTTCTTCACCTCCGACGAGAACCCCTGCGTGAAGTGGAAAGTGCGGCTCGGCACGACCACGTGGGGCAACCCCACGGTAGCCGGCGGGCGGGTGCTCGTGGGCACGTCCGGCCCGGGCCGCCAAGGTGGGGCGATCAAGTGCTTGGACGCGGAGACGGGCGACCTGCTCTGGCAGTTGATCTGCCCGGCCCGCGACTTCCCCACCCCGGAGCGGCCGGAGAAGTACGACGAGTGGAGCCCCTGGGACTACCTGGTCGCAACGCACGCGCAGACGCTGGGTTGGGGTGTCTGCTCCTCAACCTCGCTGGATGGCGACCGGGCCTACGCGCTGACGCAGCGCGGAGAAGTCGTTTGCCTCGATGTCCACGGCCTGGCCAACGGCAACCAGGGGCCGTTCCTCGACGAGGCCCGCTACAAGGCGGGCGACGGCCAACAGCCCGCCACGCTCGAAGCCTCCGACGCCGATATCCTCTGGGCCTACGACCTCTGGACCGAGGTGAAAACCCGGCCGGCCGACACGTTCAGCAACGCCGCGCTGATCGACGGCCAGATGCTCTACATCTCCAGCTGCAACGGGATCGAGCGCTGGCCGGGCTGGTACGGAAAACCCGCCGCGCCGCCGAACCCCGACGCTCCAAACCTGATCGCCCTGGACAAGCGGACCGGCCGGCTGCTGGCCACCGACGCGGAACGGATCGGGCACGCGATGCTGCACGGGCAGTGGTCTCCGCCGTCGATGGGTGAAGTGAACGGCAAGCGGCTCGTCTTCTACGGCGGGGGCGACGGCCTCTGCTACGCCTTCGAGGCCCTGCGGGACGTGCCGCAAGCGCCCGTCAAGCTGCGGAAGGTCTGGAGCTACGACTGCAACCTCCCCGAATACAAGGTGATCGGCGTCGACAATTACTCGCTCGGCGATATCGATGTGATCCGCTGGGCAAAGGGCGACACGGAGCCCATCAAGCGGGACCTGGCGAAACACCGCGACGCCAACGGCCGCCTGCTCTCGATGAGCGAGATCGTCGGCAGCCCGGCGTTTCACAACAACCGGGTCTATGTCGCGATCGGGCGCGACCCGCGCCACGGCCCGGGCCGCGGCGCCCTGCACTGCATCGACGCCACCGGCAGCGGCGACATCACCCAAAGCGGCAGAATCTGGTGTTTCGACCAGATCGATCGCAGCCTCTCGACGCCTTCGATCGCCGATGGCCTGGTCTACATCGCGGACCTCACCGGCCGCCTTTATTGCCTCGACGCGGACACGGGGCACTGCTTCTGGACCTTCGAAACCGGCAACGAAACGTGGGGCTCGACCCTGGTCGCGGACGGCAAGGTCTACCTGGTGACGAAGAAGTCGTTCCACGTGCTGGCCGCGGGGAAGGAGAAAAAGCAGCTCAGCTCAATCCGCATCGGCGCCGACTGCACGCCGATCGTCGCCGACGGCGTCGTCTACGTGCTCCTCCGCGGCACGCTCTACGCCCTGCACCAAGGAGCCCAGGAGCCGGCGGCGGCGCCGCCGGCAGCGACCAGCGGGGCCGCCGCCCAGCCCCGCCCGGCGGCCGGCGCCGGCGGGGAGTGGCCCTGCTGGCGCGGCCCGCATGGCAACGGTTTCTCGGCGGAGGTCCCCCGCCGGCTCCCTCCAGAGAAGCTCCTCTGGAGTCGCCAGACGGCCGGTGAGTGCCATGCGCCGATCTCCGTCGGCGAAGGGAGCGTCGTCGCCGCCGATCACGATCGCGAACGGGACTACTGGCGGTGCTTTGGCGCGGCCGACGGCCAGCCGCGGTGGGTCCACGAGTATCCCAACGACCGCGAGATGGACTACGGCGCCGGCCCGCGCGCCGCTCCCTTGATTCATAATGGCAAGGTGTTCTGCCTGAATGCCTGGGGCGAGCTGTACTGCCTCCGCATCGCCGACGGCAGCCTCGCCTGGCGGAAACACCTGGCGGCCGAGTTCGCCCAGAAGACACCCGCGTGGGGCTACACCGCCTCGCCGCTGATTGCGCACGGAAAGCTCCTGGTCAGCCCGGGCGGAAAGGGCGGCCCCGTCGCCGCGCTGGACCCGGAAACCGGCGCGGTCCTCTGGACTGGCGCCGGCCACGGACTGAACTACGCCAACTTGACACTGGCCACCCTCGGCGGCGTCGAGCAAGTTGTCGGCTACGACGAGCGCACGGCCGGCGCCTGGGACCTGGCCAGTGGCCGGCGCCTCTGGGAAGCCCCGGTCGAAAACGCCTCGGGTTACATCGTCCCCTCACCCGTCGCGGTCCACGGCAAGCTCCTCCTGACCAGCGACCAGGAGGGGGCGCGGCTCCTCTCCTTCCACCAGGAGGGAGCAATCCTTGAACAACCCGCCGCCATCAATGAGGACATCGCGCCTGACGTGTCGACGCCTACCGTCTGGGGCGAAACGGTCCTCGCGGCCAGCTCCGGGCTCGTGCTGGCCGACGCCGCGGCGGCCAATCCCAAGGGCCTGCTCAAGACCCTCTGGATCTACGACGACGAGGAATGCGTCAAGGGCGTCTGCCACGCGATTGTCTCCCAGGACCGCGCCCTTGTGATGTGCGAGGACGGCCAGCTCCTGCTCCTGGCCGCCAATCGCCAGTCGTGCCAGATCCTCGATCGCCGCAAGCTCTGCGACGAAACCTTGACATACCCCGCATTGGCCGGCGGCAGGCTCTACGTGCGCGACAGCAAATCCCTCTACTGCTACGATCTGCGGGTCGATTCCTGAGCCGCCCGCCCGACGGCCGTGCATCCGAGTCGGCGACGGAACTTCAGCGGGGTGCTTGACACGGCCCACCGCGACGATGAGACTCAGCGTTGTCGAGCCGCCGTGGCGAGTTCCGGCGGCCGCAACAAGCAAGTCGGGGCCGGACAATCGCAACCGGCTCCCTGATCAAAGTCGGAGGGCGAGTGATGCGGCACGTCTATCGGGACTTCCTCTTGGCGATCGCCCTGGTTGCGGCGGCGTTGACGGCCGCCGCGCAGACGCTGGCCGATTTCCCCCTCAAGGACGGCGATGTCTGGGTGATGGCCGGCGACAGCATCACGGCCCAGCACCTGCACTCCAACTATTTCGAAGCCTTCTGTTTCGCGCGCTATCCCCAACTCAAATTCGCCTTCCGCAATTCGGGGGTCGGCGGCCACACGATCCCCAGCACGCTGGCCCGATTCGATTACGACATCGCCGCCTGGAAGCCGACCGTCGTCTCCGTCGAGCTGGGGATGAACGATCAAGGCGGAACGCCGACCGAGAAATTCGTGGCCAACATGGGCGTGCTCGTCGAGCGGATCCGCGCGATCAACGCCCGCCCGGTGATCTTCTCGGCCAGCCCGATGAACAACGGCAGCACGCTGAGCCGGCTCGGCCGCAACCAGCGCCTGCACGAATATGCCGTCGCCTTGAGAACATTCACGGCCAGCGAGAAGCTCCCCTATGCCGACCAGTTCCATGCCCTGCTCGATATCTGGGGCAACAACAAACCGAAGGAGCTGTTGGCCAATTCGCTGCCCGTCCTGCACGAATTGGCCGCGGACGATTCGCTCCTCGGCGCGGAGCACCTGAGGGCGTTCCTGGCGGCCCAGGAAACGAGCCCCACCAGGCCGGTGTCGATGCAGGGCGACGCGGTCCATCCCGGCCCGCCCGGCCAGCTGATGATGGCCACCGCCCTTTTGAAGCAGCTCGGCGCCGACGGCTTTGTCAGCAGCGTCACGCTCGACGCCCGCGGCACGCTCCGCGAGGCCAAGGGATGCGAGGTCGACAAGATCGAGGCCGCGGAGGGCAAGATCGCCTTCGATCGGCTCGACCAGCGATTGCCGCTGCCCGTGCCCGACGAGGCCCGCGCGGTTGTGCCGTTCTACCCCGTGATTCTCGAACTCAGCCAGTACACGCTCCGCGTGACCGGCCTCGCCAAGGGCGCATACACGCTGAAGATCAACGGCGCCGTGGCCGCAGCGGTAACGGCCGAGCAGCTGGAGGCGGGCGTGAACCTGACCGCCCTGGATGCTCCGCCCCAAGCCAAGCAGATCAATCCGATCGCGGCCCAAGGGCGAGCCGTTCTGGCGGCCGTGGCTGCCAAGGAGAGCCTGGTCAGCCAGTGGCGCGGCCTGTCGAAAGCCCGCGCCGAGAGCGCGACTGCAGAGCTGGAGGAAAAACTCACGGCGCTCGGCCAAGAGATCGAACGGGCCGACGCGAGAATCCGCGAAGCGGCCAGGCCGCAGAAGCTGCATTTCGAACTCGCGGCGGCTCCTTGAACGGAGCGTTCCGACGAAACCAGGCGCTGCGCCCCGGCAAGCAGGGTTTCCATCCCGCCAGAATCCAGCGGCGCGGCGCCGAAGCTCGGGGCCTGGCCGTTCGACCGCCGGGAGGTGTCGGTTCATGAAGAAACTCGGAATCTCCGCCAGCCTGCGTTGTGCATTGGTTGTCTGGGCCGCCTGCGGGCCGGTTCCGGCCGGCAGCGCCGCCGGACCTCGGGCCGCCGCGGATCTCGGTCCTTCGGCAGCCGCGGTGTCGGGCGATGGGCGACGGCTGTTCGTCTGCCTGTCGGACGCCCGCCAGCTGGCCATCGTCGGTTTGCCGGAGGGGAACGTGATCCGCAGGATATCGACGCCGGCAGAGCCGGCCGGACTGGCGGTCAGTCCCGATGGGCGGCGGGTCTATGTCGCCTGCGCCGCCGCGGCCAGCGTGGTGCTGGAAATCGACGCGGCCTCCGGCCAGGTCATCGCCAGCCTGCCCGCCGGCCACACGGCCACGGCCCCGGCGGTCTCGCCCGACGGCAAGCGGCTCTACGTCTGCAATCGCTTTGATCATGATGTTTCGGTGTTCGACCTCGAACAGCGCAAACCGCTTGCGCGGGTGGCCGTCTCAAGGGAGCCGGTCGCCGCCGCCGTCTCGCCCGACGGCAGCGAACTCTGGGTGGCCAATTTGCTGCACGCTGGGCCGGCCGACCGCTATGGGGTGCTTGCGGGCGCTGCCGTCGTCAGCGTGGTCGACACGCGGACGTTCGAAACCGCGCAGGTCCGGCTGATCACCGGCTCGACCAGCGCGCGGGGAATCGCCTTCACTCCGGACGGCAACTATGTCCTGCTCGCCCACGTCCTGGCGCGCTATCATCTGCCCACGATCCAGGTCGACCTGGGGTGGATCAACGACAACGCGCTGACGGTGGTCGACGTTCGCCGCCGCGAGGTGCTCAACACTGTGCTCCTGGATGGCATCTGGGATGGAGCAGCCAATCCGTGGGGGATCGCCTGCACGGCCGACGGCCGCTGGATCTGCGTGTCGCACGCGGGAACGCACGAGCTGAGCGTGATCGACGCCCCGTTGCTCCTCTCGACTCTTGAGCAACTGCCCTTGGTGGCTTTCTCCAACGCGGCCTTCTTCGATGGCAGCTCGGATGTCTATACCAGAATCTCCAACGGCGAGGACCTCGTCAACGCGCCCGGATTCCTCGCGGGATTCCGGCAGCGCGTGAAGCTGCCCGGCGTGGGGCCGCGCGGCCTGGCGACATTCGGCTCGCAGGTCTACGTGGCGGAATATTTCACCGACAGCATCGCCGCCGTAGCCCTCTGCGACGAAGAACATGCCACGGTGCATAGCATCCCGCTCGGGCCCAAGCCCCAATGGGATTCGGTCCGCCGCGGCGAAATGCTGTTTCACGACGGCCGCATCTGCCGCCGCGGCTGGCAGAGTTGCGCGAGTTGCCATCCCGATGGCCGCGCCGACGCGCTGAACTGGGATCTGCTGAACGACGGGGAGGGCAACCCCAAGAACACCAAGAGCCTGCTGCTGTCCCACCTGACTCCCCCGTCCATGGCTTCCGGCGTTCGCGCTACGGCGGAGGCGGCCGTCCGCTCCGGTATCAAGCATATCCTGATGTCCGAACGGCCCGAAGACGAGGCCGCGGCGATCGACGCCTGGCTCAAGTCGCTTGCACCCCTGCCGAGCCCTTTTCTGGTGGCTGGGCGGCTGAGCCCGGCGGCGGAGCGCGGCCAGCGGCTGTTCAACAGCGACAAGGTCGGCTGCGCGGGCTGCCACCCGGCCCCCCTCTACACCGATCGGAAGGCGTACGACGTGGGGTCGCGGGGGGAACTGGACAACCAGGCGACTTTCGACACGCCGACCCTGGTGGAAGTCTGGCGGACCGCGCCGTATATGCACGACGGCCGCTATACAACGATCGAGCAGTTGCTCACCGAGGGCAAGCACGGCCGCGCGCACGAGCTCAGCGCCGAGCAGCTCGCCGATCTCGTCCAGTTCGTCCTGTCGCTCTGACCGGTGGAGGCGACGATGCGAATCAGCTTTTGCGAGTGTCTTGTCATGATTGGCCTGGCCACAGGGTGGCCGTTGCTGGCGTGCGCCGCCGCCGATGCGGCAAGGCCCCCTGCGGCGTGCTTGGCGCCGGAGGAAACGCTGCTCTTCGTCTCCGTGCTTGACGTGCCCGACGCCAGGGCGCGCCTTGCCCGAACCGCGATTGGCGGGCTGATCGATGAACCGGCCCTTGCCCCGGCGGTCGCCGACATGCTCCGCTCGATCGATGCGGCAACGGCCCCCTTGCGGGAGAGCGTCGGACTGACCACCGCCGACCTGCTCGATATCCCCCAGGGCGAACTGGCGATCGCCGTGGTGCCCCAGGAGAACGGAAATCCGGCGCCGGTGTTGCTGATCGACACGGGCGAAGATGCGTCCAAGGCAAAGCGCCTTGTGCAGGCGATCGTCGAACGGATCGAACAGGCCGGCAACCGCCGCTCGGAAAAGCTGGTTCTGGAAACGCCGATCACGGTCTTCGAGGATGTCGGCCGCGGGCAGCAGGATCTCGCCTTTTTCAAAAAGGAAGAGACCCTGGTCTGGTCGAACGCCCCCGAGCCGCTCGAGCAGGTGCTCAGGCTCTGGGAAGCGCAGGATGGGCCGACGCTGGCAGCCCGTCCCGATTTCGCGGCGATCATGCAGGGCAGCCGCCGCCTCAACCCAAAACCCCAGGCGATCTGGTACATCAATCCGCTGGCCATGTTCGAGGCCGGGGCCCGCGATCGGCTCGATATGCAAGTCGCGTTGATGATGCTTCCCGCCTTGGGCCTCGACGGGGTGAAGGCCGCCGGCGGGGCGGTGGAGCTGGATGCAGGCCCCTACGACAGTCTCTGGCACGCCCACCTGATCCTCGACAGTCCGCGGAAGGGCGTCGTGGCGATGGTCAAGCCGAAGCCCGGGCGGATGACGCCGCCCGACTGGGTGCCCGCCGACGCCGCCGACTACCTGACGATCCATTGGGACCTGAACGCATCGGTCGACACGCTGCGGACGCTGTTCGACACATTCCGCGGCGAAGGATCGCTCGACGACTTCATCACGGCCAGGCTCAGTGCCCCGCTGGGCGTCGACCTGCTGGGAGAAGTGCTGCCGGCGCTGAGCGGGCGGATCACCTCGGTGCGATGGGTCGAGAAGCCGGTCGTCTCGGCAAGCGAGGCCTTCCTGCTGGCGATGGAGCTCGTTCCGGAGGCCAACGCCCACGAGCTGCTGGAAGAGTCGGCTGGGAAGAACAGCAGCCGGCTGATGCGCCGCCAGTTCGCCGGCGCCGAATATTATGAGGTCGTTTCCCGGCCAACGCAGACGGCCGAGACCCCGCAGCAGTCGCTGCGCGCCCCATGCTTCGGAATCGTCGGCGACTGGCTGATCGTGGCCGACCGCGAGGCCCTCTTCAAGGCCGCGTTGATGGCGGCGCGAGGCGGGATGAAGCGCCTTGCGGAGGCGGCCGACTTCCAGCAGATGATCGGCCAGATGGACCAACTGGCCGGAGGCGCCGCCCCGGTGATGGTCCGGTTCCAGCGGCCGGCCGAGCGGACCGCCGCGTGGTTCGAGCCACTGCGGCAACAGGGCGCGGAGGAACTCGCCCGCCGGCCCCGCCGCCGTGGCCCGCTGCGGGCACTCGGAGCGGCGATCCAAGGCCATCCGCTGCCGCCGTTCGCGACCCTGGAGAAATACTTTCCTCCCAGCGCCGCCGTCATGCTCGACGATCAAGGCGGCCTGCATTACACCAGTTTCACGCTCAAGTCCCGCGTTCCGTAGCGGCGGCGCGCCGCCGGCGATGGGACTTGGCGGGGCGTGGCCCGTGGGTTTTGCCTGCCGCCCGGCCCACCCTGGCGCGGTGTGCCGGCAGAGGATCTCGTCCGACCGGAACAGGTTTCCCGGAAATCCTCCCGTCGGGCGCTATTTCGGGCGAAGAGGCGCGAAAAGAGCGGTTTCGAGCGGCCACAAAAATCCCGCTCCGTCTTCTCGGTCCTCCCCTGTGCGGTATACTTGAAGGTTGACCGTTCCGAGGGGATCGTGGCTCCCTGCCCCGAAAATCAGCCTAATCCTGGGTTCCACACGCCAGCTTGGGAACCTTGCCATTCCCAGATTTCCGGGTTCCCAGGCGCCAGCTTGGCAGCACGTGTCGAGCCTGGCGGCGTGAAGGACCGGACCCCGAAACGAACCGGAACGGTTGTCCGCCTTCTTCGCAGAGACCATCGTGATGCAGAAATCGCTCGATCAGAAACTCGCCCGAATCCTCGCCGATCCCTCCTGTCGCGACTTCATCCTTGCCGATGCGAAGGACGCCGACATGGCGTTCGGTCTGTCCGCTCCGGGCAAGAGCCCCGAGCACCATGCCGGTGAAGCCCACTTCCGCACGCTGGACGATTATCGCGACCTGATCCGCCAAGTCGTCGCCCAGGGTCTGGTGGACATCATGTTGATGAGCGCCAGCACGAGCGAAATCCTGACCATCGGAGAGCGGCTCTTCGACTCCAGCCAGATCACGCCCGCCGTCAGGGCCAACGACACGAGCGACATCTGGCTGGCTGCCGGCTCGGGCCGCTATGGTTCGCAGCCCGCGCGGCCGTTCCGCACGGCGACGATCGACCACATCATGTGCGGCAAGGCCGAGTGCGCTCCGGGGGAGCGCGAGCGCGGGGCCGACCTGGGATTGTATTCCGTCACGTTCAACAACGACGTGGCGCTGGACCACGCGACGCTCGCCGCCTACAACGAGTTCCGCCTGGAGGCCGAACGGAAGGGCTTTCGCCATTTCCTCGAGGTCTTCGATCCCAACGCCCCGGGGGAGCACGCCCCCGGAGACCTCGCCCAATTCGTCAACGATCAGATCGTCCGCACGCTGGCCGGCGTGACCAGTTCCGGCCGGCCCCTGTTCCTGAAGATTCCCTACCACGGGCCGGCCGCCATCGAGGCCCTGGCACGCTACGACCGGTCGCTCATCGTCGGCATCCTCGGCGGCTCGTCGGGCACCACGTTCGACGCCTTCCAGATGCTCTGGGAGGCGAAAAAGCATGGCGCCCGGGTCGCCCTGTACGGCCGCAAGATCAACAACTCGGAGCACCAGCTCACCTTCGTCCGCTACCTGCGGGCGGTGGCCGACGACCAGATTCTGCCGGCCGAAGCCGTCCGCGCCTACCACGGCGATCTGCAAAAGCTCGGCATCCGCCCCTACCGGGCGCTGGACGACGATCTCCAGTGGACCTCGACCTCCAGCGCCTACGCGGGGGCGGGCACAAGCGGCGGCGCGACGGCCCGGCAGGCGGCGCCCCGCGCGGCGGGCCGAAAACCGCAGCCGGCCGAACCCGACTTCAGCAAGATGACGCCGGCCGAAAAGGCGATGTGGAACATCGATCGCTGGAAGCGGATCATCGGGTAGGCGGGGGCGCTTCCTTGAGCGGCGGATAGACGACTTCGCTCGCTTTGCGGACCCACTTGGCGTCGCCGTAAACGCCGGCCTCGCCCGGGTCAAACGGTTTGAAGCCGAGTCTCAGCGCCGGCGAGTCGGCGGCCAAGGTGAAGTCGCACTCCTGCGGGTTCTTGAACCGGGGGTCGGCGATGATCGAGCCTCGTTCATGGCCGGCGGCCTGCCACGCGGCGAGCGGCTTGCCGAGGAAATCAACCCCTTGGCCGGCGCAATTCCAGAAGCAGTTGTTGCGGCTTTCGAACTTCACCTGGTCCCACCGCCCGGCCAGCAGCCCGCCGCTGTCCCAGTAGACAATGTTGTTCTCGAAGGTGAACGAGAGGTGCTCCTCGGCCCGCGTCGCCTGGAGCTGGTGGAGCTTGCTGAAGGCGAGGATGTTGTTGCGGACGATGTTCTCGCGGCCGTAATGCTGGTGGAAGCCGCCGGTCTTGACGCGGTAGACGAGGTTGTTCTCGAAGAGGATGTTTGAGCTCCCCTCATCGGTGTAGAGCCCCCAGCCGCCGTAAGAGTAGGCGTGGATGTCGTGAAAGACGTTGTTGGAGACGACGGTCCCCTCCGAGGGGCCGAGGGTGTAGATGCCCCCCATGTCGCTGAGCACACCCCAGCCGATGTGGTGCACGTGGTTGAACGAGATCGTGTTTCGCTTGGCCAGGCTTTCGCCGTATCCCCAGCGCCAGCCGACGGAAATGCCGGTGTAATAGAGGTCGGCGATCTCGTTGTGGGTCACGGAGTTGTCGGGGCTGTGGCCGATCCAGACGCCGACGGCGCAGGGGAAGATCCGCCCGCCGTGGCGGATGATGTTGTTGTCGACCGTGATCTGGCTCGTCCGCTCCGCCTCGTTGGCGGCGATCCCGGTCTCGCCGATCCGCACGCCGCCGCCGCCGAAGTCGTGCAGGTAGCTGCGTTTCAGGATGCAGTCGCGGCACCCTTTGCGG
The DNA here is from genome assembly GCA_012744395.1 of Pirellulaceae bacterium. Classification (GTDB taxonomy): domain Bacteria; phylum Planctomycetota; class Planctomycetia; order Pirellulales; family Thermoguttaceae; genus JAAYCB01. The sequence goes on from JAAYCB010000410.1 coordinate 11,121, forward strand.
AACCAGACGGCGTAGATGCCCACGTGGCCGAACTCGCAGTCTTCAATCGCCAGGCGCCGCGCACCGTCGGCCGTCACGGCCGCCTCGATCGGCGCGGCCGCCTGCGACGCTTCGAATCCGCCGGGGGGCGTAAGATACTGGGCGTGGCGGAAGGCGAGCCCGCGAACGGCCACGTGCTCGACGAATTTCTCCTTGGCTGGATCGCCCTGGACCAGAAGGAACCGTTCGACCACCGGGGCGATCACCTGGACCTGACCGATCTCCTCGCCCGGCAGCGGGCGATAGTGAAGGACGCCGTCGCGGGCGAGAAACCATTCGCCGGGCGCATCGAGGGCCGCGAGGAAGTTCTCCAGGTGATAGGGAGTCTTGCGCTGCCAGGGGTTCCACGACTTCATCCCCTCGCCGCTGGTCACCAGCGCGTGCCGCTGGCGGTCGAGGCCGTCGATGAATCGCCGGGTCGTGTCCCACTTGTGGTAGACCATGAAGTGGACGTCGCGGAGTTCTTCGGGCGCAAGAGCGGCGAGGACCTGGAAATCGCCGGGCCGCATGGTCACGGTCTGCACGGCCTTCTTGGCCCGCCGCGAGGCCGGCTCGGTGGCCACTTCCTCGACGTCCTGGATGTAGAAATAGAACTCGTTGGGCGTCCGCGCCCGCGTCGCCCGGCGGCCGTCCACGAACAACTGTTCGAAGTACCAGTCGCCGGAGGCGACTTCGGGAATTTCGGCGGTCCACACGCCGTTCTCCCCCTCGGTCCAGCCCGTGATCGTGCGCCCGCCGGAGAAGATGGGCGTCGCTCCGGGCGCGGCCTCGTAGGAGATCGGCGCCTTGGCCATGCCGCTGTCCTGCGGCTCGAGCACCAGGGGCTCGGCGAGCGTGTACTCGCCATCGGCGACGACGACGCGAACCGGCTCTTCGAGCGGGCCTTGAATCTTCAGCTGGCGGATCGCGTCGCGGGCGCCCGTCAACGTGGCGAACGGCTGGTCCTGCGTGCCGGGGTTCGCATCGTTGCCCGACGGCGCTACGTAAAGGTCGAGGGCCGACGCCGTCGGACCGGCCACCTGCCACGCCAGCAGAATCAGGATCGATCGGATCATCTCGGTCGCACTCCCGGCAAAGGGTCGAAAACGGCGCGGATCCGAGGAACGAGCATCCCCGCCCCGCGGCCGCCGGCACTGGCCCAGCCGCGCGGCCCTACCAGGATACACGTTCCGCGGCGAGGATCGCAACACGCCGCCGGCTGAGCGGCGCAGAACCTCAATCGAGGCGGCTCCGCGCTTGCTCCGCCCACGGGCTGTCCGGAGCCAGATCGAGGAACCGCCGCCAGTGCCGATCCGCTTCAGACGGCCGCTGGAGCTGATCGAGTGTCCGGGCGAGATGGTAGTGGACGTCGGCGTATTCCTCGTGCAGGGCCAAGGCGCCTTCAAAGGCGGCCACTGCCAACTCCAATTGGCCGAGTTCGGCCAGAACGCATCCGAGATTCGCCCGGCCTTCGAGGCAGTCCTCGTCGAGCTCCACCGCCATGTAGTAGCGCTCCCGGGCAGCGGCCAGATCGCCGATCCGGTAGAGCAGTTCCGCCACCTGAAAGCAGATCGCCGCACTCGGCCCAGCGACGGCCATCGCCGCCCGGTACATCTCCGCGGCCGCGGGCAACTGCCCGTCGTCCTCCAACTCGGCGGCCAGACGGCAGATCTCCTCGGGGGACCGGGCGAGACGGTCGGCAAGAACCTGCTCGGCCGAGAGGGAGACGGGCGATTCCCCTCCGCCCGGCGCGGCCGCGTCCGCCTTGGCTTCCTTGGCGGCGCCAAAGTCGAAGCGGAGCTGGCCGCCCGGCTCGATCAGCCCGTCGCCCTGCCGGAGGAGGATGTCCTTGCCTTCAACAATCACCGAGAGCTGGGCCAGGGGGCGCTCCACGTCGGGCAGGTAACGTGCGAGCACCTCAAGCTTGCGCTCCAGCTCCCACGGTTTGACGCCCGCGGCCAGCAACTCCGCCAGTCGCCTGGCCGTGGCCACTTCCTGGAAGTCGAAATACGGCAGTTGCCGCACCATCCGCACCGGCTTGATCAAGCCGCGACGATGCCAGCGACGGACAATCCCGATCTCGACGCCCACCAGGTCGGCCAGCATCGCGGGCGTGTACAACCGGTGCACGTCCTGTTCCTGGTCGACCAGGCCCAGGTGCTGCCAAAGCTGCGTCTCCGTCGCCACGCGAAGAGTCCCCCGATCGGCCGCTTCGCGCGTCGGTTGGTCGAGCCACTCCTCGGTCGCCGAGAGATCGGCCAGCGGCAACCCGGCTTCTCCAACCACGACCCAGTGAACGTCGGCAGCAGGCCGATCGACCACGGTCCCGCCATGCTCGCGGATCAGGCGGGTCGCGTCGCGTTTCGACATGCTGGCCAGCCGACCGACGAGCACCACGCGCTGGCCATCAAGCAGTCCGGGCGGGTGGTCGCGGTCGGTCATTCGGAGGCAGCACGGCAAGGGGGGACGGCAACGGAGTAAGCAATCCCGCCAGTCTCGCCCGGGATGGGTGAAATGTCAATGTGCCGCGGCCAAATCGGAAGGGGAAGCCGACCGCCGACTGCCCAACGCACCCCAAAGCTGATTCATACCCCCTTGGCAACCTGGCACGCCCCAGAATCGCTCATCTCTCGGTGCACGGGTCCGTGGTGCGATGCGAATTTGGGATCGGTCGCGTCGGACCATGCGTAGGGCCGTTGCGGCGTTTCGGCAGAAAAAAACGGGTGGGAGCCTACTGGAAAATCCGCTATAATCCACGCATCCTGGGCACTCTGCCAGCAAGCCAATCGACTCTTTTCCACTCCACGGAAGGACTTCTTGACACTCCCCCACAAGCAGCATCAGGGAACACCTCCATTGGTTACGAAGAACGTGCCGATCTCCGAGAGCAGCAACCCGCCCGAGAATGGATCCAACGGCGACAACCGATTACGCTCCGGACGCCGTCGCCGGGCGACCGCCCAGTCGATGGCTGCTGACCAGCGCGACATCTCCGTTAGCGAGTTCTTCGCCAAGAACCGCCATTTGCTCGGTTTCGACAACCCACGCAAGGCCTTGCTGACGACCGTCAAGGAGGCTGTCGACAACGCGCTGGACGCCTGCGAGGAGGCGGGCATCCTTCCGGAGATCTGGATTCACATCCAGCGTACACCCAACGGGGGGGAGCAGAACCGCTACAAGGCCGGCGTTCAGGACAACGGACCCGGCATATTGAAGAAGCAGATTCCGCTGATTTTTGGCAAGCTCCTCTACGGCTCGAAGTTCCACCGTCTCCGCATGAGCCGCGGCCAGCAGGGAATCGGCATTTCCGCCGCCGGGATGTACGGTCTGCTGACGACGGGCAGGCCCGTCAAGATCATGTCGAAGGTCTCGGTGCGGAAGCCGGCCCACTACTACGAAATCCAGATCGACACGAAGCGCAACCTGCCCGAGATCATCAATGGCCGCGGCGAGGGAATCGAGGTCCCCCCGGGGCAGGCCGGCAACGCCACGATCGAGAAGCATGGCATCGAGTGGATCGAACAGGATCACGGCACGCGCGTAACGATTGAACTGGAAGCCCGCTACCAGCGCGGCCGCGGCAGCGTCGACGAGTATCTCGAGCAGACGGCCATCGCCAATCCCCACGTGACGATCCACTACGAGGACCCGGAAGGCAACGCGCGCCACTACCAGCGGGTGTCGGACTCGCTGCCGCCGGAGCCGAAGGAGATCAAGCCGCACCCTTATGGAATGGAACTCGGCCGGCTGGTCGCAATGCTCAAGGACACCAAGGAGCCGACGATCACCCAGTTTCTGGTCAAGTCGTTCTCGCGCGTCAGCCCGGCCGTTGCGCGGCGGATTTGCGAGGGGGCCGGCGTCAGCAATCGCGCCAGCACGCGAAAGATCGGCCGCCACGAGGCCGACCTGGTCTACCAATCGATCCAGAAGACGAAGATCAGCAATCCGGCAACCGACTGCATCTCGCCGATCGGCGAGGACCTGATTCTCAAGGGGCTCCGCCAGGTGGTCCCCGGCGAGTTCTACGCCGCCGCCACCAGGCCGCCCGCCGTGTACCGGGGAAATCCCTTCCTGATCGAAGTCGGCCTGGCGTACGGGGGAACCTCGACTGCCCACCGCGTCACCCGCGAGACCCTCTGCGAGCTGCTCGACCAGACCGACGCCCGGACGCTTCGGCAATTCCTCTCGATGACCTTCGACGGGGTCGGCCCGGATGCGGCCGACAAGATCCTCAAACAGTCCCACATGAAGACGCGGATCTCGCCCGGCAAACTCAAGCCGAAAGACATCGATAAGCTGCTCGAAGGGATGCGCAACGTGAACCTCGATGACGGGCAGACGATGAACGTTCTCCGCTACGCCAACCGCGTGCCGCTCCAGTTCCAGGCCGGCGGCTGCGCTATTACCCAGACAATCATGCAGACAAACTGGCGGGCGTACGGGCTCGCGCAGTCCCGCGGGCAACTGCCGCGCGGCCCGGTCACCGTGATGGTCCACATGGCCAGCGTCTGGGTCCCCTTCACGAGCGAATCGAAGGAGGCCGTTGCCTCGTATCCGGAGATCCAGAAAGAGCTCCGGCTGGCCCTGCAATCGGTCGGCCGCAAGCTGGGGATGTTTCTCCACCGCCGCCGCCGCGTGAAACACGAGGGCGAACGCCGCAACATGTTTCTCCGCTACCTCGGCGAGGTGGCCACGGCGATCAGCCAGATCAACCAGGCGGACAAACAACAGCTCTACGAGCACCTGCTCGCCGTGGCCAAGAGGAAGACGGCCGAGGCCGACATGAAGTTCGACGATCGCGGACGACTCGTCGAGGATGCCGAACAGACCTTCGGAGAGAACGTGCTGATTGTCGCCCCGGAGGAAGTCAACGAGCAGCTTCTGGCTCGGGCCAAATCACAGAACGGCAACCCAAACGGCAATCGCGACGGCGCCCCATGACCCCACGGGCAATTCGGAGCGACGGCGCGCAAGAGGATTGCGGCCGACCCCCCCCCAGGGCAAACCGCGAGGCGCGCCAAGCGGCAGGCGTCGCCAGCCGCACCGGAACGAGAATCATGGCAAAGAAGACAGCAGCGAGACGAAACGTGGCCAAGACAGCACCGGCAACACCCAAACCCGCGGCGAAACTCTCCGAGCGCGACAAGCGGACCCTGCAACAACTCGTCAACCTGGCCGACGCCGTCGCCGCGGCCGCGGAAAAACACCGCGATCCGCACATGGACATCCCCACCCGCGCGCTGTCCAACGTCCGCTACAACACTGCCAAGCGATTCATCGAGATGGGCAAGAAGACGAATCGCCGCCAGTTGTTCAACCTCTCCCAGGCCAAGAGTTTCATGCAGACGATGCTCGTGGCCAGCGGCGCCAAACAGCTCATCGAGCAGGACAAGACGACCAGCATCCGAGGTCTCTACTACCTGCTCAAGCACACGATCGAGGGGACCAAGGAAGAGACCTTCGCCGACCAGGCGGAGTGCGATCCGGTGATCGAAGACGCCGAGGTCCTGCTCAACAGCCTCCGCGAGGAGCTGCACCTCTACGCGCAGACAAAAGGCGTCATGGTCGGCCCACTGGTTCTCGAGGACCACGGCGATGAAATCGACTGCTCGCGGATGGGTTCCGGCGGTTATGGCATCCCCTCGATCGTCGAACCCCATGCGATCCAGTTCAAACAGTGCAAGGCCAGGTTCGTCCTGCATGTCGAAAAAGACACCGTCTGGCAACGCTTCAACGAGGACAAGTTCTGGCGGACCCACGACTGCATCCTGACCCACGGCGGCGGCCAGCCCCCCCGGGGAGTCCGCCGCCTGCTGCACCGCATGCATAACGAACTCAAGCTGCCGATCTACTGCCTGCTGGACAACGACCCCTGGGGGTACTACATCTATAGCGTGATCAAGCAGGGATCGATCAATCTGGCCTACGAATCGCAGCGGATGGCAATTCCCGACGCCAAGTTCCTCGGCCTGCGGAGCGCCGACTTCCACCGCTGCAACCTCTCCGACAGCGTCAAGATCGACTTGAGCGACCAGGACCGGAAGCGAGCGAAACAGATCGCCAACTACCCCTGGTTCGCCAAGAAGAAGGCCTGGCAGAAGGAAATCCAGCAAATGCTGGAGAACGGCTTCAAGCTCGAAGTCGAAGCCCTCATCTCGCGCAATATCAGCTACGTCACCGAAGAGTACACTCCCGCCCGGCTGGCCGAGCAGGATTGGCTCGATTGAACAGGACAAACCCATCCATGCCGGGGTGAATTTCCTTGCCGACAACGAGCAATCGCGGGAACGACGAACGACGGAACGAGAAACGGCCAAGGCCGTCGACGCGGAATCGCCGGTGCCGGTCGGTGATGCGTCTTCAGTCGGGCTGCGGAGGCTCGCGGATGAAACCGTCCAGGGCGCAAATCGCACTGTCGATCAACAGCCGCAGGTCCGCAAACACGGCCGCCGCTTCCCGCCAGTCGCCGGCCTGCTGACCGAACAGCTCCAGCCGGTGGGCCAACTCAAACGCGCGATCCATCTGAAGGTAACGCACGACGCCCTTGAGCTTGTGCGCGGCCTCCTCCAGGGTCTCTCCATTCCGCCGCTCGATCGCCTCGTCGACCGCGCTGACCAGCCGGGGGATCTCGGCCAGAAAGGTGCCCAGCAACTCCCGCAAGAGGTGGAGGTCGCCGCCGGCGATCGCGAGCACGGCCTCGAGATTGATCCCTTCCGCAGCGCGATCGGGTTGCCCCCGATCCGCGTTTTCGGCGTTCATGGTCGCCTCAAACTGGAAACGAAAACTCGAAGAACGAACAACCGTTCGGCCATCGGACGCCTTCTTGAGCGGGGGAAAGCCAAGCTCAGCGGTGGTTCAGTCTACCCGCCGAGCACACGCCAGGCAATGTCGGTTGCCCCTTCCAGCCAACGCTCATCGCCTCGAGCTTCCGGCGGACGCCGGCGGGACGGAGATAGCCAAACCCGTGGTCCTCCAACTGGCGGATCAACTCGCCGAAGTCGTCGTTCGTCCAGGTGGGCGTTCCACCGGGACCCTGGCCGGCAGCCGCCGCCCGCAATGTCAAAAAGGTCTCCAGAAACGGCCGCGCGGCCTCATCCCAGTCCACCCAGCCCGGGAAGTCGTATTCCCAGTCGAGCTCCCAGAGCCGCAGACCCCAGTCCTCGCTTCCAGAGAGAACCCAGCGGCAGTCGGGGCTCATGAACACCGAGTTGATCTCGCCGGCATGCCCTTCGAAGACGTGCAGGCAGTTTCCCCGCCCGATTTCCCAGAGACGGAGCGTCCGGTCCTTGCTGCCCGAAAGGGCCCAGCGGCCGTCGGAGCTCAGGCAGACGGCATTCACTGGACCATCGTGCCCCTTGCAGACCTGCCGCAGCTCGCCGCTGGCCACATCCCAAAGGCAGATCGTCCAGTCCTTCGAACCGGAGAGCACCCAGCGCGAATCGGCGCTCAGGCAGACGGAGGTGACCCAGTCCGTATGCCCTTCAAACGTCCGCAGGCACTCGCCGCTGGCGGCGTCCCAGAGCCGGAGGGTCTTGTCTTCGCTTCCGGAGAGCACCCAGCATCCGTTGGCGCTGAGGGCGACGGAGGTCACGTGTCCCCCGTGCCCGCTGAAGGTTTGCAGGCACTCGCGGGTCTCGAGATCCAAGAGCCGCGGCCGCCGATCCCACCCGCCGACAAGCACGCGGCGGCCGTCGGGCCCCAGGCTGACGGACGTGATGCAGTTGCCCTGCCCCTCGATGGTTCGCAAGCAGCGCCCGTTTTCGATATCCCAAAGTCGCAGGGTCTTATCCCAACTACCCGACACCGCATGGGTCCCCCCAGGATCGAGCGCAACGGAGCGGACCGAATCGGCGTGGCCTTCGAGTGTCCACAGGCAGCGCCCCGTGGCGGCCTCCCAAACGCGGATCGTGTGATCCCAGCTTGCGGAGACGGCGCGCCCCGCGTCGCGGGTGAGGACCCCGCAGTGCACATCCTTGCCGTGTCCCTCGAAAGACCGCGTCAACCAGGCGTCGAGAAAGTACTTCCGCCGGCAGTGGCGGCCGGCCGCGTTCCACAGGTCCAAGGTCTGCCGGTCAACCTCGTAACCTGGCAGGGCCCGCGCCCGGTGGACCAGTTCGAGCGCCTCCTCGAAGTCTCCGTTTTCAACGGCAGCCTGGGCCTTTTCCCGCAAGACGATGAATTCCCTCTGCGTCCGGCTCGCTTCTTCCGAGCTGGTGATATGGCAGAGGGCGGTCGGCGAGAGGAACCGCCGGTTTGTGTCGTGCAGCAGCTCCAGGTTCCAGAGCTTGAGCGTGCGGTCGAGGCCCGCCGAAAGGGCCCAACTCCCGTCGCTGCCCAGATACACGGCGCGGACGGCGCCGGCGTGGGCCTTGAAGGTTCGCAGGCATCGCCCGGATGCCACCTCCCAGCAGCGGATCGTTCGATCGCTGCCGCCGGAGAGAATCCATTCGCCGTCGGCACTCGCGCAGACGGCGTTGACCTTGTCGGTATGCCCCCAGAAAACCTGTCTCACCTGCTCCGAGACAAGATCCCTGATCACGATCGAGTAGTCCTTGGCCGGCAGCACCTCCCACGTTCCGTCCCGCGCGGACAGCTGCCGGGCCGAGTCCCAGGCGATCTGCCGGAACGTGCGGACCTTGCGCCGCCTGGTGGCATCCCATAGCTGCACGGTGGCGGCGTCTTCGCCGACAAGCTTCCAGCGGCCGTCGGAGCTGACGGCCCCGTCGAGGTTGCCGCCGTCGGCGTGAAAGTTGGCGGCCAGCTGCCCGTTATGCGCGTTGCACAGGCAGAGGGTCTGTTCGTCGACCAGGGCCAGCAGCCAGCGGTCGTCGGAACTCAGAAAGATTTGCAGCGGCCCGGTGGGCACTCCGGTGAACGCCCGCACGCAGCGGGGCGCAAGCGAGACCAGGTTCCGCGCCTCGTCGAGCGTTGCCTGGACCTCGAAGCGGCCGCCAAGGCCGACGGCCTGCTCCAGGGCCTTGAGCGCGGCCTCGACGTCGCCCCGCTCCAACTGAACCTGCCCCATCGAGTAGGCGGCTTCCCAGTCGAGCGGCCTCGTACGGCACAGTTCCTGGAGATGGTGGATCAGCTCGCGGTCGGTAATCTTCCCGGTTCGCCACAGCAGCAGACCGCGATTGTGGGCCACCTGCGGCTGCCAGGGGTGGCATTCCCATGCCTCTTCGAGGAGTCTCGACGCTTCCTCCGTCCTCCCCAGGTCCAGCAGCGAGGCGGCGAGGTTGTTGAGCGTGTCGGCCTTCAATTCAGCGAGCACCGGCTCGGGACGCGAATACTCCACGCCGAACTGGTCGCGATAGATCGACTTGAGATGGTCGAGAATCTCGCCCATCGATTGCGGCCGCTCCTTCGGGTTCCGCTCGAAGCATCCGAAAAGCAGGTCGGTCATCAATTTGGGCATCGCCGGCAGAATCTCGCTTTCCGGCGGGGCCCTGAGGTAATCCCTGAGGACCTTGCCCGCCGTGTGGCCACCCCCGCTGCACGGCGATTTGCCGACGAACATCGCCAGCAGGCTGACGCCAAACGACCAGATGTCCGTCCGCCGCGTCAGGTGGGTCCGCTCGCCGGCGTCCGCGCCCGACTTGACCTGAATCGCGGCCTCGATCTGTTCCGGCGAGCAGTAGGCGGGCGTCATGCCGCCCCAACTGACGAACATGCTCCGCGGCGCGGCGCCGTGGGAAAACTCCTCCCCCGCGGCAACGCGGGCCTTGGCCAGCCCGAAGTCCGTGACTTTCGGCACCAGCCCGTCCATCATCACGTTGTCGGGCTTCACGTCCTGGTGGATCAAACGCTGCTGGTGGGCATAGTCCAGGCCCCGGGCAAACTGAATCGCGATGTCCAGAATCCGCCGCAGGCTCTCTTCGGGACTCCCGCGGTAGAGAATTCCGCTGGCGATCCAGTCGTCGAGACTGCCGTCCTCCACGAACTCGGCGAAGACCATCGGAATCCCGCCAACCCGGCGGACGTAATAGCAGCTCACGATGTTCGGGTGCAGCCCCAACTCGACCCACGTGGCACACTCGCGCTCAAAATTGTCCTTGCCGCTCTCCGTCTGAAACGTCTCGCGCTTCGGTCTCTTCAGAGCCAGGTCGAGGTCCCACCCGCGGTGTCGGGCCCGGTAGACCAGCCCCATCCCCCCTTCGGCGTAGTGCTTCCCTTGGTCAAACCCCGACTTCAGCGGCTTGATCTCGTAGACCCCCAGGACCACGTCGCCAACGTTCCAAATCTCGGGGAATTCCTCACCCGGAAGAGCCCGCCACCGCAGCCCGACCGGGCGCATCCCACCGCCCGAGAAGACGTCGGTTCGCGTGACTGTCTCCACCAGCGAGGAGAGCACGAATGAAGTGTTGCACTTTTTGCAGTGCCCGGTCTTGCCCAGATGCGCCTCGTCGACGTTGTACTGCACCAGGCATCGCGGACACGTCACGGTAACCTTCTGCATCGCTTTCGCCTCAAGACGGCCCGCTCCCGCGCGTCTTGCCCAACGCTCTCCAGGAATCTCGCCCCTCGGGGCCTGTCTTGACGACATCCGATCATAAATCGGCGCGCCGCCGATGTCAATTCACGCAGCCAGCTCCCCCGTGACACGTTGCAGATCGCCGCTTGAAGTCGCCTCATTCCCAGGCTCCTGCTGGGCCGCGCGACAAATCGCGGGCTGCGACCTCTCACCGGGCGGCTGCGAGCGTTTATAATGCCAAGATGGCCGACGCCGTCTCGTTGGGGGTCTCCGGGTTGAACGCACTCCGCACGCCTTGGTTCTGGTTTTTCATCCAATGCCTGGTCCTGGCGGCCGCGCTGCTGGCTGCGGGCAGGTTCCAACCGGTTCGCGTGCCGGACACGCCAGGTTATGAAATGTTCCCGTTCGCCTCGCCGCGCGAGGCGTTGACCTACTCGCGGACGATCGGTTATCCGCTGCTCCTGAAGCTCGGCGGGCTCATCGCCGGCGGGCATGCCGCGGTTCCCGCTCTGGATTACCTTCTGCACGTGTTGGCGGTGGCCGTGTTCTGGCTGGGGTTGAAAAATCTTGTCCGCTCGAACTGGACCAGCATGCTGGTGGCCGGAAGCCTGCTCTATTCACACCTCGTATTTCGCTACGTCAACAACCTTGCCGCCGACTGCGCGGGTTGTTCCCTGGCGATTCTCTCGATCGGGCTGCTGCTTCTGGCGACTCTTGGCCGCGGCCGTCCCTGGTGCTGGTGGGCGCTTGCCGGTTCAATCTTCGCCGCGTACCAGGTCCGGCCGGCGTACCTGTTCCTGGTCGTCTTGGTCCCTCCGCTCGGGGCGATGCTTGTCTGGCTGGCCGGTCCGGCGCTGCCGCGTTCCTGGCCGCGGTTGACTTGGAAGCTGGCCGCGGCTGCCGCCTTGCCGCTGGCCATCTTCGGCGCCGTCCGCTGGCTGACCGTTGGCCAGTTCTCCCTGGTGTCGTTTGGGGGATGCAATTTTGCCGGGGTCGTCTCGCCGTTGATGGACGCCGGCGATCCGCCGCGGTTTCCCGCGGAGGTCCGCCGGCTGGCCGAGGCGGTGCTCCGCCGCCGCGCGGAATTGGCGGCGAGCGATCCGCGGTTTTCGCCCGGTCCGCATTCGAGCTATAGCGAGATCGAGAACGCATTCAACGCCAACACGTGGCAGATTGGCGTGCCCGCCGCTCAGGAGATCTACGGAGACGATTGGCGGGAGATCGACCGCCGGCTTTGGCAACTGGGCATCGCGATCGTCGCCGAGCATCCGCTCCGCTATGGCGTCTGGCTGGCCAAGGCCTTCGTCCGCGGCGTCTCTATGATCGTCTCGGAGTACATCATGAATCCGGTCTACTTCGCGCTGCTCGCCGTGCTGCTCGCCACGCACGGGCTTCGTGCCGTGCTCCGCAAGCGGAGAGGCATCGAGGGAGCGGCCAGCGGGGCCGATTTCGCGCCCTCCGACGGCCTGTTGCTGATCGCCGTCAGCTTTGCACTCGCCAAGCTGCTGCTGGTGATCGTGACATCCCCGCCGCTGGGCCGTTTCATGGATGCCGCGGGCGTCTTCCTGGCCTGTGTTCTCGCAGAGGCGGTTCTCCGCCGTGTGCGGGAGATCTGCGGTGGCGCTTCAAGCCGCTGCGGAGTTCCGCCGGAGGCGTCTGGCACCGCAGCCGAATGCCGTTGCCAGGCCGCCCAGCCGGGTGGACGCGTCGAATCCGCCGGCGCAGCGGCCGCCGGAAACCTGTAGCCCGTTCTCGATCCCGAGACTCTTGATGAACCAACCGCCCGCACTGCATGTCGTGCAACTGACGCCCGCCGGGCGCGGGGCCGTGGCCACCGTCCGCATCGAGGGGGCCGGCGCGTCGGCGCGCGTGGATGCGCGTTTCGAGGGGGTCGCCCGGCAGCCGATTTCCGAGTTGCCGCCCGGCCGCGTCGCCTTCGGCCGTTTCCGGCTTGGCCCGTACGTGGCCGACGAGGTTCTCGTCTGCCGCCCGGCGAACGACGTCGTCGAAATCCATTGCCATGGCGGCCCGCTGGTCGTGGAGCGGCTTGTCGCTGCGCTGCGTGCCGGCGGTGGGCAGCTTGTCTCCTGGCAAGCCTGGGTCCAGCGTTCGTGCTCCAGCCCGATCAAGGCCGCCGCCTGCGAGGCGCTCGCCGGCGCCCTGACGCTCCGCGCCGCCTCGATCCTCCTCGATCAGTTCCACGGCGCCTTGGAGCGAGCCGTGGAAGAACTGCGCGAATTGGTCGGCCAGCGCAGGCACCCTCCGGCGATCGGGCGGCTCGAACGCCTGCTGGCCGTGGCACCATGCGGCCTGCACCTCGCCCGGCCGTGGCGGGTCGCGCTGACCGGTCGGGCCAACGCCGGCAAGAGCAGTCTGCTCAACGCGCTGGTCGGCTTCCGCCGCGCGATCGTCCATGAGACACCTGGCACAACGCGCGATGTCCTCACCGCCGCGACCGCCATCGACGGATGGCCCGTCGAATTCGCCGACACGGCCGGCTTGCGGCCCGCCGCGACCGCCGTCGAAGCGGACGGGATTCGTCTCGCCGAGCAGCGGCTGCAATCAGCCGACCTGGTCCTTCTCGTCGTCGATGCAGCAGACCGGCGCGGAGAGGACGAGGTCCTCCTTCGCCGCTGCTCCGACGCGCTGCTGGTGGCCAACAAGATCGACCTGGCGGGCTGCCGGCCGCCGCCCGCGAGCCAGCCGGTCAGCGCGCTGACTGGCGCGGGGCTTGAGAACCTGTTGGCGGCAATCGCCTGGCGGCTCGCTCCCACCCCTCCGCAGCCCGGTGAGGCGGTGCCGTTCACGGAACAGCAGGCCCAGAGTCTCCTCGACGCCAGGAACGCCCTTGCCGTCAACGACTCCGCCACGGCCCTGGCTGGGCTCGGCGAGTTGCTGCCCTGACGATCTCGGCGCCTCCCTACAGAACCAGCCAGTTTACCAAAACTAAACAGATTCTCTTGTTAACCTCGTTTACGGCCAGCCCGTTCGGGTAAAAGATGGCGTGCATCCCACAAAAGCCCGTAAACCCATCTGGACCTACTCCGCGGACTGTGGGTACACTACGCCACGCATATTCCAGCCGGAAGCGCCCCGGTTCTCGGTGCGCGTCGAGAGTTGGGCGATTGCGGCGGACGAGCCGCCGCGGCTGATGGAGGCGCTCGCGCACCTCCCTTGGCCCCGGCAAGCCGATTGACGTTGAAGCCAAGGAAGGGTCAGCCGCCGGCCAGCCGGAGTCCGTTTCGGCTTCGGCTCTTGCAGGCGGTCTGCGAGGCACGCGATTTCGCGCGCCGTTTTCAGGAGGATCACGCAATGCCGTCCCGGCCGTTTGCCATTCTGAAGTGCTTTGTGGCCGCATCGATGCTTGGCCTCGCTCTTGCGCCGCTGATCGCCGTGGCGGACGAGCGATTGCCGGCCGATCCGCCGATCACCATCGCGACGGTCCGCCCGATCGACCCGGACGAGGCCAATCAACCACTCGAAACACCGGGAGAGACAGTCCCTGCCTCGCCTCAGGCCAGCGAGCCCGGCGACGCGCCGCAGCCGTTGTCCGCCGAATTGCCCGGGCCGGGTCAAACGCCGAACCCCGTCGATCCACCGGCAGCCGCGGCGGCGGAGTCTCTCCCCTCGTCCGGCACGACGGACGCCAGCGGACCGGCGCCGCCGCGTGTTGAGCCAGGCTTGACGAAGACCTCGCCCGAAGAGCCAGCCGCCAAGCTCAAGCCAGTCCCCGATCCCGCGCCGCGTGGCGAAGTGAACATCGAAACGGCCAGCTTCAAATCCATCACGCCCGGCAAATCGACGCTAGCCGAGGTTCAAGAGGCGTGGGGAAACCCGTCGCAAATGACAGTCCAGGACGATCGGCCCGTGCACCTCTACCGGGTTGAACCTTTCGACCGGATCGAGGTCGGTTTCGCTGAAGACGTGGTCACCTCGATCATCATCCGCTTGCAGCAGGCGGTCCCCGCGGCCCCCTTGGCCGAACAGCTCCAACTCGGCGGCATCCGCCCCGTGCTCGTCTCGAATGAATTCGGCGAGATTCTCGGGCAGTCTTTTCCGGAACGCGGTGTGCTATTTGCCTTCGAACCGGCCGGCCAGCCCGGCAAGGCGACGATGCGCGTGGTTGACGTGATCCTCGAACCGGTCACCGCGGAGGCGTTTATCCTTCGGGCGGAGACCTATCTCGACACCGAGGCGGCCGCCAGCGCGGAGGACCTGAAACACGCCATCCAGCTACAACCCGATCTTGCCCGAGCCCATTGGCTGCAAGCCCGCGCTGCCACCAGCATGGGCGACACCGAACTGGCCCTCTCCAGCAGCGCCGAGGCGATCCGCCTGGAGCCGGCCAATCCGCAATTCCTCGTCACTCGGGCGCAGATTCTTCGCCAGGCCGGGCGGATTTCCGAGGCAATCCCCGACGTCCGAGCGGCAATCCAGAATGCGGAAAGCCGCCCCCACATCAAGGCCCGCGGATTCTCGCTGCTCGGCGATCTGATCAATTCCGATCCCAGACCCGACTACGCCAAGGCGCTGGAAAACCACATGCAGGCGATTTCCATCGCCGATCCCCTCATTTCCAGCCCCCATCCGGCAATCCGCATCGCCGCCATGGAGGTAATGATCGATGCCCACCTCGGGGCAGCCCAGGACATCGCCTGGGGCAATTGGCAAAACAAGAAGACCGCCGTCAATACCTGGCTCCAGCGCGCAAGCGATTACGCCGAGGCAATGACCGCCGTCGAGTCCGGTTTCCATACCGACGCGTTGCGGTTCCGAGTGGCCACTCGTGCGCTTGCCGCATGCGTCGGCGCGCAAGGCGAACTCAGCCCCGCCGACTGGACGCAGCGAGCCCTCGAGGTGGGGGAACGCATGATCGGCGCAAACCAAGACCCCCACCGCGAACAGCAGATCGCGTGGGACTTGGGATTGGCGCTCTACGATGCCGTCCAGATCCACCAGGTCCGCGGCGAGCAGGATGCCGCCCTCGAGGTCGGACGCCGGGCAACGGAACTGCTGGAACGCGGCATCGAGGGCAGCGGAAAACCGGCCAACTGGCTCCTCGTCGGCCGCCTCTACTTCCGACTCGGCACGATCTTCGCGGTGAACAAGTCGGACCACCAGGAAGCGGTCCGCTGGTTCGACAAGTCGATCCCGCTGTTCCAGAAGGCCGTCGACGGCATCCCGGCGCATGAAGTCGGCCGCCTCGGGGAAACCCTCGTCAGCATGGGCGTTTCCTATTGGGAAGTCGGCAATCAGGAAGTCGCGTTGCACCAGACAAGAACCGGCGTCGAACTGATCGAGGCAGCCGTCGAGGCCGGCTACATCGAAAAACTCGCCCTGGAAGTCCCCTACAGCAATCTCGCCACGATGCACCGCCACCTCGGAGAGAACGCCCAGGCCGATCGATTTTTGAAGATGGCGTCCGAACACCGCGACACCCTCCGCTGAGAGCGTGCGCGTCCTCCGGTCCAAGAACCGGCGGCCCCGCCCCCAAGAGCCAACCGGGGCATGAACCTCGAAATTCACCGCGACCTGAGCGCCCCACGATTCCGAACAGGGCCAGCCCCCGGCCCCCAGCCCGAACTGTAAAAACTCTCCGGCTCGGGTCGTATTCCACACGGAAATCCGCTATAATATGAACTTGCACTAACAGACCTACTGCGCGCCGATTGCTCAGTTTACGGTGATCGATCTGGTGGCAAGCGGAGTTGTGGAAATCCCCCTGGTTGGAACCCCCTTAGAGAGTGGCAAAACGCCATTCTACTTAGGAACTCCTTTTGCGCTTCCGGAATTCGTTGTCGGGCCGGAAAACCACCTCGTCGCGGCCGTCGTCTCGTCGGTTCTGGATTCCGCGAGCCAGTCGTACAGCCCACTGGTGGTCTGCGGCCCTACCGGTTCGGGCAAGACCCATTTGGTCAGCGGGCTGTTTCACGCGTGGAAGAACGCGTACCGTCGGCGCCCCGCTTTGTTCGTCACCGCGTCGGACTTTGCCCGCGAGTTCCGCGAGGCCATAGAGACCAAAATGGAGGACCAGTTCCACGCCCCGTACGCCCGCGCGCAGCTCCTGGTTCTCGACAATCTCGAACAGCTCGCCGGCCGGCACCCCGCCCAGCAGGCGCTGACAGCCATGATTGACCGCCAGGCATCGTCCGGCGGATGGGTCGTGGTTACAGGTCGCCGACCCCCCTCCCAAGTGCCGGGCCTATTGGCCGGCCTCCAGGCCCGCTTGACGGCCGGACTGCTGCTGCGTCTGGCACTGCCCGGAGTCGAGACGCGGGCCGCGATCCTCAACCGGGTCGCCGAGCTCCGCGATTTGAACGTCGCCGCGACGGTCTTGCAGACGCTCGCCGAAGGGCTCGTTGCGCCCGTGCCGGAACTGATCGGGGCCCTGGTTCAGTTGGAGGCGGAATCGCGTCTCGAAGGTCTTTCACCAACCGTTGCGGCCGCAAAGCGTTTGCTGACCGCTCGTCGCGATGCCCGCCAGCCGACCCTCGCGACCGTCGCCAAGACAACGGCGAAACACTACGGCGTTTCCGTCGCCCAACTCCGCAGCGCCTCGCGCCAGCGCGCCCTGGTCTCTGCGCGGAACATGGCCATGTACCTCGCCAGGAGCACCACGCAGAACAGCCTCAATCGCATCGGCGCCTATTTTGGCAACCGAGACCACACCACCGTTTCTCACGGTTGCAGAAAAGTGGAAGAATCCATGGAATCAGACCCGGCCGTTCGGAAGACGGAGGAGGAACTCCGCGCGAAGCTGCTCCTCCGATAATCGCGCCGCGGCCCTTTAGGGGAAAACCTGTCGATGGAATGTCGAGCAACGGGATGCTTCTCTCGTCGATCGACAGCCGAATTCGCCCGCTCAAAAGACGCTCGCTTTACCGACGCGGCGTCGACCGGCAATCGACAGCCAGCCAACAGTTTTCCCCCATTGCAGAAGGCCCGGAAAAACCGCGAAAACGCCGCGTTTTCCGGGCCAATCCGCGGCTGTTGGCGGGTTGATCGACAGCCAGATCGGGCGGATTACTATTACTGCTGGATTGAGTGATTAAAGAAGAGATAAGAATGAAACTCATTTGTGAACGCGAGAGACTGCTCCAGGCATTCCAGATTGCCGCCGGAGTCCCCGTTGCCCGGACCCCGAAGTCGATCCTGGAGAACGTCAAGCTCGAGGCGATCGCCGACGTTGCGACACTGATGGCCACCGACCTGGAAATGGGCGTGCGAATCGACGTACCGGGAATTCAAGTCGAGGCCGGTGGGAGCGTTATCTTGCCGATCAAACGGGGGGGCATGATCCTCCGCGAATCGCCCGATGAGAAACTGACGATCGAAAGCGACGGCACCTCGACGCGCGTCTATGGACAGCGGAGCGAGTTCCAGCTGCCCACGGAAAACCCCGATGAGTTTCCCAATATCCCCGCCTTTCAGGAAGAGAGTTACCACGAGGTTTCGGCCCGCTTCTTTCGCGAGATGGTCCGCCGCACGGTGTTCGCCACCGATGCCGAGAGCAGCCATTACGCGCTCGGCGGCGTGCTCCTCGAATTGGCGGAGGACTCGATTATCGGGGTTGGCACCGATGGCCGTCGCCTGGCCGTGCAACAGGGGCCCGGCACGTCGTTTGGCGGCCACAAGACGGTGGAAAGCACCGTGATTCCCAGCAAGGCCGTCCAATTGATAGAGCGGGCGATTGCCGACAACGAGGACAACATCCAGTTGGCCGCGCGCGAGAACAGCGTTGTTCTCAAAAGCCGGCACAGCACGATCTTCTCCCGCCTGGTCGAAGGCCGCTACCCGCGCTGGCGCGACGTCTTTCCCAGCCGCGGCGAGATGGTCAAGATCGAAATGCCCGTCGGCCCGTTCCTCGCGGCGGTTCGCCAGGCGGCGATCGTCACCAGCGACGAGCGGCGGGGAGTCGATTTCACCTTCAGCGACGGCAAGCTGACGCTGGCCGGTCACGGGGCCGACATCGGCGAGTCGCGCGTGGAACTGCCGATTGCCTACCAGGGCCAGGAGATTCCCGTCAAGCTCGATCCGCGCTACCTGGCGGACTTCCTCCGCGTGCTGGATCCGGAAACCGCGATCACCCTGCACGTTCGCAATGCCCAAAGCGCGATCATCTGCGATACCACCGACAACTACTCCTACGTGATCATGCCGCTGTTCCGTGAGTAAATCCGCGATGCACAAAGGTCCCGAGGCGATTGGCGAGATCCTTGCCCAGTTGATGGCACGGCGGGGATTTGCCCGCCTGCGCAGTGCGGAGACATTCCAGGCGGCCTGGCGGGAGGCGGCCGGCGAACTGTTCTCCCGCTACACGCGGCCCGGGTCCCTCCGCAGAGGGAGGCTCGAGGTCACCGTGGCCAATTCCACGCTGGTCCAGGAACTCTCCTTCCAGAAGCCGGCACTCCTCCAAGCGCTCGCCGAATTGCTGCCCGACGAGAAAATCAACGACCTCCGCTTCCGCGTCGGCCCGGTCGGCTGAACCGCGGCCCCTTGCGACACCGGTCCCCTGGCGGCTCCCAACTTCAGAATCCTGACGAGTTACACATATGCCCGACGATCTCATTCAGAACAACAAGGTCCGCGACGAAGTCTCGAAATACCGCAAAGTGGAAGGCGCATACGGCGCCGAACAGTTGGAACACCTCAGCGACTTGGAGCACGTCCGCGAGCGGCCGAGCATGTACATCGGCGATACCACGCTCCGCGGGCTGCACCACCTGGTTTACGAGGTCGTCGACAATTCGATCGACGAGGCAATGGCCGGCCAGGCGACGGAGATCAACGTCACGATCAACAACGATGGATCAGTGACCGTCGAGGACAACGGCCGGGGCATCCCCGTCGAGCTGCACCCGGACCTGGGGTTTTCCACGCTCCAGGGCGTGATGACCGTGCTGAAGTTCGGCGGCAAGTTCACCAAGGGGGCCTACCAGACCTCCGGCGGGTTGCACGGCGTCGGCGTCACCGTGGTCAATTTTCTCTCCGAATGGTGCGAGGTCGAAGTCCGCCGCGGCGGGCATGTCTACCAGCAGGAGTACGAGCGCGGCGTGCCCGTCGGCGAAGTCCAGAAGATCGGCGCCAGCGAGCAGGTCGGAACGAAGACGACCTTCAAGCCCGATCCGCAAATTTTCCCCGTCACGAAGTTCGCCTACAGCACGCTCCACAAGCGCCTCCAGGAACTGGCGTTTCTCAACCAGGGGGTCAAGATCGTATTCCGCGACGAGCGCAGCGATGAGGGCGAAACCTTCAAATATGACGACGGCATCCGCGAGTTCGTCCGGTTCCTCAACCGGGCGAGCGAGCCGGCCCACAACGAGATTATCTCGATCAGCGGGCAGTACGACGACGTTGGCCTGGAAGTTGCCATCCAATACTCCAGCGAATACACCGAAAACGTCCACTCCTACGTCAACAACATCTGCACGATCGAAGGCGGGACCCACCTCTCGGGGTTCCGCGCCGCCCTGACGCGGACCCTCAACAACTACGGCAAGAAGGAGGGGCTCTTCAAGCAGATCGTCCCCGCCGGCGATGACTTCCGCGAAGGGCTGACCGCCGTCCTCTCGCTCCGCGTTCCCGAGCCCCAGTTCGAAGGCCAGACCAAGACCAAGCTGGGAAACAGCGAAATCGAGGGGATCGTCAACTCGGCTGTCGGCGAAGCCCTGAACAACTTCCTGGAGGAGAACCCGAAGATCGCCAAGATCATCGTCCAGAAGGGGCTGCTGGCCGCCGAAGCCCGCGAAAGTGCCCGCAAGGCCCGCCTCCTCGTACGCGAGCGCAAGGGGGCCCTCTCCTCCGGCGGCATGCCCGGCAAGCTCCGCGACTGCACGAGCCGCGACGTCGAACGCTGCGAAATCTACCTCGTCGAGGGCGATTCGGCCGGCGGCAGCGCCGAAGGGGGGCGAATCCGGGAATACCAGGCGCTGCTCCCCTTGCGCGGCAAGGTCATCAACGCCTTCAAGGCGCGCGAGGACAAGGTCCTCCAGAACGAGGAAGTCAAAAGCATCATCGCCGCCGTTGGCGCGGGGGTCGGCAACGAAATGGACCTTTCCAGGCGGCGCTACAACAAGATCATCATCATGACCGATGCCGACGTCGACGGCTCCCACATCCGCACCCTCCTCTTGACCTTCTTCTACCGGCAGATGTACGACCTGGTCAAAGCCGGACACGTCTACGTCGCCCAGCCGCCCCTGTTCCGCGTGCGGCAGAAGAAGAAGACGTACTACGTCCAGACCGAAGAGGAGATGAAGTCCCAACTGCTCGAAATGGGCCTCGAAGACGCCGAGTTCCAGACTGAGGACGGGCGCGTCATCCGCGGCGAGGAAATGAACCGCCTCAGCCGCACCCTGGCCGCCCTGGAAGAGTCGCTGTTCGCGCTGGAACGCCGCGGGATCAACCTGCGGGCGCACGCCGCGCGCCAGGACCCGGTCACCGGGCGGCTGCCCGTGTACCATGCGTTTGTCGGACGCCACGAACACTGGTTCGCCGGCCGCGCGGAACTCGAGGAGTTCCTTGCCCAGCAGGAGAAGGTGGCCGGCGAGGAACTCAAGCTCAGCGATCAGCCCGAACCGAAAACGGAGGAAGGCAACGGCGAGCAGCGGTATGAAGCGACCGACTTGCACATCGTCGAACTCCACGAAGTCCGCTCGATCAACAACCAATTGAGTGAACTGCGGACGATGGGATTCGATATCAACAGCCTGATCCCCCAGGATCGAACGGGAATCCAGGAGCCAAGGTACACGCTCCGCCGCGGCGAGACGATCACGCCGCTGGACGACCTCCGCGGACTGCTCCCGGCGATCCGCGCGGCCGGCGAACGGGGGCTGCAAATCACCCGCTTCAAGGGACTCGGCGAAATGAATGCCGAGGAGCTTCGCGAGACGACCCTCGCCCCCGAGAACCGCAGCCTCCTCCAGGTTACCATGGACGATGCTTCCGCCGCCGACGATCTGTTCCGCATCCTCATGGGCGACAAGGTCGAACCGCGCCGCGAGTTCATCGAAAAACACGCATTGGAAGTGCGGAACCTGGACGTCTGAAGCCGGCTCCGGGTCGTGCCCGGCGGAACGCCTCTCGGGTCCCACTCAAGGCAATCGGTTCAGCGGCCTCCTCCGACTGCATCCGCGCCAGGATCCCTGCGGTGTGCATCCGGCACGCCATGTGATCCACCCGGCGGAAGATGTCCAGCAGGGCCTGTCTGCCCGGCGAGTCGAATTCGGCCAGCAGGTCCAGCTCGCGGGGGAGAGCGTGTCGGCCCTGGTTCGCGGCGAAGACAGCGCGGACGTTGCGGCTCAGCACCCCCACGGCTCCCGGCGGTTTCAACTTGCCGACAGCGCTCGCCAGATGTGGACGCGGAGGCCGACGGCAAGCGGCAGGCTGAATGGCATGCGCAGGATGCACGTTGACTTCATGGCTGGACGCGTCCCTTCAACGAGTCGGCGACCTTCGCCAGGAATCCGTTCCACGCCTCGTCGTTCGCCTTGCCATCGAGGCCCAGGCGGACGACGACCATCTCCCACTCGGGGATGACGACGAGTTCCCGCGCGCCGTCGGCGCCCACGGTGCGGGCAAGCGACTCGGCGGCCTCGTTCAGCTTCGCGCTGTCCACGCCCTGCGACTCAGGCGTGGCCTCCGCCCATTTTGCGCCGGGAAAGACCGTCGCTTCCGCGGCATGGCATCGCATCGCCGCCAGCAGCATGAACGCCGTCACGAGAAGCGACAAGCTGGTGAAGAATTCGAGACGGCGATTGACCGCCTTGGCGGCCTG
This sequence comes from Pirellulaceae bacterium, assembly GCA_012744395.1. GTDB lineage: Bacteria > Planctomycetota > Planctomycetia > Pirellulales > Thermoguttaceae > JAAYCB01. Next base: position 33,389 of record JAAYCB010000410.1, read on the forward strand.
CGAAGAGCGACAGCAGATTCTTTTCATGGAGTTCTCCAGTCATCGCGCTGGCCCGGATGATTCATGAACCGATCGTAACCCGAAGCGTGAG
>JAAYCB010000411.1 GCA_012744395.1 Pirellulaceae bacterium
GTTCGGCTCGCGCGTCAGCCGGGCGGTCCGCCTCGGCGAGCGGCTCGTGGTCGTCTCCGACGACATGGTCAGCGTGCACGATCTCTTGTCGCCCCAGGCGGCCCTGGCGAGTGTCGATCACGGTTCGACCTGGTTGGAGCGGGTCGCGTATAAAGAAGTCAGCAATCTAGCGCCCTCGGAGGGCGATCGCCTGTTCTGCCTGGAGGCGAGCACCAGCGGGCTTCTGACCTTTGACGCCCAGTTTGAACGGACTGCCGAGAGCGACGCGACGCTCACGCTCTACGACGCCCAGATGCGGGAACTGGCGGTCTCCGTGAACAATTATCCCTGGGCCGAGGCGAGGCTCGACTGGCGGGCGGAAGCCGGCCAGAGGTTTTACCTGAAGGTCTCCGGCACGGCCAGCCAGGTCGATCTGCGGATTGTCAACGCAGTGAGCTTCTCCGGCGAATTCGCCGATTCCATGCTCACGATCACCTGCCCAACGCCGGACTGCGCGATCGAATATGAGGTCTACTGGTATGCCGCCGGGGGCAACCCCTGGGAAGACGGCTGGAGAACTTGTGCCTTCACCAGGCGGCAGAGCCTCTCGATCGCCGGCGTCCATTACGACCTGGGGATGAACACCCCCCGCGTGGTTATCGACGGTCACGGCTCCAACACGCTCGTGGTCGATGTCTCCTGGATTGCCTTGGGCAAGGCGGACCGGGGCGATATCATCGCCGATCTGGGTGACGGGTGGGGAACGATCTACTCAACCGGTCCCGCGTTCGGCTGGCGGGCCGACGGCGCGGAGATTCCCTTCGAAATGACCGTGCGCGGATTCCGCGAGATCACCGTCAACAACGGGGACGTGGCCAAACTCCGCGGCTCGCAGGGGGACGACACGTTCACCTCCCGGCCCGGCAACGCCGTGATGGAGACCCCGAAAGGAACGGTCACCGTCAACGATTTCCCCGAGGTGCACGGTTACTCGTCGCCGGGGCAAGACGACGTGGCCGTGTTTTATGACACGCCGGGTGACGATTTCTTCCTGGCGACGCCCGAATATGCCAAGATGTTTGGCGAGGGCTACTTCGCGCGCGCCAAGGGCTTCCGCTACACGCACGCCTATTCGACGTCGGGCGGGATCGACGAGGCCAAGCTGAAAGACTCGCCGGATGACGATCGCTTCATCGCCACGCCCGAGGCCGCGCGGCTCCGCGGGAGCGACTACAACAACCGGGCGAAGTTCTTCCGTTATGTGCACGCCTACGCCAGCGGTGGCACGGACGAGGCCCGGTTCGTCGATTCGCCCGAGGCCGATGCGTTCGTCGCCACGGCCCAGTACGCGAAGTTGCAGGGCAGCGGTTTCGCCAATCGGGCCAAGTTCTTCGACACGGTCCATCTCCGCGCCGGAAACGGCGCTGACAGCGCCGTGCTTCGCGACGCGGTCTTGACCACGCCCGGCGACGGCCAAATGGAGGAGAACAAGCTGCTGGCGGCCGCCTGGCTGTACGGGCTGGAGCGCTGCCAGTTGCGCGGCGATGCGCTCGATGAGCGGCCCGA
>JAAYCB010000412.1 GCA_012744395.1 Pirellulaceae bacterium
AGCCATCAGCCATCAGCCATCAGCCATCAGCAGTCAGCAGTCAGCGCTTGAGAATGAGATGGAAGAATAGACTGAACCCTGAACTTCGAACACTGAACACTAACCACCAACCATTGCCCCCTCCCAACCGAAGCGAGCACTCACCATGCCTGAACCATCCCACAACTTGACGCGGCGTGAATTGTTGCGGCGGTCGCTGGCCACCGGTGCGGCGGCGTCCGTTCCCTGGTTTGTTTCCAGTCGGGCCCTGGGGCTCGGCGCGGCGGTGACCGCCTCGGAGCGGATCGCGCTGGGAGTGATCGGGATCGGTCCCCGGGCGACGTACGATCTGGGCGGCATTCTCCCCCAGCCCGACGTCCAGTGCGTGGCGATTTGCGACGTCCAGGCGAGCCGCCGCGAAGCCGGCAAGAGGCTCGTCGATGAGCGCTACGGCAACAAGGATTGCGCGCTCTATCGAGACCTCCGCGAGTTGCTGGCGCGGCCGGATATCGATGCCGTGCTGATCGGGACGGGCGACCGCTGGCACGCGCCGGCGTCGATCCTCGCCGTGCAGGCCGGGAAAGACGTTTATAGCGAAAAGCCCTGCGGCCTGACGATCGGGCTCTGCCAGGCGCTTGATGACGCGGTCCAGAAGACGAAGCGCGTCTTCCAGGCCGGCACGCAGCGGCGGAGCGTGGCGAACTTCCAGGCGGCCGTCGATCTGGCCCAGAGCGGCAAGCTGGGCAAGATTCACACCCTCTTCGCTTCAATCTACACGCTGTCGATCGAAACCACCTGGCTGCCGGGCGAGCCGACCCCGCCCCGCGACGTGGTCGATTGGGACCTCTGGCTCGGTCCGGCCCCGTGGCGGCCCTACAACCATGCGTATGTCGAAGGGAGATGGCGCGGCTACTGGGACTTCGATTCCGGCGCGCGGCTGCTCGACTGGGGCGCGCACACCCTGGACCTCTGCCAGTGGGCCAACGCGGCCGACGAGACGATGCCGGTCGAGTACGAGCCGGCGGGCGAGACGATCATCGCCCGCTACGCCAACGGCGTCAAGCTTGTCCTCGACTGCCTGAAGACGCCCTTCGGCGAGCGGCCCGGCTGGGTCCAGTCGCTGGGCACCTGCCCGGTGCGGTTCGTCGGCGATGAGGGCTGGGTGGAGACCGGCGACAGCGGCGGGATCGAAGTCCACCCGGCGTCGCTCAAGTCGGAGCTTGGCACGGCGGCGAGGAAGCGCGAAAGCGGCCTCGACGTCGCCTCGCACTCCCGCAATTTCTTCGATTGCGTCAAGTCGCGCAAGGCCCCGGCGGCCAACTCGGCCGTGATGCGCCGTTCGCACATCGCCTGCCACGCGGCCGCCCTCTCCTGGGTGCTCAACCGCAAACTCGCCCTCGATCCGGTCAAGGAAGAGTTCGTCGGCGACGACGAGGCCAACGGCCTCCGCTCCCGCCCGGCACGCAAGCCGTGGGTGTTCTGAGCGGAAGCGCTGGCGTCAGCGGTCAGCGGTCGGAGCGGCGTCCCTTCAGATCGGCTGGCGGCGGATTGGCGTGTTCCACCCTGGGACGCGCCTGGCCTGGCATGTCGCGCTTCGAAGGGGCCGCCGGTTCGCCCGCCCGTTGTCCGCCGGAAGGGGACGGCGCGCCAACCGGCTCGTAGAACTCCGCTTCATGGTCCGAGAGGACCCGCTCCTCGATCAGCCGCTCGAGCCTGGCCATGTCGACCTGCCGCGGTTGGCCCGCGGCGCCGAGGGCGGCCGCGCCCGAAGGCATTGCCCCGGAGAGCATGGGGACCGACCACGAGATCGAGCGGCCGGCAAACAGCCCGGCGCAGATGAGAACGCAAAGCAAAAAAACCAGGTCAGTCTTGCGCATGCCTGCATCGATCACAGAATAAACAGTCGAGTTCTCCCACCGTTCTCACACCCAGGTCGCAACGCCCGGGACTGGTCCGCGGCAGCAGCCGCCTCAAGATTCGCACCCCGCCCAGAAGAGCCAGAAACGCGCCCGCCGGACAGAGGTTCCGGCACCAGAACCGGCGGTAGAAAAACGATAAGACAACCAGCCCCAACGCGAACCACACGACCCACCAATCGCGCAGCGGGCTGAACACCGTCAGCAGCGGATCGGCCAAGAGGACGCCGTCGTCGCGCGTCAAACCAAACAGGATCACCAGCAGCGCCAGCAGCACGTACTTGACCGTCCGGCCATACCGCCAGACGCCCTTGGCAGGTTCCGTCTCCAGCGCTGGCGGCCGCAGATCGCCGACCAGCTCCTGGAGGGCCCCGAACGGGCAGACAGCGCCGCAATACACGTTCCCAAAAAACATCACTGCGACCGGCACGACCAGCACAAGAAAGAACGAACCGCTCAGCCAGTCCCCCGGAAGGTTGCCGCTCAGGATCGCGATCACCTGCTGCGAACCGTACTGGAGGTTCCACACGAAACCCGTCAAGACGAGCGTGGCCAGGAGCATTGCCCGCCTCAGCCAGACTCGCGGCCGATAGCGGAGCGCCAGCGCCAGGCCGAACAGCGCGGCCAGACAGACCAGCGGCCGGTCGATCGGCCGCCGCGCCGGCGGCGCCGCGGCCTCCGCTTCGATCCCCAGCGCGGCCAGTGCAAACTTCGCTCCCGCCTGGCGGAGCGATCCGAGAATCGCCTCCGCGGTGATCGTTGCCCCGGTCACCGCGTCGACGCCTTCCAGTCCATCTGCTCGAAACAGGTTGTGCCCCGGCAGCCCTTTGAGCCAGCCGGCAAGACTCTCGACGTAGGCCGGCGTCTCCCGCGAGCGGACGATCCGCAGATCGCGCAGGCTGCCGTCGCGGGCGACGTAGACCGCCATCGCGATCGGGCCGCCGTAGCCGGAGACGCCGCCGCCCAGCGACTCGCTGCTGAACACGTAGCCGCCCTTGTCGCCATCCGACTCGGGGACGATCCAATACCGCAGCGGGCTGCCATCTTCCCCCACGGCCGTCGCCTCAGCGAGGTTCTCGCTGGCGGTCATCGCCCGAGCTGCTTCGAGCACGCGCTCTTCCTCGGTGCCGGCGGCCGCGGCCGCGGCGATCTGCGAGGCGGCCAGCACCGACGCCGCCGCTCCCAACAGCCAATAGCCGGCCGGGCGGACCAGCCGGTCGAACCCGTCCGCCCCGGCCGGCCGCCGCGGCGGCCGCGCCCGGACCGCCGGCGGAACCAGGTTCACCCCGATCAGCAGGGCCAGCACGCCCAGCGTCAGCCAGGTCCCCAGCAGCGGCAGCAGCAGCCAGCCGGAAGCCAAGGCCCCCGCCGCGCCGCCCCAGTGATCGAGCATCTCCAGGCTGGCCCCCGCGGCGGCTGGCGACTGGCCGGCCGCGCGGAGCCGCGCCGCCCCGATCGGAAAGTACAGGCCCACGCAGAGGCCGACGCCGACAAACAGGGCCGCGTAAGCCGCCCGCGGCGCCCCTTCCGAAACCGCCGCCACCAGCCCGAGGACCACCAGGTTGAGCGACAGGCAACCCGGCAAGAGCCCGCGCCGCCTGCCCGAACCGCGCCGCAGGAGCCGCTCGGTCAACATGCTGCCGGCAAACGAACCGAACATGAACAGCGACGAGATCAACCCGATGTCGAGGAACAGGGAACCGAACCGCGCCTGGTACTGAAACATCAGGACGATGCTCAGCGACATGCCGGCCAGCCCCGTGGCGAAGACCAGGAACCGGCCGTCGAAGGCCGCGGCGGCGGTGATCGACTCGCGCGTCGCCCGGCCGCCGCGCGGCGCCAGCAGATAGAGCAGCCGGAGCAGCCCATAGATCACGATCGGGCAGGCGGCGATCCAGATTCCGGCGCGATGCAGCACCGGCACGGTCCCTGCGAGCGAGAGCAGCGTCGTCCGGCGCAAGGCCAACAGCAGGCTGAAGAACAGCGAAATCGGCCGCTCGTCGCGGTTGAGCAGCAGGGCGGCCGGCGCGGCGGCCGCCGTCTGGCTGTAGGCCTCCAGCTGGAACTCCGCGCGGTCCGGCACGTAGAGCGACATCAGGCCTTGCGCTGGGTAGACCTCCGCGGCGGCGGGGATGTTGGCGAACCGGTCGCGGAGTTCGGCCGGCGCGGTCGAGAGCCCCTCGCCGTCGGAGGCGACGAGCCAGCTCTCCTCGCCCGGCTTGAGCACGACGTGGCCGAAGACCGACTGGAGCGTCGCCAGCGCCGCAGCGCCCAGAAACGCCCGCTCCTGGCCGATGAAGTTCTCCGCGCCGGTCAGCCGCGCGCAGACGACTCCCCCCTCGGCCAGCGACTGCCGGACGATCTCGAAGAACTCCCGCGTCCAGTAGTGGTTGAGCACCAGCGTGGTCGGGTCCGGCAGGTTGAGCCACACCAGGTCGAACCGGCGGCGCTGCGACTGGAGAAAATCGCGCGCCTCCCGCCCCGGCGCGTGCAGCCGCTCCGCCCCGGCCTTCAGCTCGGCCGGCAGCACTTCAAGCAGTCGCCGCGGATACTCCGGATCGGGGTGCAGCCAGACCACCTCGCCGATTTGCGGCAGCTTGCCCAGGCGCAGGCAGATGCTCAACGAATCGCCGCCGACGATGAGCGCGTTTTTCGCCGCCGGATGCTGCGACAGCCCCAGCGCGATGACTTCGGAGGCGTGCTGGATGTTGGGCACCGTCTCCGAGACGCCGCCCCACGAGATGACCACCAGCTGGCCCCCGTGCCGGCCGTAGAGGTATTTCGCCTGCGCCGTGGTGAAGCGGCCTCGATACTCCTCCGCCGCAAGCAGCCGGCTCCACCGCGCGCGGTCGCTTGCGCGGCTCCATCGGTCGGGCAGGCCGCCCAGGCTGACCGCCACCAGCGCCGCCAAAAGCGCCAGGAGGATTCCGCCCGACGCGCCCGACCGCTTCAACCGCTCCCCGGCGAACCAGCCGATCGCCGACATCGCCACCAGCACGATCCCCGCATCGGCGATGATGCTCTCCGCGCACACCCCCCTGGCCAGGAGCAGCGTGACGACAATTCCCCCCAAAAAGCTGCCGAGAGCCTCGACCATGTAGACGCGCGCCGGCGGCAGGGCCGCTTCGCGCTCCCACCAGCGGCACGCCAGCGTGAACAGCAGCCCCGTGACCAAGCTGATCGGCGCGTTGGCGACCAGGCTCACCGCCAACATGCGGCCGAACGGATAGACCTCGTAGGCGGGCACGCCCCCCAGCGCCCGGGCGTCTGCAATCAGGGCCTGTTGAACCACCAGCGCGGGGATGTACAGCAGCACCGTCAGCTCGAATCGCTCCACCAGGCCCCCCAGGCGGCCGGCGACGGCGCGGCCGAGCACGGCGCCCAGGCCGACCCACAGCAGCCACGAACCGAAGAAACTCCCCACGCCCAGCTCGCTCCCCTCGAACGCGGCGAGAAAATCGCGAAACAGGAGCGTCTGCGCCACCAGGGCGAAAAAACCCAGACCGAGTATGAGAGCGGAGCGAAACGGCTTCATGAAATTGCCCGCGGGGACTGTCCCCACGATTGTTCCGCGGGAGCTGTCTTGGAACGCGTCCAGTCCGCGGCCAACAGATTCCTTCTACCTCGAACCAGCTTCGGCGGCGCCCGCCCGCGGTTCCTCTTCGCCGAAGACGATCGCCTCGAAGACCTCGAAGGCCGCGCCCTGCTGCCAGGCGTCCTCCGGCAGCCCCGCCTTGCGGGAAAGGTGGGCGAGCGTCGTCTCCAGGTCCCAGCCCTGCTCGGTGGCCACCTGGGGGAGAAACAACGCCCCCCGCTCCCCCTTCTTCAACACCACGCCGTGCCTGCCGATCTCGATCTCCGAAACGGAGGCCACCGGGCGGAGCGGAGTGAGCGTCGAAATCTCGATCTGGATGGCGTCCATCTCGGGCAACTCGACCGGCGGAAAACGGTGGTCGTTGAGCCCCGCGTTGACGGCCTGCGCCATCACGCACCTGTACAGCGGCCGGGTGGGAACCACCTCGCCGATGCACCCCCGCAGTTGGCCCCCCTTGTACAGCGTGACAAACGCCCCCGAGGGCCGCCGCAGCGCCGGCGTGATCCTGATCTCCGCCGGCTCGGCCGCCGACAGTTCCTTCTTCTCCAGCACGCAGGTCAAGGTGGCGCGGGCCAGCCGCAACAGGTCGGCCCGCTCGGCCGGGCTCAGGTCGGCCGATTGCTCCTCGGCCGTGGCGGGCTGCCCCGGCGGCCACCCGCCGATCACCGCAAACGCGCAATAGCTCACCGAGCTGGACCAATCGCCGGTGATCCGCCCCGAAGTCTCATAATGCAGCTGCCGCACTTGGGCATCGGCCGGCAGCATCGCTAAGAGGACGCCGATCGCGCAGCGGCCGCAGATCGTGGCGCCGGTCTGGTCGATGTAGTCGAGGAAGCCGTCGAGGTTCTTCTCGCACAACCGGTCGATCGCACCCCCGTCGAGTTTTTTGAGATTTTCCGGCACTTCGTCTGAAAAGGGCAGATAGCCGAAATTCGCCCCATAGTGCGTGAAATCGCTGCTGGCCACCACGAGCGTCCGCTGATCGACCAGGCCGCCGAGAATCCGCCCCAGCTTGCGGACCGTGGCCCGGTCCAGGTCTCCCACGACGATCGGCACGAGTTGGAAGTCGTTGAGGACCCGCTGGAGCAGCGGAAGTTGGATCCCCACGCTGTGCTCGCTCTCGTGCACGAAGGGAATTTCCTGAAACTCCGCGTGCTCCCGCAGTTCGGCGATGAACTTCCGATCGAGCGCGACTTCGCCCAGCGGCGTGGCGTAATGCGTGAAGCCGGGCACGCTGGCGATGCTCTCCATCGGCACCCGGTGGCTCGGGCCGATCACCACCACGCGATCGATCGCGCGATCCTGGAGTTGGCGGACGCCATGGGCCGCGGTCGCGCCCGACCAGCGATAGCCGGCATGGGGCAGCACCAGCCCGCAGAGCTTCTCGATCTTCCGGTCGGGCGCGGCGGCCAGGTAACCGTCGATCTCGCCGGCCAGTTCCCGCCTGCCGGCCGAGTACCAGTCGCCCGCCAGCGGCGAGGTGAAGACGCGGCGCTTTCCGCTCGGCGCACGCTCGATCTCCGCGGCGGCCAGCGGCTCCCCTTGCGCTCCGCCCGGCGGCCGCGAACCGGCCGGCGCGGCGTTCTGGAGCGGCGCGGCCCGATCGCACGAAATCAACAGCACGGCGGCAGACAGGCCGCCGATCCAGCAGGCGGCCCGCCTTGCCGCCGTCCTTCGCAATCGGCTCATGCTCGATCCCTCCCTGCGCTATCCCTGCCAGTGCCCCGGTCGTCTGATCTCGCTTGGGCGCAGCCGCTTGAGCGGAATTCGCCGATCCAGCAGGCGGCCCGCCCCCCCCTGCCCTCTCCCCGGGACGGTCCGGTCGAAACACCGCCGCCCGGCCCGCTTCAAGCGGCCCGCCGCCAGCACCGCGGCGGCGCTCGCCAGCCAGTACGCAAATCGGCGGCGCGTCATTCCCATATCCCGTATACCTCCCTCTGGCAATCCGGGCAGCGGCCATTGCGGATCCGATTCGCCACGATCGTAAATCCGTAGCGCTCGACGAGCCGCGTCCCGCAGCCGGGGCAGTGCGTGTCCTCGGCCCCGGAGCGCATGATATTGCCCAGATACACGTGCTTGAGCCCTTCGCTTTCGGCGATCTGTTTGGCCCGATCGAGCGTTTCCGCGGGCGTGGGCGGCAGGTTCTCCATTTGAAACTGGGGCGAAAACCGCGAGAAATGCAGGGGCGTCTCGCGGCCCATGTTTTGCGCTACCCAGCGGCAAAGGTCGCCGAGCATCGCGTCGCTGTCGTTCAGGGTCGGAATCACCAGGTTCGTCACCTCGACCTCCACGCCCATCGACTTGGCGACGACCAGGGAGTTCAAGACGGGCGCCAGCGTCGCGCGGCAAACGTCGCGGTAAAACCGGTCGGACATCGCCTTCAGATCGATGTTCGCCGCGTCGACATATTCGCAGAGCCGCCGCCAGGGCGCCTCGTTGATGTAGCCCGCGGTGACCAGCACGTTCCGCAGCCCCGCCTCCCTGGCCGCCCGGCAACTGTCCAGCGTGTATTCGTAATACACGATCGGCTCGGTGTACGTGTAGGCGACCGACCGGCAGTTGCATTCGACCGCCAGCGCGGCGACCTGCTCGGGAAGCAGCTCGCCGGCGGGCGTTTCCTCCGGGTTGGCCTGCGAGATCTCCCAGTTCTGGCAATTCTTGCAGTGCAGGTTGCAGCCGACGGTGGCCAGGGAGAGAATCCCGCTGCCGGGCAGAAAGTGGAACAGCGGCTTCTTCTCAACCGGGTCGACATGGACCGCGCAGGGGCGGCCGTAGGTCACGGCCAGCAGCTTGCCGCCGACATTCACCCGCACGCGGCATTCACCGCTCTCGCCCGGCGCGATCACGCAGCCTTTCGGGCAGAGCTTGCATTCGAGCCGCATGGCGCGCGCCTCCGCTGGTTACGGGGGAATTGGGAATGTCGAAAATCAAATGTCGAAAGAATGTCGAATGTCGAAAATCAAATGAACAGACCTCGCTGCCAAGCTCCAGCCTGGCAGCGCCAGCCGCAGTCTCACTCGGGTTCCCAAGCCGGAGCTTGGGAACCAGAAGACGGCGCGTGACCTCTGACCTGCCCCCCTGCCCCGCATTCTACCAGATTCGGAGTCAAACTCCATGAACACCCGCAGAACGTTTCCGAAGACCGCCGCAGCCGCGGCGGGCGCCGTTTTCGGCTGGGGAAAAGCCGGCCGAGCGGTATCAGCAGCGACGCGAGGGGGTGCCGCCTATTCCCGCGCGGCATTGCGATCCTGCCGGCCGCCGAGCGGAAGCTCGACGACGCTTGACGCTTGCGCCGCGGGCCGGCGCAGCACCTGGCCGCGCACAGCACCCAATCGAAGCTCGGCGCGCCCCCCTTGGCGGCGCGTATCCGGTCGTGCAGCCGCCGCAGGCCGCCGATGCTCAGGATGACGTAGAACCCGTTGCGTTTGAGAAACGCGCACCACGCCTCGTCGAGGACCGCGCCATTGGTCTGGAAGTCGTTCTCGATGTCTTGCCGGCCGCGTGCTTGTGCTGTAGTGTGACCACTTTGCTGCAGAAATCCGACCCGCCGCAGCGCGGGTTCGCCGCCGTGTTAGTTGAAGACGACCTGGTCGACTTCCCGCGCGGTGATGTACTGCCGGACGCCCCCGACCTGCCAGCCGAGTCGCTGCGCCGTGAGGGCCTTTACGACTGATCGTCCAATACGCGCTGGACACGAACGTCCTCTTACGGGCCGCCGCCCCTACTTCCACCCACCACGCGGCGGCCGTCGAAGCCGTCAAGCGGCTCCTGGCCGGCGGCGAGGGACTGTCCCTCGCCCCCCAGGTGCTTGTGGAGTTCTGGTCCGTGGCGACCCGGCCTATCGAGGTCAACGGCTACGGCTGGCCGGCCGAGAATGCGGAAGCCAAAGTCACGGAACTCCTCCGCCAATTCCCGCTCTTGCCGGAGACTCCAGCGGTGTTTCCCGAGTGGCTACGGCTTGTCAGCCGCCACGGGATCCTCGGCAAACAGGTCCACGACGCCCGGCTGGTAGCGCTGCGCGCGCCGACCGGTGAGCGGATTATACTGGCGCGAAGTGACCCGACCCAGCTCGTCCATCGACCACGCGAGCCTGTCGTCGCCGTCGAACCACTCTTTCCGCGCGGCGCTCGCGCCCGAGCCGTTCTGGCCGCTTGGCACGGCGGGCGGCGTGACGGTCTGCTGCTCGATCTCGAACGTGCCGGAATGCCACGTATAGGCAAAGCTCGTCGCAATCGCGCCCGTGCCCTCG
>JAAYCB010000413.1 GCA_012744395.1 Pirellulaceae bacterium
CTAGCAGCAGCTTACCCCAGTGCCTTGCCACGAAGTTCGGAGCACCAATGGATTCGAGCAGGCCGTTCATTTACCAGTTCCTCTTCCTTCCGCTGCACTCGACACGATTGGCCGGCCTGCCGTCGCAGCAGACGGACTGACCTGCGCAGTGCTCGAAAATGGCGAACACCCGACCGTCGTCGCCCCGGCAGATTGCCTGCACGCAAGTGCAGCACGACATGTTCAGCACGTACCTTTGCCCACATCCTGATCCATCTTGCGAAACGCTTGCAGGAAGACCTGTTGCGTCAGGTCCGCGGCCGCGTCCACGTTGACCATGCGGACCATCAACCGATAGATTGGCCGACAGAATGTCTCGCAAAGCTGTCGCTGGGCACGGTGGTCGCCCGTTCGGCAAAGGGGAACGATCCGCGGAATCTCGTCTCCGGTCACGCCTCCCACAACTTCAGATGCGGCCTGGACCCGAGTTCTTCGTGACAATTCCTCAGATTCGGTTGGATTATCCGTATCGCGCATAGAATCGCCGTTTGAAGCTGGCGGCCCGCAGTACCACAACCGCCTTCAGCGCCCCCTGCATGGGGGTGGCAGCAAGCCGCTGATGCCTATAGGTAAGATACTCCCTGGGCGGGATCCGGCCAGGTTCTTTGGCCCCGGCGGTGGTGTCCCCAGCCGCAATCGCTCCTCGTCATCGAGGCCAAGAACGGCCTCTCGCCAAGTTGCTCGGACACCCCCGTCTGGGTATTCTTTGCAGAACCAAGAACTGAATCCGTGCCGAATCTCCAGCAGTCATTGCGGAGCTGCCGGATTCAGATGGCGTCTTAACGCTCACTGGTCGGCGGACAGGCACCCGAATCGTTGGCGGTACACGTCGGTACCTTGGGGAGGAAAAAAAGAAAGGACTTGCGACAAATTTCGCAAGTCCTTGATTAGAGGCCCTTTGCAGAGTGCGGGAAACAGGACTTGAACCTGCACGACCTTATCGGTCACTAGGCCCTCAACCTAGCGCGTCTGCCAATTCCGCCATTCCCGCGAAAAATCGTTCGGCAAAGCCGTCCCAGGTGTTCTATACCGGGAATCTGACCGCGGTCCGCCCGAACTTGGAGCGGCTCCCGGCGACCCTGCCGCAGCGATTCAATTTATCCTTTTTCCGGCCGGAGTCAACCGTTTCGCTTGATTATCAGGATCGATCGATCGTCGATTCCCTCCGGCGCCTGGTGCCGCTGGAGCACCTCCCGGGCGATCTGCCTCAACTTCCCCGCTGGCGCCGCGCGATGCTGGAACAACGGCTCGCCCAAGCCGGATTCGCCCAATCTCCTGCCCGAAGCGTCTCTGGCGTCCCGAAAACCATCGCTGAACACGGCGAGCGACTCGCCGGGCGCCAAGAGGCAACTGTCTTCAAAATAGGCTGTCTCGGGACTCTCGCCAAGCCGGGTGGCACTCTTCGAAAGCGGCTCCCACCCTTGGTCCGAGATTCGCAGCACCGAGGGGCGCCCCGCGACGGAATAACGAATCCGGCCGCCGGAAGTCTCCACCAACCCGTAGAACATCTCGGCAAACTGGTCGCCGGAAGAGCCGGTCCAAAGGGTCGTGTTGACCGCTCCGAGCAGGGCCGCGGCGTGGCGATGGTACTGCCCGTGGGCCCGGGCCGCCGCTTTGACACTGTTGGCGACAAACGCGGCGGGCAGGCTCTGTTCCATCACGTCGGCCAGTGCCACCGCCAGCAGCCCGTCGGGCAGCGCAAACCAGTCGAAGAAATCGCCGCCGATCGGCCCCGCCTGGGCCGTCCAGCCGGCCAGGTCCCAGCCGTCGATCAGCGGGGCAATCGCGGGCAACTGGTTTCGCTGCATCCGCTCGACCACGGAGAGCTCGCGCTTCAGCTTCGCTCCCTCGCTGCCTTCGCGCAACAACATCTCCCGTTCGAGATCGGCCGCCAGCCGCCCGGCGATGATCTCGATCAGGTTCGTCTCGCGGTCGCTGAAACTGCGTGACTGGCTGGAGAACATCCAAAGGGTGCCCAGGATCATCGTCGGCGTGCAGACCGGCACGCAGACGGCTGCCGGAAAGTTTTCCGGCGGGTTCCAGCGGGTCTTCAGATCGAGATCGTCGAGCACCACGGCGTGGCCGAGCATCCCCTCCAGATCGGCCAGCGCCCCCTGGAGCGGCCGAGCTGGCTCCGAGAGCTTCTGGCGAGGCATGCCCCAACTCGCTCGAAGTTTCAGGCTGGAGGTGGCATCGTCGAGCAGGTACAAGCCGGCGGCCTGGCAGCCGACCGCCGCAGCGCCCCCCTGGAGAACGGATTGCAGCCGCAGTGCGAGGTGACCGGTCTCCGCGGATTGGGCGACGACCGGAACGCCGGCCGCCAATTCCGCTTCTCGCTGCCAAAGCGCATGATGGGCCGCAAGCAACTCGGTCAACATACCCGCCAGGGCAGATGCCATCGCCCGGACCTGATCCGAGGGGGAGCTCTCGGGCGCGGGCCGCCCAGAGCCGACCGGGGTGAACCTGAGGTGTCCCGGAGGTGTTCCGCATCCCGGGGAGACCGGGGTGGACCACGTCAGGCCGGTCGGCATGGTCGGTTGTGGATCCGCCACGTACCGCATCGACCAACCGGTGAGCTTCTCGAACGCCCGCTGGATCTCCGGCAGGCTTCCGATCGCGATCGACTCGGCTCGTTCGGCACGCAGGGATTCCTCACGGTATATACGCAGATGATTCGCAGTTGGTTTGGCCACGAGAGCCCCATCGCGTGAAAAAAGATTGCCTGTCTGCTGTAACCCTCCTTGGCCGAATGCCTTACGACATGGTTGAAACCCGCCGCCTGCCACCAGACGGACATTGACTGCATTCGCCTGAACTCCGCAAGTTCGCTGTGTTTTCCAGACACAAAAACCTACGCGATCGACTTGTTTTCACATCGGAAATCGCCATTCGCCACGTGAGACGATTCGCTGCGAGGGTGCGTGCGCCGAACGAGAGTAAAAGTAAGGCTGTCAGACGGCTACAGCGCCCAGAACCGCGTAGTTTCTCTAAAGTCAATCGCGGTGGCGGCGGGACGTCTCTTGATTCCCAAGCTGGAGCTTGGGAACGAGGGGAGAGGAGAGGGGGGGAGCAGGTGAAAGTCAGCGTTCCCAAGCTCCAGCTCGGGAACGAGGAAGAGATTGGTCCTTGTCCCTTGCGCGGAGGGCCCCGTTCACGGTCGCAGCTAGATCAGCGGGCGCTTGTTCGGACTGCCCGGCATGTCGCGGACATACCGGGGGACGGCGTAGCCGGGCAGGCGCGTCCGCGCTGCTTGGATGAGCTGCGCGCCGACGGCCTCGGGGACTTCAAAATGGGCGGCGCCGGCGACCCGGTCCAGTTGGTGAAGGTAATAGGGCATGACGCGGTTGTCGACAAGCCGCTCAAAGAGCTGCACCAGCGCGTCGACGTTGTCGTTGACGCCGCGGAGCAGCACGCTCTGGCTGAGCAGGGGGATGCCGGCGTCGGCCAGCCGCGCGATCGCCGCCGCGGCCGGCTCGTCGATCTCCGCCGCATGGTTCACGTGCAGGACGAGGACGACGGTCAGCCGGGTGGAGCGCAGCGCGGCGACCAGACTGGGCGTTACCCGTTGGGGAATCAACACCGGCAGGCGGGTGTGCACCCGCAGCCGGCGGACCTGCGGAATCGCGGCGATCTGGCCGGCGATGCGGGCGAGTCGAGGATCGTCGAGCATCAGGGGATCGCCACCGCTGAGAATCACCTCGGCCAGCCTGGGGTCGGCCGCCGCTCGGGCGATTGCGTCCTCCAGATGACGAGATTCGCCCTCCCCTGGTTGCTCGGTCTGATGTCGCCGAAAACAGAATCGGCAATGGACGCCACACAGGCGCGTTGCTACGATGAGGGATCGACCCTGGTACTTCGTCAGCAGCCCGGGCAGCGGCGAGGCTGCCGCCTCGCCGAGCGGGTCCTCGGAGAAGCCGGCCGCCGGGAGGAGCTCCTCGGCAGTCGGCAGGATCTGCCGGAGGAGCGGATCGGCCGGGTCGCCGGGCGTGATCCGCGCCAGGAACGGTCGCGGCACAACGAGCTTGAATCGCCGGGCCGCCTCGCCGGCCGCTTCCGCCAACTGGCCGGAGAGCCCCAGCAGGCGGCAGAGCTGGGCTGCCTCGGTCACCGACCGGGCGAGCACCGTCTGCCAGTCCGGGGGCCTGGAGGCCGAGGGTCGAGTTGCCGCGTCGGAACGGATCATGGCGGAGGATTGGCGGGTTGAACACCCCGGCACGGCAACACGCGCCGCCGAGGGGAAATACCGAACGCGGGCCGACCGGACGGCCTGCCGCTGCCGGTCACAATCCAATCGTATCACAACCTCGCCGGCCCAAGAAGTGAGCCGGGCGGATTGCACGAGGGTCGGCAACCGCGGGGGTTGGCAGTCACGCGACTCCAAGACAATTGAGGAAGCCAAACGTGGCAGGCTACAACACGAGCGACTTTCGCAAGGGGATCAAGGTCGAGATGGACGGCGATCCCTACCTGATGATCGAGTGCAATTTTGTGAAGCCGGGCAAGGGCCAGGCCCTTTACAAGTGCAAGTTTCGGCACCTGATCCGCAACACGGTCATCGACCGGACGTTCAAGAGCGGCGATTCCCTGGAAGCCGCCGACGTCCATGAAATCCAGGCCCAGTACCTCTACCGCCAGGGCGACCTGTTCGTCTTCATGGACAACGAGAGCTACGAGCAATACGAACTCGGGATCGACCAGGTCGACGATGCCTGGAAGTACCTCAAGGAGAGCATGGTTTGCAGCATGCTGCTCTACAACAACAACCCGATCGGCGTGACCCCGCCGAATCACGTCGTGCTCCGCGTGGAATACTGTGAGCCGGCCGTGCGGGGCAACACGGCCACCAACGTGACCAAGCCCGCCAAGATGGAGACCGGCGCCGAGATCATCGTCCCCAATTTCGTGGAGACGGGCGAGATGATCCGGATCGACACGCGGACCGGCGAATACATCGAGCGGGTGAAGGAATGAGCCGCCGCGCCGCCTGCTTGCCAGGCCTGGAGCACCATGTTCCGATTGCCCCGTGAAGACTTCCGCCCGACCGCCGATTGGACCGCTCTCCGCGAGCGCGCGGGGCTGCTGCGCCGCCTGCGGCTGTTCTTCGACCAGCGCGGCTTCCTCGAGGTGGAGACGCCGCTGCTGTCGGCCGACACGGTGGTCGATCGGCACCTGGACCCGTTCTCCATCGAGGTCCACACACCCGGCGGCGCGCGGACGTATTGGCTGCAAACCTCGCCCGAACTGGCCATGAAACGGCTGCTGGCCGGCGGCGCCGAGGCGATCTACCAGGTCACTCGGGCGTTTCGCCAGGAAGAACTCGGCCCGCTGCACAACCCTGAGTTCACCCTCGTCGAGTGGTATCGGGCGGGCGACGAGATGGCCGCGGGGATGGCCTTCCTGGACCAGTTGTGCCAGGCGATGTTGGGCCGCGGCAGCGCTCAGCAGCTCAGTTACCGCTGCGCGTTCGAGCGCTATGCCGGGCTCGATCCGCTCACGGCCCCGCTCGATGCGCTCCGCTCGGCCGCACGGCGGACCTCCGCGCCGCCGGCGAGCTTTCGGCCCGATGACCGCGACCTCTGGCTCGATTGGATCCTCACCGAGCAGGTCCAGCCTCACTTGGGACGGACCCGGCCGGCGATCCTCTACGACTATCCCGCTTCGCAGGCGGCGCTGGCCCGGGTGCGCGACGAATCGCCCCCGGTGGCCGAGCGTTTTGAACTGTTCGTCGAGGGGATCGAGTTGGCCAACGGCTATCATGAATTGCTCGACCCGGACCTGCTGCGGCGGCGAAATGCCGCGAACAACGCGGCTCGGGCGGCGGATGGCAAGCACCCGCTCCCCGTCGACAGCCGGCTGCTCGACGCGATGGAGTCGGGCCTGCCGCAGGCCACCGGCGTCGCCCTGGGATTCGACCGCCTGGTGATGCTCCGGACCGGCGCCCAGCGGATCGACCAGGTCGTGGCGTTTCCCTTCGACCGAGCGTAAGGAGTAGCGCGTGGGTGAACCGTTCGACCCGTATCGTGACGCCTTGGTGGTTGAAGAGAAGACCCTCTGGCCCGACGAGTTTTCCGAGCTCTCGGCGGAAGAAAAGGGCCGCATCGCAGACCGCCTCCATCGGGAAGCCGCCAAGGCGGCGGAGTTGGCGTACATTCGCCTCCATGCGGGCTTCTGCCGCCAAATCACCGTGACGGAAGGCGATATCCGGCGGCTCCGCGAAGCGCGTTGACTGCCCCCCCGCGGAGCAGCAGGCGCCTGCCCGCCGCCGATTGGCCCGACCCATCGCACGCGAGGACACCCAAATGACCACCGAGACGGAAATCGTCCGAGTCGAACTGGCCGAGCGAAGCTACGAGATCCACATCGGGGCGGGAAACCTCGGCCAGGCAGGGCGCCTGCTGGCGGGCCGGGGCCGCACAACCCACGCGGTGGTCATCACGGACGCGAACGTCGAGACGCCCCATGCGATGGCCGTGGCCGAAAGCCTCTCGGGTGCCGACATCGGTGTCGCCATCATCGTGCTCGAGCCGGGAGAGCCCACCAAGTCGATCGAATCGGCCGCCGGGGTGTGGGAGGGCCTCCTCGACCTGGGCGCCGATCGGCGCAGCGTGATCGTGGCGGTCGGCGGAGGCGTTGTCGGAGACCTGGCCGGTTTCGTTGCCGCCACCTTCGCGCGCGGGGTTCGCTTCTTTCAGGTTCCGACCAGCCTGCTGGCCCAGGTGGACAGTTCCGTGGGGGGCAAAGTCGGGATCAATCTCCCCAAGGCCAAGAACATGGTCGGGGCCTTTCTCCAGCCCGACGGAGTGCTGATTGATACAAGCACGCTCGACACGCTGGACCGCCGGCAGTATCGGGCGGGACTGGGGGAAGTCGTCAAGTACGGCGTGATCCTCGATCCCGAGTTGTTCGAGAGGCTCGAATCCGAGGTCGATCGACTCCGCCGCGCCGATCACCGCCTGCTCCGCGAAGTGGTCGCCCAGTGTTGCCGGCTGAAGGCCCGGATCGTGGAGCAGGACGAGTTGGAGACCAGCGGGCTCCGCGCGGTGCTCAACTACGGGCACACCTTCGGCCACGCCTTCGAGGCCTTGGCCGGCTACGGGGAATTGCTCCATGGCGAGGCGATCGCCATCGGGATGCTGTTGGCCAGCCGGCTGGCGGAACGGTTGGGCCGGATCGACGCGGGGTTGACCGAGCGGCAGCGGAGGCTCCTGGCCGCGCTGGACCTCCCCACCGAGGCGCCGGATGTCGATCCGGACCTGGTCCTGAAAACGATGATGCACGACAAGAAGGTGCAGCACGGGAAGCTGCGGTTTGTTCTGCCGTCGGGCCTCGGGCAGGTCGATCTGGTCGGCGATGTGTCCGCCGAGCAGGTGCGGGCGGTGCTCGCGCGGTAGGCGGCCGGTCTCTATTCTTCGTCGGCCCGGTAGGCGGCCATCTGGGCCTGGCGTGCCTGCATCAGCGCCTGTTCCGCTTCGGCGATGCGGCCGACCTTCTGGCAGATCGTGCTCATGGCGATAAAGCTGAATGGGTCCTCGGGCTCCAACTGGCAGACGCGCCGGGCGTGTTCGACGGCCTCATCATCGCGTTCGAGTCGCTGGTAGAACACGCTCAAGGCGGCGTGCGCCAAGGCGTAATCCGGCTCGTCCGCCGCCAGTTCTTCCAGCTTGGCGACGGCCGCCTTGAGATCTCCGCCCTGCTGCAACCGGATTGCCTCGTCGTATCGGTCCACTTCGCTCGGCATCGCCGGGATTTCCTCGCTTGACCTGGTCGTGGGAAAAACAAGAGCACAAGCCGGCCGCACCAGTCGCCGGCGGCCGCCTGGCTCCAATTTCCCTAGTTTACGCCTCGGCCCGTCCCACGGCTAGGCCGGCCGGCGGCTTCGGGCCGCGGAACCGGCACCGCTTCGGATGAAACGGAATCCATCGGGCGAGGTGCAAGGCCCACTTGCCAAAGAGTGGGCACGGCTGGGCCCTTGATTGGGAGCGCCGGGCTGAGCAGAGCTGGACCTTAAAGCTTGGATTTTGACGCTTGCCGCCAATCGCTCCACGGGGCGCACCTTTGCGGCCAGGTCAAGCCAGTCTAAAATAGACCGGTGTGGCCTCCGTTTACCACCCCCCGTCAGAGGACCATCGTGAGCAATAGCCCCGCCCGTGCGGCGACCCTCCCGGACGATCAGGATCACCCGGGCCTGAAGCGCGCCCTGATTGCCGCGCAGACGGCCGACGACCACCGCGGCCGCGACATCGCAATTCTCGATATGCGCGAGATGACGACATTCTTTGATTTCTTCGTCATCGTCTCCGGTACGAGCCGCCGGCAGCTTCACGCGATCAGTGAAGAGATCGATCATGCCCTGGAGGAGGGGATGGGCGACCACCGGATGGGGATCGAGGGCTACGACGAGAGCCGCTGGATCCTGCTCGACTACGGCGACGTGGTGATCCACCTGTTCGAGCCGGAAACGCGCCAATACTACGACCTGGAAAACCTTTGGGGCAAGGCGAAGCGGATTGCCTTTCAGCCGGCCAGCGCCAACCGCTCCGAGACCCATTGATCGATCGCGGGGCAGCAGAGGTCCGGACTTGAAGGGAGAATCACAGGATGCGGGTCCGCGGCAGCCGCCGGGCGGCCTGTTCGAAGCTCACCATGCCGGCATCGCCGGCCAGGTATTCGGCGTGGATCAACCGGTCGACAAAGCCCGGCTTCTGCACGCCGCCGAGCGCCGCCTGGAGCACTTCCACGATCGGGGAACCCGCTTCCGCGCGAACCGGTCCGTCCGTCAGCATTTGGACAAGAACCGCCAGCGCCTTGCGCTTCGGGACCCCATAGTGAGCATGGAGCGCGAAATACGTCTCGCAAACGACCAGATTCGACGCCACAAGGTGCGCGCCGGTCCGCGCCGCTTCGTCGACAAACTGTGCCGCCCGGAGGGCCAGAGACTCCGGCTCGCCGACAATCAGCCGCAGCACGACCGAGGTGTCGAGCCCGAAACGCTCACTCCGCGTCACGGCCTTTCGCCTCCTCGATGCTTCGCCGAATCGACGCCATGTCGTGCGGCTTGCCAGCGGCATATTGCTTCAGCGAGCCCACCCAGGCAAACCGCGAGGGTGGCCGGGCCGGCCGAATGATCCAGGTGTCGCGGCCGTCGAGACGGACGCGTTCGACGCGGAGGGAATCGCCCGGCTGGACGCCCATGTCGTCGCAGAGGGCCTTCGGCAGAGTCGCCTGCCGTTTGCTGGTAATTCGGATGATTGACATGCCGGCTCCTCCTTACTACAAATGTATCTGAGTAAGGAGAAGCGGTCAAGGTAGTTCTTTGTCCCATCACAAGGCTCAGCCAAACACGGAAAGACCAAATCGTGAGCATTCTCCCCGAACTGGAGCGCCGATTCCGCCGCGCTCTGGCCCCTGTTGAGGAAGACCCCGATCCGCTCCTGGCGATGATTCGCCGCAGCCAGGACCCGAAGTTCGGCGACTACCAGGCGAACTTTGCCATGGCCTTGGGCAAGAAGCTCGGCAGAGACCCTCGCCAGCTTGCCGCCGAGGTGGCTGGGCGGCTCTCGGTCGACGGGTTTTGCCAGCCGCCCGAGGTCGCCGGCCCCGGCTTCATCAACCTCCGGGTCCGCGACGACTGGATCGTCGACCAGTTGACCGCGGCGATCGGCGACGAGCGGCTGGGCGTGCCGGCCGCGGCCGAGCCGAAGACCTACGTGGTTGACTTCTCGGCGCCCAACGTTGCCAAGCCGATGCACGTCGGCCATATCCGCTCGACCTCGATCGGCGATGCCTTGGCCCGGACCTTGAGATTCGCCGGCCATCGGGTGGTTACCGACAACCACATCGGCGACTGGGGCACCCAATTCGGCATGATCATTTACGGCTACCGGAACTTCTGTGACGGGGAGGCGTACGGGCAGAATCCCGTCGGCGAACTCTCGCGGCTCTACCAACTCGTCCGCCGGCTGATCGACTACCACGCGGGCAAGACCCGGCTTGCCCCGCTGGCGGAGAAGTTGGCCGGCCTGGAGAGCCGCCTCGCCGAGATGCACGCCGAAGCCGCGGCCGAAGGCAAGACGGGCGACAAGAGAGTGAAAAAGGCGATCCATCGCCAGCAGAAGGACATCGACGAAGCGCGCGAAGAGCTCGGCGAGTTGCGGGCGAAGCTCGAGGCCGTCGAGCAGGACCCCGAGCTATCGAAGCTCGCCGCCGAACATCCGCGGATCGGGCAGTCCGTTCTTGGAGAGACGTCCAGGCTGCACGCCGGCGACGAGGAGAATCGCCGCCTGTGGCGGGAATTCCTCCCCCCCTGTCTGGCCGCGCTCGGCGCCACCTACAAGCGCCTCGGCGTGGCCTTTGACCACACGCTGGGGGAGAGTTTTTACCACCAGCGGCTCAGGCCGATCGTCGAGGAGCTGATCGCCGCGGGAATCGCGCGGGAAAGCGACGGGGCCGTTGGCATCTTCTTCGAGGGCCAGGATGCACCGATGCTGATCCGCAAGAAGGACGGCGCCTTTCTCTACGCCACGACCGACCTGGCCACGCTTCGCTACCGGGTGGAGGCGTGGCAACCGGACGCGATCCTGTATGTCGTCGACTTCCGCCAGAGCCTGCACTTCGAGAATCTCTTCGCCGCGGCCAGGCGGATGGGGTACGAGCGATTGGAGCTGAAGCATGTCAGCTTCGGCACGGTGCTGGGAGAGGATGGAAGGCCGTTCAAAACCCGCGAGGGCGACGCCGTGGGGCTGGAGAGCCTGCTCGATGAGGCGGTTGCCCGGGCGAGAAAAATCGTCGAGGAAAACGACGACGCGAAGCCGGGCGGGGCCGAACTGTCGCCGAGCCAGCGGGCGCGGATCGCCGAGACGGTCGGCATCGCCGCCCTGAAGTACGCCGACCTGTCGCAGAACCGCGACAGCGACTACGTCTTCAGCTACGACAAGATGTTGGCGATGAATGGCAACACGGCCACCTACATGCAATACGCTTACGCTCGCGTGCGAAGCATTTTCGCCAAGGGGGGCGTCGACGCCGAGGCGCTCCGCGCCAGCCGCCCGCCGATCTTCCTCAACACGCCGGCCGAGCGCGACCTGGCCCTGGAACTGCTGCGATTCGGCGAGGCGGTCGATTACTGCCTGAAGGACTACCGGCCGAACCAATTGACGAGCTACCTGTTCGAGCTGGCCAACTGTTACTCGACCTTTTTCGAGAATTGCCCGGTGCTCAAGGCCGAGACGCCGGAGCTGCGCCAGAGCCGACTCGTTCTCTGCGATCTGACGGCCAGGACGATTCAGAAGGGGTTGGGGCTGCTGGGGATCGACGTTGTGGAGAAGATGTAGTGAAATACCGCGTGCTGATCGAACAAGAGGAAGTGGTGGAGGTCACTCTGTGAGCCCGTTGCCAGTCGTTTCTGGCCGCCGAGTCGTAGCCGCGTTTGGGAAGTTGGGGTACGTACTTGATCGCCAGCGAGGTAGCCACCTGATTTGGCGTCAGACCGGCCGCTTCCCGTCGAGCGCCTCGCGCAGATACATCCCGGTGTAATTTCCCTCGACCGCGGCGATCTCTTCGGGCGTGCCGGTGGCGACGACCCGCCCGCCCCCCTCGCCCCCCTCGGGGCCCATGTCGATGATCCAGTCGGCCGTCTTGATCACCTGGAGGTTGTGCTCGATGACGATCACGGTGTTGCCCAGGTCGACCAGGCGCGAGAGCACTTCGAGCAGCTTCTTCACGTCGTCAAAGTGCAGCCCGGTGGTCGGTTCGTCGAGGACATAGACCGTGTTGCCGGTGTCCGAGCGGCCCAGTTCCGTGGCCAGCTTGACCCGTTGCGACTCGCCGCCCGAGAGAGTGGTTGAAGGCTGGCCCAGCGTCAGGTACCCCAACCCGACTTCCTGGAGGCAGCCGAGCAGCCGGGCAATCAGCGGAAAGTTCTCGAAGAAGGCCACGGACTCATCGACCCGCATGTCCAGCACGTCGGCAATCGACAGGTCGCGGTAGCGGATTTCGAGGGTCTGCCGGTTGAAACGCTTCCCCACGCAGACTGGGCATGTGACATACAGATCGGGGAGGAAGTTCATCTCGATCTTCCGCTGCCCCTGGCCCTGGCACTCCTCGCAGCGCCCTCCCTTGACATTGAAGCTGAACCGCCCCGCCTTGTAGCCCCGCTGCTTGGCCGCTCGCGTGTTGGCGAAGACCTTGCGGATTTCGTCGAACACACCCGAATAGGTGGCTGGATTGCTCCGCGGGGTGCGGCCGATGGGCGTCTGGTCGATTTGAATCACCTTATCGACGCAGTTGCCGCCGCGGAGTGCACGATGGGGGCCCGGTTTGGGGGCGATGCCGCCCAGTCGGCGGACCAGTGCGCGGGCAAAGGTCTCGTTCAGCAGCGAGCTCTTGCCCGAGCCGCTGACCCCCGTCACACAGGCCAAGGCCGAGAGGGGGAACCACACGGTCACATCCTTGAGGTTGTTCGTCGTCACCCCTTCGATCGTGATCGATCGGGTCTTGGCCAGCCGCCGCCGCTTCCGCGGCGTGGGGATCTGCTTCCGCCCGCCAAGATAGCCCCCCGTGATCGAATCGGGATCGGCTGCGATCTCTGCGGGGGTTCCCGCGGCGACGATCTGCCCGCCGTGGCAGCCGGCGCCGGGGCCGAGATCGATCAGCCAGTCGGCGTGGCGAATGATCGCCTCGTCGTGTTCGACCACGACGACCGTGTTGCCGCGCCGCTGGAGGTTGCGGAGGGCTTCGATGAGCCGGTGGTTGTCGCGGGGGTGGAGCCCGATCGACGGTTCGTCGAGCACGTAGCAGACGCCGACGAGTCCCGAACCCAAACCGGTGGCCAGGCGGACGCGCTGCAGCTCTCCGCCGCTGAGCGTATCGGCCGGCCGGTCCATCGTCAGGTAGTCGAGCCCCACGGTGTCGAGGAATCGCAGCCGCGCCGCGATTTCGCTGACGATCGGCTCGGCGATCGGCTGTTCCTCGTCGGGGAAGCGGAGCGATTCGAACAGTTCCCGCGCTTTGCGGACGGTCAGCCCGGTGATCTCAAAGATTGTCCGGCCGCAAACGCGGACCGACCTGGCCTCCGGGCGGAGTCGCGTGCCAGCGCATTCGGCGCAGACCACCTCGGCTCGAAAGCTATCCAGGCGACGCCGGTTCGATTCGCTGCTGGTTGTCTCGAATTCTCGTTCCAGCAGGCCCAGAATGCCGGGGAATTCGAGGGCGTCGCCGTGCAACAAGCGTTCGCGGACCTTTGGCGTCATCTTGTCGAAGGGCGTGTTCCAGCGAATCCCCGCCGCCGACAAGTAGCCGCGGAGGGCGTTTTTCTGCCTCCGCACGGCGGCCGGGGACGACTCGCGCCACGGCACGACCGCGCCGGCCGACAGGGAAAGGCTGGCGTCGGGCACGACCAACTCCGCGTCGAACTCCGTGCGGCTTCCCAGGCCCTCGCACGCCGGGCATGCCCCGTAAGGGCTATTGAAGCTGAACGAACGTGGTTCCAGCTCGTCGTAGCCGATCTTGCAGTTCGGGCACGCGTGCTGGGTGCTGAAGAGCAGATCGTGCCAAACGCTCGCCCCGTGCTCCTTCGTCTCGTGGCTGGCCATCACAAGCCCGTCGCCGTACTTGACCGTCAGCTTGATCGAGTCGGCCAGCCGGCTGCGAACGCCCTGGCGGACAACGATCCGATCGACAATCGCCTCGATGTGGTGGGTCTGCTGGCGGACCAGTTCGGGCGGATTCTCGACGTCGACCACCTCGCCATCGACCCTTGCCCGAACAAAACCAGCCTTGCGAATCGCCTCGAACACGTCCTTGTGCTGGCCCTTGCGGCTGCGGACCAGGGGCGCCATCAGCATCACCCGCGTCCCATCGGCCAGGCTCAGCAGGTCGTCGCGAATCTGTTCCGGGGTCTGCTGGCAGATCGGCTGCCCGCACTGGGGGCATACCGGGTCGCCGAGCCGGGCGAAGAGCAGCCGCAAGTAATCGTAGATTTCCGTGACCGTGGCGACCGTGCTCCGCGGATTGCGGATCCCCGCCCGCTGGTCGATCGAAATCGTCGGCTGGAGCCCCTCGATCAGGTCGACGTCGGGCCGCTCGATCTGATTGAGGAACTGCCGGGCGTAAACCGACAGGCTCTCGATGTATTGGCGCTGCCCCTCGGCATACA
>JAAYCB010000414.1 GCA_012744395.1 Pirellulaceae bacterium
CGATCGGCGACCTCTCGGCGGCCGATCTGGGCTTCGATCCGGCCGACTGCGTCCGCGAGGTGGAAAACGCCTACAGCCGCGAGGGCGGGCTGGTGATCCTCTACGGAAACCTGGCCCCCAAGGGCGCTGTCGTCAAGGCCGCCGGCGTCCTCCCGCAGATGCTCAAGCACTCGGGCCCGGCCGTGATCTTCGAAGAGGAGACCGAAGCCTACGCGGGGATCGTCAACGGCAAGGTGAAGGCCGGCCAGGTTGTCGTCATCCGCTACGAGGGCCCCAAGGGGGGACCCGGCATGCAGGAGATGCTCGCCCCGACCAGCGCCATCAAGGCCGTCGGACTCGACGACAAGGTGGCCCTGATCACCGACGGCCGCTTTTCGGGCGGAACGGCCGGCGCCTGCATCGGACACGTCAGCCCCGAAGCGGCCGCCGGCGGCCCGATCGGACTGCTGCGGCCGGGCGACATCATCGAGATCGACATCCCCGGCCACGTCCTCAACGTGAAGCTCAGCGACGAGGAATTGGAGCAGCGGCGGCGGGAGTGGAAACCTCGCCAGCCGCGGTTCAAGACCGGATATCTCGCCAAGTACGCCTCCATGGCGACCAGCGCCGACAGCGGGGCGGTGTTGAAGTGGAAATAGGAGGGCTTCCCATGCGCGAAGTCATACCGCAGCGACTGTGGCTGGGCAACGCCGGCGACGCGCGGAACCCGGGGCGCGTGCTCGACGCGGGAATCACCGCGGTCGTCAATCTGGCCGGCGAAGAGCTGCCGCCCAACCTCCCGCGCGACATCATTTACTGCCACTTCCCCGTGGTCGACGGGCCCGACAATCCCTCCCAGCTGTTGGAGATCGCCATCCGCACCGTCGCCACGCTGCTGGAGGAGGAAGTGCCCACGCTCGTCTACTGCGAGGAGGGAATGAGCCGATCGCTGGCCTTGACGGCCGCGGCGATCTCCCGTTGGCGGGGCCAAACGCCGGAAGCGGCGCTCAAGTCCGTCATCGGCAACGCGCCGCACGATGTCTCAACCGCTCTCTGGCACGACGTCAGGGCGCTGGTGGCGGAAGCCGGATAGACCCTCTGAAATCGCCCACGGCGTGTAGGGTGGTCCAGAGCGGTCCATCCCTTGGCGGAGCGCACTGCCGCGACGCGCAACACCGGAGGAAACGCCGGCGTCGGCGAAAGGTGAGCGCCGGCCCACCGCAACGCGGTCCTCGACGTTGACCCACGCGCGCGGTGGGGCGGCGCTCGCGTCCTGACCGTGCAAACAAGTTCGGTCCCCGTAGACTCCCGTGGCCCCGCCGGCCGGCCCGGATTGGTCCGCTCCGCACCACCCTACGGTGCCACCGGCAACGCAAGCCGGTGGAATCAGTCGAGCTTCAAGTCGATTTCCTGGCTCTGCTGGATATCGAACGTGAGGGGCGATTTCTCCGGGTTGCCATACTTCGCCACAATTTCGCTCACCTCGGCCGGAATCTTGGCGGTTCCCTGTTCGATGGCCATCTGCATGTCCATGTCGGAGGGCGAATACTGCACATATACCTGGTGTTTGCCCTTTTCCACTCCTTCCTGATCGCGCGTGTAAAGCAGCGTGAACCGCCCTTGGGCGTCGGTCTTTCCGGAGCTGATGCGCCCAGCTTCCGGCTTGAATACAACCACCAAGTCTTCCACCGGTTTACCGTCATGCGTTGCGGTCCCGGAAACCGTGACAAGGCCGTCTTGGCCGCCACAACCGAGAATCCCGCTTACCAGTAGCATTGCCAGCGCGGCAGCGAACCACCGCCGTTCAGAGTCACACATTCCACGAACTCCTTCGGGATGAAGCGAGTATTGTCCTATTATATTGGGGCAGAGCGGTCGGCGGCGCCCCGCGCGCAAGCGGGGCGCCGCGCCACGGTGGACTTTACTGCAATTGGTCCGACTCTTTTCCGCCGCGCGTAAACGTCGCGCGCCATGTGGTGTAGTTGATCGTGTCGCCGACAAAGCGGACGCTGCCATCGCATAGAGACGCCTGCACGCCACCCGGATGCTCGCTGTACACGCCGCGATAGTGTTGGTTGACCGGATCGTTCGGACCGGCGGCCGTCATTCCATACCCCTCATCTATGTGGTGGACATAGAAGAAGGGGTTGCTCCCCTTGTCCCAGGCGGCATCGCTCTGCCACGCGAAATGGGCGTCGTCGAAGAACATGAAGGTGTTGCTCGTGCCATCAATAATGTCGCGCATCTTCACCCTGCTCGCATAACAGGCGATCCCACGACGTTCCGGATAAGTCCATTTATTATCCAGTGAGCGCGCCGGGTTGTTTCCCAGCTCACCCGGATTGTGCACGCCCGCATTGATCGAGTAGTCCTTGAATTCGTTCTCCGGCTGCACGCGGTGGGCCGACGGGCAGACGAAGACCGATGGCATGTGCTGCGCTGCATATTGGTTGGCCACGTCGCCCTTGGCCGTCTCATCGGTCGCTTGATACGAGGTCCAGGCGCGCTTGTTGAAATCGATCCGCTCCTGGAGAGCCTGCTGCTCAACGAACGGCAAGATGAATACGGGCCAGCCAAAATGGCCGTCGGTGACGTTGTAGCTCCCCGTCCAGGACGGATCGCCCAGACTCCCCGGCGGAAAGACGCTGAAGGTGTCGTGGTAGTTGTGCATCGCCAGCGAGAGTTGCTTCAAATTGTTCGTGCACTGGGAGCGCCGCGCGGCCTCGCGCGCGGCC
>JAAYCB010000415.1 GCA_012744395.1 Pirellulaceae bacterium
CCGTGGAAACACTCCGCGCAGCGATCGACGTCCGGCTCGGTCTGGCAGCTCTCGTCGGCGATGATCGGCAAAGCCGACTCGTGAAACAGTCGCCGCATGCCGTCCCAATCTTCCCGCGGCAGCGGCTGTTCGATGAATTCCACCCCGAGAAGCTTCAACGCCCGCGCGTTGCGCAGCGCCTCGTCGGCCGTCCATGCGCAGTTTGCATCGACGCGGAAGACGGCGTCGCTGTGGTGCCGCAGGCGGCCGACGATCTCCAGGTCTTGCGGCGTGCCAAGCTTGATCTTGTAGACCGGCCAGCCGGGAAACTCCTCCATCTTGCCGACCATCACGTCGACCTGGTCGATGCCGATCGTGTAGTCCGTCACCGGCAAACGCGAGGCATCGAGGCCCCATAGTCTCCAGACCGGGCTGCCCTGGACCTTGCCCCAGAGGTCCCAAACCGCCTGGTCCAGGGCGCACTGGGCGAACGTGTTGCCGCCGAACTTCGGGGCCAACTCCGCCCATAACTCGGCGGGCTCGCACGGCGGACGCGACTCGATCAGCGGGCGAACCGCCTCCAGCGATTCCTTCATCTTGGCGATCGACGCGCCGTAGAACTCGTCCTCGCCCGCTTCGCCGAACCCGCGCAAACCGTCGTGCTCCAACTCGACGATCAACGTCCGGATCGTTCTGGTTGAGCTCCGCGAAATCGTGAACACGTGGCGGAGCGGCAACTCGAATTCTCGAAAGGTCAATCGCATCAAGCGTCCTCCAACCGCCGTCACCCGCCCCGCATCTTCCCCATTTCCTGTTTCAACTGCAACACCGCGCCGGCGAGCTTGTCCGCCCCATGGCGGTAGACGTCGCAGGCCGGCAAACCGGTCCGCCGGGTGACCTCCTCGCATGCGGCGGTCACCTGTTCGTGGCTGAAGGGGCGCCCGTTGACCGCCACGCCGATCACGCGGCAGGGGTGCATGATCGAAGCGGACGACTCGTAGCACTCGATGAGTCTCTCGAGCGGCGGGAGGGCGACCTGCGGCATGCCATCGATGCACTTCCGGCCGATCTCGTAGCAGGCGATCAGGCCGTGGGGCCTGCACCCGTGGAGCAGCCCGAGCGTCACGCAGGAGTAAGACGGGTGAAACAGGCTCCCCTGGCCCTCGACCACGATCACGTCGTGGTGCTGGTTGTTAAGAACCAGCTTCTCCGCCGCGCCGTTGAGAAAATCGCAGATCACGCGGTCGACCGGGCAACCGTCGCCTTCGATCAGGATTCCGGTCTGGCCCGTGGCGACAAACTTGGCGTCGGCGCCTCGGCGTTTCAGGGCTTCGACGACTTCGATCGCCGCGACCATCTTGCCGCAACTACAGTCGTTGGCCACCGTCTGGATTCGCAGGCATTCCTGGCGGAACCCCTCGCCCCGGGCAACGTCGGTCTCGTGGTTGTCGCGGACATCGATCAGGCGGACGCCGGCGCGGCGGGCCGCCTCGGCAAACTCGGCGTCGTCTTTGAGCAGATCGTGCAGGCCGGAGACGACGTTCATCCCCCGGCCGATCGCTTCGAGCACGATCCCCCGCCAGGCCTTCGGAATCTTGCCCCCGGCAGGCGCGATGCCGATCAGCAGCGTGTTGGCCGCGGGCGCCTCGGCAAGCGCGGCGATTACCGGGATGGCGCCCCCCACGCCGACAAGCTCTTGGCAGGTCTTGGCCGTCGCCTGGCGATCGAGGACCGCCGCCACCTCGGCGGGGCGGTAACGGATCAGGTTGATTGCTGTCTTGGCCGTGTGGGGGTTCGTGTGTCCATCGGTCAAAATGACCATCTTGCGCGGTGCGTCTGTCATCTGCGGTGGCGTATCCGTGGCGACGGGGTGAAGAGCGGGCGTTTTGCCCGGGGTGGGGAACGATGAAGCATCATAGCGGTTGGGCGGCGCGTTGAAAAGCTGGCGGCTCCATGCCGACCAGCCCGGCGCCGGCCAGCAGAGCGACCGGCCGATCCGCCGTCCCTCACACCATGATCGCGGCGAGTTGCCCGCCGGCTGCCTCGACCGTCTCCGCGTCAACCTGTTCGAGGTTTCCGCCAGCGCCGGCGAGCAAGGCGAGATCGGCCAACTGGCGAATTTTCCGCGGCGAGCCGCCACTGAGCTCGTGCACCTTATGGATCGCCTCTGCGGCGAAGACCCATCCGCCACCGCCGGCCCGCTCCAGCGAGCCGCTCAAGAAGGCCTCCGTGTCGCGGGGGCCCCAGGCCGGGATGTCGATCCGCAGTTCCGCCAGGTCGAGCACCGCGCGGCCGATGCGGCCGATCCGCTCGGTCTGCCCGGCAAGAATCAAGGTCAGCCGCGAATCGGCCGACAGGTCGTGTCTGGCCAGTCGAGCGACCTGGGTGAGAACCTCCGCCGCCGCCAGGTCGGCATCGTCCAGGAGCAACACCGTCTCCAGCTTCTGGTAGCGGTATTCGCGGAGACGCCGTTCCAGGGATTGCCAGATCCGCCACGGGGGCAGACCGGGGGCCACGCGGATCCGCAACTGATCGGCAATCGCCGCCACCAGGCCGATTGGATCCAGGCCGATCAGGCTGAGCTTGGCCAGCGGCCGGCCGCAACGGCGAATCCGCTCGGCGAAGACCTCGAACAGGAGCGATTTTCCGCAGCCGCTCGGCCCCAGCAAGAGGCCGCAGCGGCGCCCCTCGTCCACCAGGAAATGCATTCTCGCCAAGGCTTCCTCGTGGCCGGCGCTTTCGAAGAAATCGCGGGGATCGAGTCCCGGCCCGAACGGCGATTGGATTAGACCCCAATGTGACGCATACATGGTCAGATGCCCTCAACGGGAAGATTCGCCCCCTGGGGACTGCCCCGCCGGGCGGCGAGGGCCGGTAGGATCCCCGTGAACGATTGCATTTCGTGCCATTTCTCTCTTCGGTACAATGCGACTGAAGACTTCATTCGGAATCACCCGCAGAAACGGCAGAACCGATGGCGCACCGCTTCTTTTCCGATCGACCGATCGTGGGCGCCGTGGCCCGCCTCGGGGGTGCCGAAGCCCACCATCTGCTCCACGTGATCCGCGCAACAACCGGCAGCCGGGTGGTCCTGTTCGACGGTTCCGGCGACGAGTTCACGGCGGAAATCACCGAACTTGGCCGAAGCGAGGCGGTGCTGGCCATCACCGGCCGGACGACGGTCGACCGGGAACTGCCTTTTCAACTGCTGCTCGCCGTGGCCCTGCCCAAGGGCGACCGGCAACGGTGGCTGGTCGAGAAGGCCGTGGAGCTTGGCATCCGCCGGCTCGTGCCCCTGGTAACCGCGCGCGGAGTGGCCCAGCCCGGAGATAGCACGATCCAGCGCCTCCAGCGGGCGGTGATCGAGGCCTCGAAGCAGTCGGGCCGGAACCGGCTGATGGAGATCAGCGCCGCGCAAGAATGGGCTCATTTTGCGAAGTCTTGTCAACATGCGCAGACGCGCCTGATTGCCCACCCTTCCGGCGGGCCGCCTGCCAGCAGAGTCCGAATCCAGCCCGGGCCGGGTCCGATCGCCGTCGCCGTTGGCCCCGAGGGTGGCTTCTCAGACGAAGAGATCGAGATCGCCGACCACTGCGGTTGGCGGCGGGTCGACCTGGGGCCGCGGATCCTCCGCGTCGAGACAGCGGCGCTGGCGATGGCCACCCTCGTCTCCTTGGCGGCCGGTTCGCCAGATGCGTGAGCGGTGGAAGCCGCCCCCCAGACTGCTCGCGCAGGACGGAATTCGTTGCGTGAATTCCCCACGCCCGACACCCCTCAACCGTCCTGATCGACGACCACCACCCGCAGATCACAGACATTGGTATGTGTCGGGCCGGTCACGATCAGCCCGCCGAGCGGCTCGAAGAAGCGGTAGGCGTCGTTCCGCCGCAGGTAATCGGCCGGATCGAGCCGATGCGCCTCTGCCGCGGCCAGGAGGCCGGCGTCGAGCACGGCGCCGGCGGCGTCAGTCGGCCCGTCTTCGCCGTCCGTTCCGCCCGACAGGAGGGCGATCCGCTCCGCCCCACCGGCGGCGCGGAGCGTTTGCAGGGCCGCCAGCACGAGTTGCTGGTTGCGGCCGCCCAGCCCGCGGCGCGCCGGCTCGATCAAGCGGACGACCGGCTCGCCACCGCTGACGAGGCAGTCCGGCCCCCTCGCGGAGCGCATCCGCAGCGCCTTCTGGGCCAGCTCGCGGCCAACGTCTTCGGCAAGTCCCTCGCTCTCGGTGGCGGCCGCGATCGCGGGCCGGTATCCCAACCGCTCGGCCGCCGCGCCGGCCGCGTCGACCGCCGTCGGATTGCCGCCGATGATCTGGTTGGTGACCTGGCACGCCCGTTGGGCATCCGGTTGCCGCCCCTTCTGCTCCAGGTAATCGAACACCCGCGCGTCGATTCCGGCCCGGCGCGCGTCGAACGTTCGCAGCACGTCAAGCGCGATTTGCGGGGTGGAGGTGTCGGGCGCGGTGGGCCCCGAGGCAATCACATCGAGCGGGTCGCCCAGCACGTCGGAGATGATCAAGGTCAGGAGCCGGCCGGCGCGGCACGCCCGGGCGAGCCCGCCGCCCTTGATCCGGCTCAGCTGCTTGCGGACCGCGTTGAGCTGCTCGATGTTCGCGCCCGAGGAGCTGAGGTGCCGGGTGACGGCCAACTTGTCATCGAGGGTGATTCCTTCGGCAGGGGCGGGCATCAGTGCCGATCCGCCGCCGGAGATCAGGCAGAGACAGAGGTCGCCGGCCTGGAGGCTTTCGACAAGACCGAGGATACTCTCCGCGCCCGCCACGCCGGCGGGCGTCGGTTCGTTGACGCCCGCCGGCCTGGCCGGATGGAGGTGGATTCGCGCCAGCCGTCTCTCGCAGCCCGCCGGCACATTGACCCAGCCGGCGACCTGCTTCTCGGCGAGCAGGTCGTCTCCGAGGATCGCTTCGACGGCCGCGGCCATCCCCGCGCCGGCCTTTCCCGCCCCGACCACGGCGATTCGCCCGATCGAATCGAGCTCGATGCTCGCGTCACCCACGTGGAGGCGGCGGCCGTCGACGCGGAACGCCTCGCGAACCAGGCGCCGCGAGTCGACGGCCTCGACGCCGGCTCGCCAGATGCGCAACGCGTCGTGGCGGAGCTGTTCGGTCGAGCGGGGCATGGCGGGGTCTCCAGGGTTGCTGCATTCCACGGGACGGGTCTCCAGGCCCGTTGTATCGTCTTGTGGTCCGCCCTCGCTGGGGCGGCGCTGCCGGTTTGGTTGTGTGGGCTTGCTCGGTTCGCCGGTGGCACCCGCGGCGGGTCAAACCGCAGCGGGCTGGTCCGCTCTGCACCACCCTACCGCCCGTGGTATCGTCTTGTGGTCGGCTCTCGCTGGGGCGGCGCTGGCGGTTCGGTTGTGTGGGCTTGCTCGGTTCGCCGGCAGCGCTGGCGGCGGGTCAAACCGCAGCGGGCTGGTCCGCTTGCACCACCCTACAGTCTACTGGCGTGCGAGGATTTCTTCGATCTGGTCCATCGTGCGGTTCATCGCGGCGATTGTGCGATCGAAGGGGTCGCTGGTGAGCATGTCGACGTTCGCCCGTTTGAGGATCTCCACGGGGTAGTCGGAGCCGCCGGCCGAGAGGAACTCGATCGTCTTGGGCACCGCGCCCGGCTCGCCGCCGAGGATTTTTTCCGCAAGCGACGTCGAGGCGGTGAACGAGGTCGCATATTGGTAGACATAGAAATTCAGGTAGAAGTGAGGGACGTAGGCCCACTCGATGAGGCACGCTTCGGGCACGTTGCAGACGCCCTCCGCGTGGCCGTAGTAGCGGCGGAGGATGTCGCCATAGATGTCCGTGAGCGAATCGCCGGTGAGCGGCTCGCCGGCCTCCGCCCGCTCGTGGATCGCCAGCTCAAACTCGGCGAACTGGGTCTGGCGAAAGACGGTCCCCTTCAGTCCGTCGAGGTAGTTCATCAGCAGCGCCAGCCGCAGCTTGTCGTCGTCGATCTGATTGAGCATTTTGTGGTTGAGCAGGGCCTCGTTGAGCGTCGAGGCGACCTCGGCCACGAAC
The DNA here is from genome assembly GCA_012744395.1 of Pirellulaceae bacterium. GTDB lineage: Bacteria > Planctomycetota > Planctomycetia > Pirellulales > Thermoguttaceae > JAAYCB01. Next base: position 6,005 of record JAAYCB010000415.1, read on the forward strand.
GTCGCATAGCCGGCCGTCGGATAGGGTTGCGCCGCGTTGGAGTAGTGGCTGTGGATGGCATGGCCCAGTTCATGCGCCAGCGTGCTCACGTCGTCGTAGCGGCCGTTGTAGTTCAGCAGGATGTAAGGGTGGACATCGTAGCAGCCGCCGTTGGAGTACGCGCCGGAGCGTTTGCCGGGCGTGGGATAGACGTCGATCCATCGCTCGTTGTAGGCCCGCTCGACCACATCGGTATAGTTCCTGCCCAGCGGCGCCAGCGCGTCGAGCACGAGTTGTTTGGCCTGTTCGTAGGAATACTCCAGGTCGACTTCCGCCACAACCGGCGCGTAGAGGTCGGAATACTCGAGCCGGTCGACGCCGAGCATCCGCTGCTTGAGCCGCAGATAGCGGTGAAACGCTGGCAGGTGGCGATTGACGTTGTCGATCAGGGCGCGGTAAACCGCGATCGGGATCTTGTCGCCGTCGAGCGCCCGATGCAGCGAAGACTCGTAATTCCTTGTTCTGGCGAAGAACATGTCCTTGCTCACCTGGGCGGCCAACTGCGTGCCGAAGGTCTGCCGGAACTGGTCGAAGGTGGAGAAGAAGCCCCTGAAGACGGTCTGGCGATCGGCCCGGAGCGGGGCGGACCGGTATCGCGTGAAGCCTGCCTGGTTCAATGTGACCTGGACGCCCTCGGAGAGCGTGACTTCCGGGAAGGGCATCTCGGCGTTGCTGAAGACCATGAAGATCGAGCGCGGCGCGGAAGCCAACATGCCGGCTTCGGCGAGGATTCTCTCCTCGGCGGCCGAGAGCCGGTGGGCCTTCGTGCGGAGAATGTCGTCGAGGTATATCGAGTAGACCGCCAGGGCCGGCACGCGGGCGACGAAATCCTCGACCGTCGCCCGCTCCAGCGCGGCCACCTCGGGGGCGATGAACGAGACCTTCGCGGCGTAGTCCGTGGCGAGCTGGCGGATCGCCTGCTGCATTCCCTGGTATTTCGCGTCGCGCGTGTCCTGGTCCGATTTCATCGTCGCATAGCAGGCGAGTCGCGTCAGTTCCTTGTCAAGCTGGCTGTTCCAATCCAAGCACGCCAGGAGTTTCTCGGGCGCGCCGGCCAGCGCGCCCTGGAAGGCGAGCACCTCGTCCAGACGCCCGGCGAGCCGCTCCTTGGCTTCGGCCCAGGCCGCGTCGGAAGGATAGATGTCTTCGAGCTTCCACGTGTCCTCCGCGGTCACGCGCGCCCGATCGCGGGTCTGCGGCAAGGCCTCGGGCGGGCACGCCATGGCAAGGGCCAACAACAACGCCAGTCGAACGGTCAACACTCTCATTCGTCTCCTCCAGGGTCTTCGTCCTGGTTCCCCAGCTCCAGTCCACTGCTGGTTCCCAAGCTCCGGCTTGGGAACCTCCTTTCTACTCGCGCTTCCCCCAAGACCGTCGGTCCCGCGGGCACGCCCCAATCGGTTCCAGCCCTGATTCTAGCTCAGCTCCGCAGGTTGTTGAATTCGTCCGTGGCCCTTGTCCTTCGCCGTGTTTCCGAGCAGTCTCGACCACCGCCCGGCGAATCAGCAGCCGCGGCAGCCCGTGGCGAGCGGGTTCTACAGCAAATGCCTGGCCTTCACCTCCAGGTAGCGATTGATCAGCGGGGCGGTCAATTCTTCGGGGAAGACGTCGAGCGTGAGCGCCCCCTGGCCGGCCAGATCGGTGAGCACCTGCCGCCGCCAGGCGAGCTGGTCGGCGGCGGCCGCCGCCCGCCACAACGCGTCGCCCGAAGGTGCTTCCGGTTCGACGGCGTCGAACAGGCGGTGGTCGCGCAGCAGTACGCCGATCGGCAGGTGGCGGCCAACGAGGCTTGTCAGGTAGCGCTGGACCTGGTTGGCGTTGACCTCGTCGATGACGTTGGTCACCAGCACCACCAGCGCGCGTTTCCTCGCATGCGCGCCCAGGTAGCGGAATGCCTGATCGTAGCGCGACTCGACGCGGCCGGGGAAGCGGTTGAAGCAGGCGTGCAGGAGCCGGTTCATCTGGCCCATGCCGCCCCGCGGCGGAACGTAGTTGTGGACCTCGTCGGAGAAGCAGAGCAGCCCCACCGCGTCGGACTGGCGGAGGGCGACCCAACTGAGCATCAGGGCCGCATTGAAGGCGTGGTCGAGCAGGCTCAGCCCCGAGGAGAGATTGGTCATCATCCGCCCGCAATCGATCAGAAAGATCACCCGCTGGCTCCGCGTCGCCTGGAAATCCTTGACGGTCAGCCTCCGCCGCCGGGCGGTCGCCCGCCATTCGATGTGCCGGTAATTGTCATCGACCGTGTAGTCGCGGAGGCGTTCGAAGTCGTGGTCCTGGCCGATCCGCCGCGCGCGGCGAACGCCGAGTTGGCTGAGGCGATTCGTCCGCGCCAGCAGGGCGTATTGCGCGAGTTGCTGCATGTCCGGATAGACGTTCAGCCGGGTCGGTTGGCGATAGGTGAGGAATCGCTGGAAGAGCCCCAAGCGGCCGCGGGCGCGCACATGGAATTCGCCGATCTCGAACGCCCCGCGGCGCGCCGGCCGCAGCGCGTAGTCGAGTTCCAGGCGGCTCCGCGGCGGCATGGCGAGGCCTGAAAACTCGGCCGGCTCGGGCTTCAACGCGGGGTCGGCGCCGTCGCGGAGGTCGATCGAAAAGGACCGCCGCGACCGGTTGGCCAGCAGCAGGCGGATCGGATAGCGTTTAGCCAGCGAGGCCACGCGGCCCGATTGGCGGGTAATTTCGAAATCCGCGCGGCGCGGGAGGGAGGCGAGATCGACGAGAACGAGCACGGCCAGGACCGCGTCGATGAGGATCACCGGCAGGAGGAAGCCGGGGGCGGCGAGGAGTCCCAGCGAGGCCGCGGCCGGCGCCAGCGCCGCTCTGACCAGCCTCCGCTCGGGATAGACCCGCGCAAAGGCGGCCAGCGCCGCCAGCGGCCCGGCCATCGCCAACAGCTCCAGGGTGACGAGCGAAAAGGGAGTCAAAGCCGGGGCACCTCCACCGAGCGGAGCATCGCGGTGAGCAGCTCGTCGACATGGTGGCCCTCGACCTCCGCCTCGGCGGTGAGGATCACGCGGTGGCGGAGGGCGGGCAGGGCCAGCTCGACCACGTCGTCGGGCACGGCGTAGTCGCGCCCGCGAAACGCGGCCAGCGTCCGCGCGCCCTGCACGAGGGCCAGCCCCGCCCGGGGCGAAGCGCCCATGTGGAAGTGGGGCCACTGGCGGGTCAGGCGGACGATCGCGTTGATATAGCTCAGCAACTTCGGGTCGACGTGGACCGCGCTGGTCGCGCGGGTCATGTCCACGATCTCCTCGGGCGACGAGACGGTCGCCAGCCCGGCCAGCCGCTGGTCGAGGTCGTCCTGCGTGCCGTGCATGACGAGGATCTGCGCCTCCTGTTCCGCCGAAGGGTAGTTGACCAGCAGTTTGAACATGAAGCGGTCCAACTGGGCCTCGGGGAGGTTGTATGTCCCCTCGGCCTCGATCGGGTTCTGCGTCGCGATCACGAGAAACGGCCGCTGGAGCTTGTGGCTCGTCCGCTCGACCGTGACGCGGTATTCCTGCATGATCTCCAGCAGCGCCGCGTGGGTCTTGGCGGGCGAGCGGTTGATCTCGTCGGCCAGCAGAAGCTGCGTGAAGACGGGGCCCGGACGGAACTGGAATTCCTGCGACTTCATGTCGAAGATCGGCCCGCCGGTGATGTCCGACGGCATCAGGTCCGCGGTGAACTGGATCCGACCAAAGTCGCAGCCCAGCACGCGTCCCAGCGTCCGCACGAAGATCGTCTTTCCCAATCCGGGCACGCTCTCGATCAGCACGTGGCCGCTGGAGAACAGCGCCACCAGCGTCCCCAGCAGGAGCTCGTCCTGCCCGACGAAAATCTTGCGGACCTCCGCCGTGATCCGGTCGAAGAGGAGCCGCGTCGGCGAGGGCGGCCCGGCGTCGATCGCCGGCCCGCACGCCGCCGCTTCAATCAGCGGATCGGAAGTTGGGGGAACATGCCCAGGGCGCGGGGCTTCGCCGGCGCCGGGCGGGAGGTCGTCGAAAGGCGATCTGGACATGGGTTGCAGCAATCAATCAGGAGGTGTTGGTGTGTAAGGTCTGCCCGGCGGGCGGGCAGCGCCGCGCGGCGGCGGATTGGCAGTCTGCGCGGCCGCCTCCTGCCGGACCATCTGCCGGTAGTGTTGCAGCCGTTGCCGGGCGTAGGCCTCATCGCCGGTCCGCTCAAGCAGGCGCGCCACCGCGTCAATATGCGAGCCGAAGTCGGACGCCGCCTCGCTCGGCGGCTGGATCGGACGGCCGAAGATCGGAAATCGCCAGAAGCAGAAGAGAATCCCCAACAGGCAGGCGTGGGCCAGGATCCAGTTGGTGGGCCAGATCCGCATCAGTTCCAGTCCGAGCCGCGGCCCGAAAGACGGATCGGTATCGGAAATCCCCGGCCCGCCGGCGGCCGATTCCAGGAAGGCGATCCGCCGGGGCTGCGGCCCGAGCGCGTCGAGCAGCTTGCCGGCCAGTTTGCGGTGTTCGTGGTTTGCCAGCGGGGCGTTCAGCAGAAAGGAACCGTTGGCCACGACGATCAACCGGCTTGCGCGCAGGGGCCGCGCGAACACGATCGCCTCGCCCTCCGAGCCCAGCAGCGTGACCGCCGAACGGGGCGGCGCCATCCGGCAATAAAGCTCCATTTGCAGTTTCGCCGAGGCCACGCCGCGGAGCCACTCGGCGTCGCCCTCCAGCGCGCGGACGCGCCGCCGCTGGTACGGCCCCCGAACGGTAAACCACGGGCAGTCTTGCGAGTTGGGCAGCGCGGCAAGCCGCGCGGCCAGCTCGCCTCGGGCCGCCTTCCTGCGGGCAGCGACTCGCTGCCGCAAGGCGGCATCGACCCCGGCGAGCGGCACGTTCTCCCAGTACCACGGCGCCGCGTCGAAGCAGCGCCCCACGTAGACCAGGCTCCGGTTGGGCCTGGCCATCAGCCAACGCTCGAGCCAGCGGCAGGCGTCGCGGCTCGGCGGCAAGAAATCGTCGGGAAACCAGACAATCGTGTCGGCCCGCTGGTCCAACCGAGGCGAAAGCAGCGGCCAGGAGAAGACCGTGTGTCCCCGGTCTTCGCATATTTCGGCGAACACGGCCGTCCCGTTGACGCTGGCAAACACCGCCGGCCCGTTCCGCTGGCCGTATCCGTCCTGCAACTCCGCGCCCCCGCATCCCAGAACGCCCGGCAGCAGGATGCCAATCAGCCATCCGCCCAGCCAGCAGCTCCTGCTGCCTCGCAGCCTCCTCCCCCCTCTGGTTCCCAAGCTCCAGCTTGGCAACCCTCTGGGATTGCCTGACTGCGTTCCCAAGCCGGAGCTTGGGAACGAGGCGGGAAGGAAAGACGGAACCCTGAACCCCGAACCCTGAATCCTCCCCATCATCCCCCCTCCTTGCCGGCCATCGCTTCGAACTGGTCGAGCTGGTTCCAGCAGCGCTCGAAGCGCTCTCGGCCGATCGACCGACCGCCGAAGAAGACGTCTTCGAAAGCGGAGGTCGTCCGGCCCAGCAAGTGCAGGAGAAGGCCCCGCGGGCCCAACTCGCGGAGATACTGGCGGTTGGTCTTGCCGCGCGCCAGATGGATCAACTCGTGGCGGTCGAGGAAAACGAGTTGATGGCTGAACAGGTAAACGATCGCCTCGTCGTAGTTGCCGGCCAGGTACTGCCGCCGCGATTCCTCGCGGAGCCCGCTGCGGCGGCGGCCGGCCGCCTCGGGCAGCGCCTCGTAGCGGCGCTGTGCTTCCTCCGGCGAGTCACCCTCCGCTTCGACCAGCGCCGGCAGGGCCGGGCTGCGCCGCCGGTAGGCCCGAAGAAGAAACCAGGCGAGCAACGCAAACAGCAGGGCAATCAGCACCCAGGCGGCCGTGTGCAGCCAGTCCCCAGAGCCTCCCAGCGGGCCGATGCGGAGGTTGAGCCAGTCCAGCAACCAACTCCAATCCCAAGGCTCGGCCAACTCAACCGGTTGCAGACCGTCGCGTGCCTTGTCGTACCACGGATAGCGGCCCCACTGCGCGAGTGCTTCCCGCCCGGCGGCCACCGAGCCGTCGGCCTCGGCCACCGTGACAGCGGTGGCGGCCGGGGCGGCCGGGGCGAGCAGGGCGGCGGCATGCGGGGGGAGGAGCGAACTCATACGACTTGTCTCGCCAGCCGGGCGCGTTCCGCGCGAACCTGTAGTTCCACGTCCCAGCCTTCGCGGCGAATCCGCAGGTTCAGATAGCTGAGAAACCGCAAGACGGCGGTGTAGCCCACGATGCTCCAGAGCAGGAGGTGATAATAGGTCGTGTACATCGGCTGGTCCAACGCGGCCCCCGTCAGCAGATCCCAGTCGCCCAACAGCAGGGTCCGCAGGGCCGCCAGCGAGAACCATGTCGTTCCGAACAACACCAGCCCGAGACAGAAGTGAAGGAATCCCTGGACGACCAGGTCGCTCGACTCGCCGCGGTGCAGTTCCCGGCTGCGAGACCAGGTGGTCGTTCCCCGCTTGTTTCGCAAGGGATTCCGTTCGAGCAGGATGACTTCGTTCAGAAAGGGATGGAAGATGGAGACTGGCCGCAGCAGAACCTGGTAGACGATCAACTGCGGCAGCGCGCGGAGGAAGTCGCGGGCGATGGACCGGGCATTGGGCTTATGGAGAAAAACGGCCTGCCCAAGAAACAGCGTGATCAGCGCTGTCACCAGGGGCATCTCCAGGAAGACAAGAACGGCCGTGAGAAACATGTAGCTGAAGGGGATTTCCCAGACGAAATCGTACACCTGGAAACCGGCCAGGAGCCAGCGGTTGAGGAAAAACATCGGCGCGGCCCCCGCCGCGAGCCAGGCCAGGAGCGGACCGGCGAAGACGCGGATCACCTTCAGGGCCAGGTCGATCACGTCGGCCTTCGTGCGGGAGCGGATGGCGATGCGGGCACGATCGAGCTGCACGGTCAATCTCCTCGCGGCATTCCGAGGCCGACGAAGTAGAGCATCAGCAGGGCGGCGGAAAGCACGGCCACGCCGGCCTTGACGCCGTAGGGCAGCGGCGATGGGGAGATGAAGGCCTCGATCAGGGCCGCCAGGACGAAGAGAAGCACGGCCGCGCAAGCCACGGGCATCGCCTCGCCCGCCGCCCGCTCGAGCGCGGCGATCCGCCGCAGCCCGCCGGTGTCGACCAGGGCGAAGCCCATTCGCATGCCGGCGGCCGCCGACAAGACGATTGCCGTCAGCTCGAACGGGCCGTGGGCCGTGACGAATTCCGAGAAGTTCCCCCACTGCCCGACGGTTGACATGTGGCCGAACACCGCGCCGAGCTGCGTCGCATTATAAACGGTCACCAGCACACCGCCCACGCCGAAGACGAGGCCGAAGGCGAAACACCGCAAGCCGATGCCCGCGTTGTTGAACACGTAGAAACCGAGCATCAGACCGCGCCCGGCCGGATCCAGCGCGCGGATCGGCGTGGCATACATCTCCTCCATCTGCTGGATCATTTCCTTGCCGAGCAATTGCTCGGTGAAACCCGGCTGCCGCGCCGCCAGCAGCGCGGCAACCAGGAACGCGCCCCAGAAGATGCAGAATGCCAGGCGGAGGCAGTTGTCGCCAAACAGCCGCCGCGGGACGTCGACCAGCAGCGACCGCGTCCAGGCGGAGATCGTGAACTGGCGGCTGCGATAGAGCTGGTTATGGGCGCGGCCCACGAGCCGATGCAGGTAGCGGACCGTCTCGGGCGGAAGCTGGTAGGCCTCGGCCAGGGCCAGATCGGCGCACAGCGAACGGTACAGCGCGGCGAACCGCGTCGCGCCCGCCGGATCGCGCCGCAGACCCTTCCACGTCTCGAGCCGGACGCAGAGCGACTCCAACTCACCCCAGTTCTTCTGCCGTGACTGCAACAGGTCGGAGACTCTCATTTTAACCGGCGGCTGGGGGTTGGCTGACAAACGGACTGTGGCCGGCCGCGCGCGCGGCCGGTTCGGCAACCAGCGCGGCGGATGGCGTGAGCGGGACGCCGCTGGACTGCCAGCGCGCGGGATCGTCCGCCACGAACGTCCTCTGATACGCGGCGCAGAGCAGGTGGTCCGGACTGGTGTCCGCCGGCAGACCGAAGCGGCGAGCGAGCGGGTCGGCCAGATGCCGGGCGATTTCGATCCGCCGAGGAACGGGAAGGCCCAGGCGCCGCTCGGCGTAAGCCGCCAGCGTCCGCGCAAGCGATGGGGCGGCCTGAAAGGTCGCCGGAATCTGGCGGGCCAAGCGCAGCACCTCCGGCTCGTCGATCTGGAGAATCCCCCGGAAACGCTCGCGCTCATCGACGACGACCATCGTGCCCGAGGCCAGATCGCCGAGCCGCTGGAAGCGGTCGTTCATCATCGCCGAGAAGAGCCCAAGCTGGTAGGTGAAAAGCGGCTGGCCGTCGATCGCCCGCAGCAGGTTGCGCAAGACCGCCTGCAAGCCGTTGATCGGCTGCCCGTCGGAGGCAATCACGCGGATGCGCATCATCCGTTTGCCGGGCGTCTGGCCGTTGCAGTATGTCTCGAACAGGCCGCCGTAGAACCAGGAGAGGACAAACCACAAGATCAGCCAGAAGCCGAATCCCAGGCCGGCCAGCCCGACCGCGCCGAAGAGCATCGCCAGCAGCCCGCCGCCGGCCCACCAGATCAGCGTTTGCAGGGCGACATCGAGCAGGAAAGCCGGCAGGCGGCGGAACGGGCCGGCAACCTGATACCGGAAGGCGATGTTCTCCGGCGTGACGATCTCGATCGTCGTGTCGAGCTGGGCGTCTCCTGGCGTCATGGAGTCCATTATTTTCCAATCGCCCGGACTGGGCAACCGTCGCCGGGTGTTCGGCCGGCGGCCCCGCCTTCACCGCGCCTCTGGCGGCGGCCGCGAAAAGCGGGGCCGTCCCCTTTGAAATCCGCCCCGGCGCGGGTAAAACGTGGAGAGCACGGCCAGCACCTGGGAAATCTGCCTGAGGAGTCGATCGGATGGAGATTCGTGGAAAACGCGTCCTTGTGACCGGCGGCGGCAGCGGCATCGGGCTGGGCATCGCGCGGGCGCTGGCCGCCGAGGGCTGCCGCGTGGCAATCTGCGGCCGCAACCGGGAGAGACTCGAGCAGGCCGCCGCCGCGTGGCAGGGCGAGCCCCGCATCCTCAGGCGGGCCTGCGACGTGGCGGACCGCCAAAGCGTCAGGGCGATGTTCGACTGGATTGCCGAGCAATTCGGCGGGCTCGACATCCTCGTCAACAGCGCCGGCGTGAACGTGGCCCGCCGCACCTTCGATCAACTCGATCCGGCCGACTGGGACAAGATGCTCGGCACGAACGCCAGCGGCGCGTTCTATTGCCTGCACTTCGCCCTGCCGGGCATGCGCCGGCAGGGCGGCGGCCTGGTCGTGAACATCTCCTCGATCGCCGGCAAGCGGGCCTCGAAGCTCGCCGGCACCGGCTATTGCGCATCGAAGTCCGCCATGACCGCACTCGGCGCCGCCGTCGGCCTGGAGGAAAGCAGCCACGGCATCCACGTGACGAATATCTACCCGGGCGAGGTCAACACGCCGATCCTGGCGGAACGCCCCGTCCCGGTCCCGCCGGAGAAGCGCGCCAAGATGCTCCTGCCGGAAGACATCGCCGCGATGGTCGTGGCGCTGGCCAGGCTCCATCCGCGGGCGCGCGTTCACGAGTTGGTGATCACGCCCTTGTACCAGGAATATGTGTAGCGGACCGGTCGTCCGGCGCTTGCTGTGCAGCGCGCGGCCCGCGGGGGCCGTTCTGGCCGACCACCGGCGAAGCACGCCCCCCCGACCCGGAATCCATTGCACTGGCCGGCTTGCCTTCAGGAGAAAGCTTGTGTCCAAAGCCCGATTCCCCGCTGTTCTTCTGGCCGCCGCACTGCTGATCGTTGTCTCTCGCCCTGCCCGGTCCTGCACCTCGATCATGGTCGGCAAGGCCGCCTCGACCGACGGCTCCGTGATCACTTCGCACACCTGCGACAGCCATCGCACCGGCTCGCAAATCGCCGTCGTCCCGGCCAAGGAGCACCAGCCGGGGGCATCCCGCTTGCTCGCCAAGCGCAGCGATGACGACAGCGGGCCGATGGAGCGCTACGGGCGGCAGACCACCGGCAGGATTCCCGAGGCGGCCCGAACGTTCGCCTATCTCGCCCCGGCCTACGCGGCGATGAATGAGCGGCAGTTGGCGATCGGCGAATCGACCTTCGAAGGCCGCGAGGAACTCAAGAGCGACAAGGGGCTGATCGACTGCGAGACGCTCGCCGTCCTGATGCTCGAGCGCGCCGCCACCGCGCGCGAGGCGATCCGCATCGGCGGCGCGCTGATCGAGAAATATGGCTGGTGCGACCTGGGCGAGGCTCTCACGATCGCCGATCCCCAAGAGGTCTGGCTGATGGAGATCGTCGGGCCGGGCGAAGGAGCGGTGGGGGCCGCCTGGGCCGCCCAGCGCGTGCCCGACGACCACGTCTCGGTCGTCGCCAACGCCGCGCGGATCGGCCAGCTCGACCTGGCCAATCCGGATTACTTCATGGCCTCGAAGAACGTCGTCGAACTGGCCAAACAGAAGGGGTACTGGTCGGAGGAAAGCGGCCGGCCCTTCCGCTTCTACGAGGCCTACAATCCCCAGGGGCGGACGACCTTCGCCACGACGCGCCGCGAGTGGCGGGTGCTCGACCTGTTGGCCCCTTCGCTCCAACTGCCCGCCAACGGCAACGTCTTCCCCTTCTCGGTCAAACCGGAGCAACCGGTCGGTCCGGAGAAGATCATGGAGCTGTTTCGCGACACTTTCGAAGGGACCGACTACGACATGGTCAAGGACCTCACGGTGACCGACGAGAAGGGAATGACCGTCAAGAGCCCGCTGGCCAACCCCTTCATGCCCTACGAAATGAACCGGATGCTGCGGATCAACGGCGGTTGGGGATGGCGGGGCGAACGGCCGATCGCCCGCTGGTACTGCATGTACGCCACCGTGACGCAGTCGCGCCCGTGGCTCCCCGACGCGGTCGGCGGAATCGTCTGGTTCGGCTACGGCAATCCGGCGATGACCACCTACGTGCCCCTCTATGCCGGGATTGCGAACCTGCCGGAGGATTATCAGATCGACGGCCGCACGACCGGCTTCAGCCGCCGCTCGGCCTGGTGGGCGTACAATCGGGTGGCGACGATCGCGGCCCACCGCTGGGGCGACATGCGCAAAGACGTGGCCGCGGTCCGCGACCCGATGCAGGAACAGTTCCTCGCCGCGCAGCAAGACATCGCCGCCCGGGCAGCCGCCCTGATCAAGGAAAAAGGCCCCGCCGCGGCCCGCGACTTCCTCACGCGGCAGAGCTGCGCGTCTTGCGCCCGAGCCACCGAGGCCTACTGGAGGTTGGGCGACCTGTTGTGGACGAAATATGATGAGAAGTGGTGAGCGCGGGAAGAGCGGTCAGCGGGTAGCCATCAGCCGTCAGCCATCAGCCATCAGGTTTCCGTTTTCGTTCCTGGTTCCCAAGCTCCAGCTTGGGAACCTTGCCTGACCCCTGAACTCCACCAGAGGCGATCATGGGTATTCTACGCGGACAACGCAGTTCGACGTTTGCAGGGCTCTTGATCGTGATTGCGATCATCGAATTTGCGCCGGACCGGGTTTCCGGCGGGGGCCGCGCCTGCAAGTCCGGCCTCGGGCCGTGCGCCGAACGACGGCTGCTCAATTGCCGGGAAAGGAGGCCCTTCCGCGGCCTCTGCCTCCTGCGCCGGATCGCCTTGCCTGGCCGGATTTCAACGCCGGTCGACCGGCTGGGCTGCCGGCCTGACGCTGGACACAGGCGTGCCGGCAGCAGGGAAAGCGGCCCCGAGTTGAGCCCGGTGAGGGGGCAAGTCATGATCGATGGTCTGCCGCTTGAAGGGGCGATTGTGGAGTTCCGACCAGACAAGGGCCAGCCGTCGACTGGAGTGACCGACGCCCAGGGGATGTATGAGCTGCGTTTCACGGACGGAAGAATGGGGGCTGTCATCGGGCGTCACACGGTCCGGATCACAATGGCCAACGAGACGGACGAATCGCCGCGCGCGCCGGGTGCCCGAGAGGTACAACATCCAGACTGATTTGAGGGGAGACATCCTCCCGGGGCCGAATTACTGGCAGTTCGAACTCGCGTCGCGGTAGGAAGCAACGTGGGCCGGTGATCTATCTCTTCAGAGAAAGGGGCGCGCCTATCTCCCCTCCGGAGACCGCTCTCGACATGGTCGATGGGAATCTGGCGACAGTAGGCGACCGGAGCAGCGCAGAGAATCGTGGTCGTGTCGCCTTGCAGGGACATCATGTCGGGCAGCGCTTTCGCGAAGTTACGATCGATCGAAATGGGATTGCCCGCCGCTGCGCGCGCTGTTATTCTCCGCGGCCCGAATTGGGCGATGGGCCTGAAGTGCCCGCATCGCCCGCGGGGAGCGGGAGAACGTCCGACACTCGACACGATCAGTTCCACCGGCCAGACACTCATCTCGCGTGAATGAGAGCATTCACGAGCCCTACAGGCCGCGCACGAGGCAAAACGGCGGCGATTCCTGCCACCCCCCCACCTGTCGGGGAACGGTTAAAGCGGTTGCAGGGAATCGCCGGCACCGCGGGCTGGCGATTGCGTCAGGGATTCGTGCAATCGGCTGTTTTTCGAGGCGATCTAACAAGTCCTCTCAAGAAATTCGATATAAACCGTCGAACATGCGGGTAGTTCTCCGCGAGACGGCTCGACTGAGCGACGAATCGGGCAAAAGGAATAACCGATCCGCCCGGAGTAGGAGGTTTTCCAGCTAGATCCCGTGTTTTCGGAAAATCTTCGCGTCTTTTCCCTTGAGAACTGCCGAAGAAGAGAAAAGGTCTGGAGCCGAATCGCCGGTTTCCCCCATCAGGCGCGTTTCAAGAGGAAAGCGAATGGGGTTCGTCGTCATTGTTGCCGTTCTCAGCAGTCTCCTGCTCACGCCGCTGGCGATGAGGGCCGCTTGGAAATGCGGAGCGATCAGCCGTCCAGACGGTTTTCGCAAGAAGCACGCCAGGCCGACCCCCGAGTGGGGAGGGATTGCCGTTAATACCGCGATTCTGATCGGAATTGGCCTGTCGGCCATCCTTTGCCCTGCTGATTTTCCGGCCCTGCCGCTGACCGCCGCGCTGGCCGTTTCGATCGCCATGCTCTCGTTCCTCGGCTGTTACGATGATCTGTGCGACATGCGGGCCGATCTGAAGTTGTTCGGCCAGGTCCTGTCGGTTGTGCCGCTGCTCCTGGCCGGGTGTTACGCGGAACGACTCGTCCTGTTCGGGCAGGTGATTGAATTGGGGTGGCTGGGAATTCCCTGGACGGTCGGCTGGATTGTCCTGGGAATCAACGCCTTGAATCTGATCGACGGCATGGACGGCCTGGCGTCGACGGTGGGAATCATCATCGCCCTGGCGATTGCTGCCATGGCTGCAATCAGCGGCCAGCAGCACGCGACGATCATTGCGCTGGTTTTGGCCGGCGCTCTGGGCGGATTTCTGGCACACAACTTGCCTCCGGCGAGGATCTACCTGGGCGATTGCGGAAGCATGGTCATCGGCTTGGTGCTGGCGACGCTAGCGCTTCATGCGGGACCCGAAGCGGGGGCGGCAAATCTGACGCACATCGGGGCACTCCTGTTCGTGCCCCTTTGCGATACGCTGCTGGCGATCGTGCGGCGGGGGCTTGCCGGACGCGGCATCATGGCGGCCGACCGCGGGCACGTGCACCATCGGTTGCTGGACCGCGGTCTCGGCGTTTGGGGAAGCCTCGCCGTGCTCGGGGGGCTGAGCCTGGGCGCAGGCGCCATGGGATGCCTGGTCGTCCTCACGGGCCAAGAGCATTGGGCCTGGCTCGGTGGGCTGGCAGCGGTCGCGTTTTGCGTTCGCCAGCAGTTGTTCGGACACGAGGAATGGGGCCGCGTCAAGAGCCTGTTCGTCCACCGGGCGGGGCGCCGGAGAGTTGCCGTCGCCGGTCAAACGAACGATCCGCCGCTTGGTCCCGGGGAGGCGGTTGACGCCTCCGCGATGGCCGGCCTGACGGCCGGACAGATTGCCGGTCTGTCGGCGGCGCAGCATTGGGCGCCAACGCCGGATTGGCCGGTTCACAGAGCGTGACCAGCGCCAATTCCGGCAGAAAATATGTTCGAATGCTTAGTTAGACGTTCTCCAACACAAGGAGGAAGAAGGGAAGTGAACGATAAGAGACGCTTTCGGAAGCAGGTGATTGCGATTGTCTGCATCGGCTTGATTCTGCCCCAAGCCGTGATGGCGGCCCCTGCCGCGGCCAATCGCCAAATCACCGACGTGGCCCTGGCCAACGGCGGAATGCTGAGTGGCCAGGTCGTTGACCAGCAGGGGCTCGGCAAGGCGGGTGTCCAGGTCGTTGTCCTCCAGCAAGGTCGCCAGCCAGCTTACGGACGGACCGACCACGCGGGCAATTTCCAGGTTGCCGGCCTGAGTGGCGGCACAGCGCAGGTTGTCACGGAAGGTGGCCAGGGCGTCTATCGGCTCTGGACCGCCAACGCCGCTCCCCCGGTTGCCAAGCCGCGTGCGATGCTGATCGCCAACGGCCAGGTCGTCCGCGGCCAGGCGTATTGCGATCCGTGTTCGAGCGGCGGCATTGGACAGTGGATTCTGCCGGCGCTGGCCGCGGGCGGCATCATCGCCGGCGTGGTCGTCGCGACATCGGACTCCGGCTCGACACCCGCGAGCCCTTGACCAGCGGAATCGCGCAGAATGTTGGACAATCAAGCCGGCGAAGGGCGATCTGACCGTGGTCAATTCGCCCTTCGCTTGTTTTTGCGCTGGATTCCGGGGAACCGTTCTGATCGAATCCCTGCCTGAACATCCCCCGGGAATCGGGGCTACTTCAATTGGCGGCGCAAGGACTGGGCCTGCTTGAGGGCCTCTTCGGCTCCCAGGGGGGAGAGGCCGGCGGTGGCGATTTCGCGGCCCAACGAGAGGTATGCGAAACGGCTGTTCGTGGCGGCCTGCCGCTCGCTGAGGCGGGCGTTGGAGACTTCGGCACTCAGCCGGGCCGCTTCCGCCGGGCCGTGGGTCTCCGCGCGCCGCTGTTCCGCCTCGGCCAGGGCCTGGCGGGCGCGCCGGAGCTCTTCGGCCGCGGTGCGGGCGGCCCGCTGCGCGGCCTCGTGCCCCTTCGGCAGGTGTGCCGCGACCGCCGCCTGGCCAATCTGGGTGTAGAGGGTGTCGAGTTGGCGAATGATCCCGTCGCGGGTGGCAAGGTCCGTCTCGTCGGTGTTTTCCGAGGAGATGTGGCCGCCCAGCGGCGGTGGGGCCGCTTTGAGCAGGCGATTCCGCCACGTCGGCAAGTCCGCGTTGATGTGGCCGCGGTCGCGCTCGATCTCGACCTCCGCCGACCTGCCCGTGCTCGGCACCCGCGCGGAGACGGAGACGCGGCCGTTCAGGGCGTAGCGATAAGTGACCTCGACGGGGGTCCCTTTGGGCAAGTCGGGCGGCAAGTCGCGGACGACGCACTTCCCCAGGGAGACGCAGAACTCAGGGCGTTCGCTCTCGCCTTCCACGACCGGCACGGCGACGGTCCTCTGGTTCGGCTCCAACGTCTTGAAGGACCTGGTCACTTCGGCCGGAATCGGGGTGTTTCTCGGAATCAGCACGGCGTTGACGCGGCGGCCGGTTCCGGCTTCAAAGCCAACCACGCCAAGGCTGTGGGAGTTCACGTTGATCAGGATGCACCTCCGCTGGCGGTCGCTGCCCAATCCCAGGAGCATGCCCGCGTAGAGCGCCGCCCCGTGCGCGACGGCCTCGTCGGCGGAAATCGACAGGTCGGGCGTTTTGCCGGTCAACCGCCGGAGCATGTTCGTGACCATCGGCATCCGCGTGGCGCCGCCGACGACGAGAATCCGATCGATCTCCCGCCAGTCGAGGCCGGCTTGCTGAGCGACCAGCGATGCGGTTTCCTCCGTCCGCTGGAGCAGGTGCGCGGTCATCTCCTCGAACTGCTGCCGGGTGACTTCGATCCGCATCCGGATGCCGGCGTGAAAACACACGGTCGTCGCCTTGGAATGTTCGCTCAAGGCGTGCTTCAGTTCCTGGGCGTCGCGCCAGAGTTGGGCGGCGTCCGGCGCGTCGTTGCGGGGATCCAGTCCGTGTTCCGACAGAAAACGCTCGGCGATGTGGTCGACCAGTGCCTGGTCGAAGTCCTTGCCGCCGAGGCGGACGTCGCCGTCGGTGGCCAGCGTACGGAACGCGCTCGAATCGATCTCCAGCAAGCTCACGTCGAACGTCCCGCCGCCGAGGTCGTAGATCAAAACGCGTTCCGCCGGATCGCAGGCGCTCGTTCCGTGCATGCCGAACAGCCCCCGCTCCCAACCGCATGCCAAGGCCGCGGCGGTTGGCTCGTTGATGATGTCGAGAACCTCCCAGCCGGCGAGCCGGCCGGCGTCCTGCGTCGCTTTGCGGCGCATTTCGTCGAAGTAGGCCGGCACGGTGATCACCGCCTTGGAAAGCGGTCCCAGACGCTGTTCCGCATCGCGCTTCAATCGCTGGAGGACCAGCGCGCTGAGCACCTCGGGGGGGACGTGGTGGCCGTGCACCGGACGCTGCACCGCCTGCCGGCCCATGTCGCGTTTGAAGCATTCGGAATAGTTGCCGGGTGAAAAGGACGACGCCTTGACCGCCTCCCGCCCGACGACGATCTCGTCCTCATCGACGATGACCGCGCTGGGGGTGAGCAAATCCCCCGACGAATTCGGCAAAGAGATCGGCCGCCCCGCCGGATCAAGATAGGCGAGCAGGGAATAGGTGGTGCCAAGATCAATGCCAACGGCGATTGGCCGATTCGCGTGATCTCCGTCGGACGGCAGATTCATGGTTGCTAGCTTCGCTGTCGATGGACGATCGCTCCTTTAGCGATTCTAATCCACCCAGCCAGCTTCGTCACCCCTCGAATTAACGCTAGCATATACCCATTCAGGTGGATCCGCAAGCCTCTTGGCAATTTGTCTCCCCGTTTCCAAGCTCCGGCTTGGGAACGACGCCGCTGGGCTTCAAGGACGCACCAGGACCTTGATCAGGCGCTCCTCGCCGGCACGGAGCCGCTCAAACCAATCGGCGGCATCCTCGAGAGTCGCCAGTCCGCTGATCAGCGGGTCGACCTGGATTATACCGCGGGCGATCAGATCCAGGCATCGGCCGTACTCGCCGCTTGAGGCGCACGACCCGAGGAGGGTCAGTTCCCGCGTGACGACGGTCTGGAGGGGCAGTTCAACGGTCGGCGCCAGGTTTCCGACCAGACCGACCGCGCCCCCCTTGCGAACAATCTGCAACGCCCAGCCGACGGTGGTCTTCAGGCCGACCGCTTCCATGACGATGTCGGCGCCGCGCCCGCCGGTCAACTTGCGGACTTCGGCAACCGCATCGACATCATCCGGCGAAATGCCCCAGTCCGCGCCCAACCGCGCGGCCAGCTCGAGCCGGTCGCGTTTCACGTCGATCGCGATGATCCGGCCGCACCCCCGGGCCCGGAGGGCCTCGATGATCAACAGGCCGATCACGCCGGCGCCGATGACGACCACCACGTCGTCGCGGTTCAGCGGCACGCGGGCGGCGGCGTGCACGGCGATCGCGACCGGCTCGGCCATGGCGGCCTGTTCGAAGCCCACGGCGTCGGGGATCTCGACGAGGATTCGCGCGGGGACGGCCACGAACTGGGCGAATGCCCCGTCGCGCTTGAATTCGTCGCAGGAGACTCCAAGCACCTGGCGGTTGTCGCAAAGGTTGACGGCGCCGCGTGCGCAGAAGTGGCAACTGCCGCAGTAGGCCGTGGAGTCGAACGTGACCGGCTGCCCGACGCGCCAGGTCGTGGCCGCCGCACCGACCTCGGCGATCACGCCCGAGGCCTCGTGGCCCATGATGATTGGCGGCTTGCGGCGGCCGGTGGAGCCGTCCATGCCGTGGACATCGCTGCCACAGATCCCGCAGACTTTGACCTCGACGAGGACCTCGTCGGGCAGAATTCGGGGCCGGGGAACCTCGCATACCTCAAAGCGGTTGCATTCGGCCAGTCGCAGGGCTTTCATCGGGGCGTCTTCCGGCAAGTTGGGCGCGCGTCATGCGATCCCCTGAATGTCGGGTCGTCGCTGCCGCGTGTCAAGCCCGCCGCGGCAGCCGCGCGACCGGAACCGCGGATTCCCACCGAAGCATGGCCGAGCGCGAACCGCGCGGCCGGCGGTCCCTTGGGCCGATCCCCCTGGTACGAAGCGGCGTTGACATAAGCGAAGCTTATGCTAAGATTGCCATCATGAAAATTGCCACAATCCGCGTGTTTTGCGACGTGGTGCAACACCAAAGCTTCTCTCGCGGGGCGGCCGCCAACCAGGTGAGCCAGTCGGCGGCGACCCAATCGGTGCATCGGATGGAGCAGCACTTCGGGGTGCAGCTTGTCGACCGCAGCAAGCGGCCGTTCGTACTGACGCCGGAGGGGCAGGCCTGCTACGAGGGGTTTCGCGAGGTGCTCGAGCTCTACGACGCGGTTGAGACCAAGGTCCGTTCGCTGCGGAAAGAGATCACCGGGAGGGTTCGCGTGGCGGCGATCTACTCGGTCGGGTTGCACGATATGAGCCGCTGCATGAAGCAGTTCATGCGCCGCTACCCGAAGGCCAAGGTGCAGCTGGAATACCTCCGCCCGAACAAGGTCTACGAGGCCGTCCTCAACTCGGAGGTCGACTTGGGGATTGTCTCCTATCCCGTCCCGTCGGTCGAGCTCAACGTGATTCCCCTGCGATCGGAGAAGATGGTTCTCGTCTGCCATCCGAACCACGCCCTGGCCAGGCGGAAGGTCGTCACCGCGGAGCATCTCAAGGACCAGGCCTTCGTCGGTTTCGACCGGGATCTGGTGATCCGCAAGGAAATCGACCGCTACTTCCGCCAGCGGAACATCTCGGTTCGCATCGTGATGGAGTTTGACAATATCGAGACGATCAAGCAGGCGATTGGAATTGAGGCGGGGGTGAGCATCCTGCCCGAGCCGACCGTCCGCGCCGAGCTGGCGCGGGGGGATCTGGCGGCGGTCCGCCTGATCGCGCCGGCGCTGGAACGTCCCTTGGGGATCATCCATCGGCAGCGGAAGGTGTTCGCCCCGACGATTACGAAATTCCTCGATCTGCTCCAGGAAGGACTAGACGCCAACGAGGATCGTCAGCATGGGTGACGCTTCGATTCCCCTCAGGCTGCATCCCTCGGGAAAGACAATCCGCGCCGAACCGGGCGTGCCGCTGATCGAAGCGCTGGCCAATGCCGGGATCATCCTCGATGCGCCTTGCGGCGGCGAGGGGGTCTGCGGCAAGTGCCGCGTGATCGTTCGCGAGGGGGCCGCCGCGCCGCTCGCGGCGGAGCGGCGGCTGCTGAGCGAAGCGGAACTGAAGGCCGGTGTCCGCCTGGCGTGCCAGACCAAGGCCGTTCGACCGGCGAGAATTGAGGTCCCCGAGCTTTCCCGCCTTGCAGAATTTCATCAGATTCTCAGCGGCGCACCGAACCACCATCGGTCGACCGCCATCGATGCCGCGATTCGAAAGCAGCATGTCGAACTGGCCGCGCCCAGCCGCGACGACGATGCCAGCGACGCTGCGCGTCTTGAGCGGGCGATCGGGCCCTTTGAGGCGGACCTGCGGGTGCTCGGCAGTCTGCCCGGGCGGCTCCGCGAGGCCCGGTTTTGCGGCACCGCCGTGTTGGCCGAGGACCGGTTGCTGGACTTCGAGCCCGGCGATACCCGGGGCCAGAGCTTCGCGGTCGCCGTGGACATCGGCACGACGACGTTGGCCGCCGCGCTGGTCGACCTGGTCAGCGGTGAGGAATTGGCGGTCGCCACCCAGCTCAACCCGCAGACGCGGTTCGGCGACGACGTGCTGACGCGGATTCAAATGGCCGCGGGCGATGGCGGTCTGGCGCGGCTTCAGGCGTCGGTTCTCGAGGCGGTCGATCGGTTGATCGAGTCGCTGGCCGCCTCGGCCGGCATCCAGCGCGGGGAGATCTACGAGGTCGCGTTTGCCGGCAATACAACCATGCAGCACCTGTTGTGCCGCTTGGACCCGCGCTGTCTCGGCGAGGTTCCCTTTGTCCCGGCAGTGCGGACCGCGCTGCGGTTTCCCGCGCGCGAGTTGCCCCTGAAGATCCATCCCAGCGGGCGCGTCTACGTCTTGCCGGTGATCGGCGGCTTTGTGGGCGGCGACACGGTGGCGGGGATGCTGACGACGGACCTGGCCGATCAGCCGGGGCCGACGCTCCTGGTCGACGTGGGAACAAACGGCGAGATCGTGCTTTCCGCGCACGGGAAACTCTCGGCGGCGGCGGCCGCCGCCGGCCCGGCCTTCGAAGGCGCTCGGATCACGCACGGCATGCGGGCCTGTGCCGGGGCGATCGAGCGGGTGACGTTCGACGGGACCCTGGCAATCGAGACGATCGGCCGCGCAGCGCCCCTGGGCCTGTGCGGGTCAGCGCTGATCGACCTGGCCGCCATCCTCCTCGACTTCCAGGTGATCAGCCCCGAGGGGCGCTTCCGGCGAAGCAGCGATCTGCCTCCGGGCACTCCGGACGACATCCGCCAGCGCGTGTCCGACGATCCCCAGAACCGGGCCTTTCTCCTCGTCCCGGTGGAACAGTCGGCGGCCGGCCAGGCGATTGTGTTGAATCAGCGGGATATTCGCCAGTTGCAGCTCGCCTCCGGCGCGATCCGGACCGGTATCGAACTGCTTCTGTCGCGGGCCGGCATCGAACCCGGGCAGGTCGCCGCGCTCTATCTGGCGGGCGGGTTCGGCAACTACATCCGCCGCGCCAAAGCGCGGCGGATCGGGCTGATTCCGCCGTCGATCCCAGGCGATCGCATCCGCTATTGCGGCAACACGTCGCTGGCCGGAGCGCGGCTCGCCCTGCTGTCGCGGGAGAAACGGCGGGAAGCGGAACGCCTCGCCGCGCGGACCATGCACATCGACCTGGCGGCCGATCCGCAGTTTCAGTGGACGTTTGCCGACGCGATGATCTTCCCCAGCGGCGATCAGTGACCGCCGCATCCGGGGCACCCGCCACCCTTGGGGTGGTTCGGGTTGTCGATCGTGAAGCCGCGACCCATCGGGCCGTCCTGGAAGTCGATCGTCGTGCCGTCGAGGTGCAGCGCGAACTTCTTCTTCGTCACCAGGGAGACGCCGTGTTGCGCGTACTCGGCGTCGACGGCCGGATCGAACTCCGTGTCGAATCCCAATCCGTATTGCAGCCCGCTGCACCCGCCGCCGCCGATTGCCATCCGCAGACGGGTGCTGGCGCCGAGCTTCTCCCCTTCAATCAATCGTTTCACTTCGGATGCGGCTGATTCCGTCAAAGTCACGGCCATCGAATTCACTCTCGCACGGTTGGGGACATTCAGAGATCAACTATTCCATCCTACGCGCAAGGGCCGCCGCCGCCAAGACGTCAGCGCCCGGCAAGACGCCGGCTTTCGCGCAAGGCTCCAAATCCAAGGTCCGCATTCCAGACGTCCGGTGGGCCCAGATCGAGGGCGCTGCTGGCCCGACCCTGGCCATTGGCAATTGCGCTTTGAATCTCGCCGCCTCTCAATCGTGCGCCGGGGGCTCCTTCTTCCCCCGGTCGAGAAGCGCTTGAAGCTTGGCCAAGAACCACTCCGCCCGGCGCTTCTGGTCGGCCCTCGGGACCTGCGAAGGGGGGTCCAGATGCTGGTTGTCCACGACCCATTCCGCCTTCAGCCACCGCACCGCGCCTCCGCCGGGCAGTTGTCGGATGACCTCTTCCGGGGTCTCTCGCCGGACCGTCTCGGGACAATCCGGATCGCTAAGCAGGTCGGCCAGCGAGCCGCCACGGGCCTGGCTGGCGGGGCTTTCGGGTGTGAGGACGAGGAGCGTCTGGCCGCTGGACAGTTCTTCCAGCAGGCTTCGGCGCTGATCGGCGGATAGCGTGCAGCGATCGTCGGCGAAGATCCGCAGGTCGGCCGGTGGGGAGAATCGGTCGTTCACCAGCAGCCAGTGGTGGCGTGCCAGAAGACTCATCGCGTTGAAGTAACCCTCTTCGTCGCCGCAGCCAAAGGCCGGCTTTTCGGGTGGTTCATAGGCCACGATCCGAGGCGCGTGCCATGACTCGTAGCCGTTCCAATCAACCAGGGCGGGGTCGCGGAGGAGCCAGGCCATGGCATTCAGCCAGAGGCGGTAGTTGTCGGCGTAGTTGATCAGGTTGTCGCTGATCATGTTCTGATCCGCGACGATCACGATCCGGCCCCGCCCGTATTCCCGCGCAAGGACCACGCCGTGCGGTCCCAGAGGCTCGGACTCGTCGCGGCGGAAATTCCCGCAGAATCCGGCTGCGTTGTCTTCGCCATAAACCCCCGCCCGCCACTGGTCCGCCCACGATTTGTCGCTGGTCAGCGCGACGGCGTAGCGCCGATCGACCGTTCCGCCCGACAGCATCGCGATTCGCCCAAGCCCCGCCGTGACCGGGTGATCGACGAACCGCGTGACGGCCAGCCAGCCGCTGCCGCGGCCCAGCGTCAGGGGCCGCACCTCGCACGCCGTATCGGTCGATGAAGCGATTCCCAGCATGCTGAGCAGCGGCTTCAGGCGATGCGAGTGGAAATAGGCATTGGAGTGTTCGGTGACAAGGAACAGCGACCCGCCACGGTCGACGTAAGAGCGAATCGCCATGATCTCGGAAACCAGGAACGGTTCGCGTTCAGCCGAGACGAGGTTGATGACCAGGAGCTTGTGCGGCGCGAGCCGTTCGGGAGTCAGGCGGCCGCGAAGGGCGTAATCCTGCGGATATCCGCGCAAGGCGAGGTACTCGAATCCGTGACGAGACCCGCACGTGGCGTGATAGTCATAGACCCCCGGCCGCAGGCCAACCATGGAGAAATCGTTGGCATGGATCCAATCGATCAGGATCGGGGCGGGCTGCCGGGATTCTTCCCCATCCGCCGCGGGGTTCGGCGGTTCCGCACGTGAATCCGCCTGGCCGAGAACCAGCACGCAGGCCGTCAGCAGGGCAAATGTGTCCATGAAGACTCCGCAAGAGCCGGGGACTGTCAGTCAAATTCCGTGTAGTCATGCGCGCAAGCATCCCCCTCGGGGCGGGTCCCGGCGCGGGAAGGATCGTTCCTTGGCAAGCGGCGCCGGCAATTGCGGCATACAGGTGTTGTCGGCAATTCCACAAGAATCTTGAGGTTTTCTACCGATTCCGGGGAGACCGGATCACGCGCCGGACTGGACAGCGGGGCGGCTGCTCGATCGGCGAAGCCGCCGGACGGAGTCGATGATCGCTGCGGACACGGCGTTGACTTCCGCCTCCGTGTTGCCGCGCCCCAGGCCGAAACGGATGCTGCCACGAACCGCCTCGTGACTGAGTCCCAAGGCCCGCAGGACGTGGCTCGGTTGGGGGTGAGCCGAGGTGCAAGCGCTGCCGCTGCTGGCTGCCAGACGCGGTACGTTCAAGAGCAACGTCTCGCCATCGACGCCGCCAAACGAGACGTTCAGGTTGCCGGGCAGGCGGATAGCGGGGCGGTCGAGGGCGGGGCCGTTGAGACGGATTTCGTCCAATGCGGCGGCCAGGCGGTCGAAAAGCCGGCCGCGGAGGCCAGCCAGCCGGGCCATTTCGCCCTGCATTTCGCCCGCACAAATCTCCAGGGCCGTCGCCATGCCGACGATCCCCGGCACGTTGAGCGTTCCGCTGCGGAGTCCTCCCTCGTGCCCGCCACCCAGCAGGAGGGGCTCAAGCTTCACGACCGGGTTGCGGCGGCGGACGTATAGTCCGCCAATCCCCTTGGGGCCATACATCTTGTGGGCGCTGAAACTCATCAGGTCGACTTCGAGCTGGCGAAGATCGACGGGCATTCGGCCAACGGCCTGGGTGGCGTCGGTGTGGATGAGGATCCCGCGCTGTTTGCAGAGCCGGGCGATCGGTTCGACCGGTTGGATCGCGCCGATCTCGTTGTTGGCCAGCATCACCGTGACAAGGACCGTGTCGTCGCGGAGCGCATCGGCCACCTGCTCGACGCGGACAAGTCCGGCCTCTGCGTCGCCCGCAGGCGCCACGGGGAGCAAGCTGACGTCGTACCCCCGGTCGGCCAGGCGCTTGAGGGGATGGAGGACCGCCGGATGCTCGGTCGTCACGCTGATGATGTGCCGGCCAGCGTTCTGCCGCCGATCGACGACGCCGCGAATCGCCAGGTTGTTGCTTTCCGTGGCGCCGCTTGTGAAGACGATCTCCCGCGGGCGGGCGCCGAGGATTGCGGCGATCGTCTCCCGCGCGCCGTTGACCGCCTCGGAAGCCATCCGGCCGAGGCCGTGGGTGGTGCTTGCCGCATTGCCGAATTCCTCGCTGAAAAACGGCAGCATCGCCTGCAACACCCGGGGATCAACCGGTGTCGTCGCATGGTGGTCCATGTAGATCGGTCGGTCGGGATTCATGAGAATCGAGGCCCCGGGGATCGGCGCGGTGGCAGCGCCGGCGACTGCTCAACAGAGCCCCGCCATTCCACCGAACAACGCGCGGATCGAAATCTGTGACCAGGTCTCAAAACCAGCCAGCGAAGCGAGAATCTCTTCGACAGGGCGAAACCCACACTCGATGATGTCTTCTTCCCGCGGGTGGACCCGCGGATCATCCACGTCGAACAAATGGACGACTCCCAAGTGGACTCGGCCGACTTCCGTCTCGTCATCATTGATCAGTCCCGCCTGGCGATTCCGGTAGGGCGTATCGATCTGGACCTCCTCATCCAATTCGCGCCGCATCCCCTCGGTGTACGGGCAACCTTGCCCCCGGCCATCGATCGCCGAAATGTGCCCGCCGATGCCGACGCTCTGCTTGCGGTGCAACCGGTCCTCGCCCATCCCCGACCCGCGGGTGTACTGAAACACGCGGCGGACACCGCCTTGGTCGCGGTGGCAGAAAATGACGTAGGGGATCAACTGTTTGTAGTCAGGATCGTTCTCCACCTCGCGGCGCGACCGGTAGATCGTGTTCTCCGGGCTGAGAAGCTCG
This sequence comes from Pirellulaceae bacterium, assembly GCA_012744395.1. Taxonomy (GTDB): domain Bacteria; phylum Planctomycetota; class Planctomycetia; order Pirellulales; family Thermoguttaceae; genus JAAYCB01. The sequence goes on from JAAYCB010000415.1 coordinate 31,015, forward strand.
GGCAGATACCGGCCGACATCGCCGCAGAACCCCTGAAAATGGCCGATCCGGCGGAACAACTCGGTGGGAACGACCAGGACGCGTTCGTCGGCTGGGGCGGACACGGGCACGACTCCTTGCGGCGAAAGGGCAAAGGCTCCAGGTCGCCGGTCTCCGCGGCCTCAGACGCGCGGTCTGCGGGCGGCCTGTCGCCCTCCAAACAGAAGTATACGCAGCTGCGAATCGACGGCAAAACCTCCCGCCCGATCAGACGATCAGCATCGCGTCGCCATAACTGTAAAATCGGTATTCGTGCCGGATGGCCTCCTGATAGGCCCGATTGATCAGGTCGTCGCCGCCGAAGGTCCGCGCCAGCACGAGCAGGGTTGTCCGGGGCAAATGGAAATTGGTAATCATCGCGTCGACGGTCTTGAACCGGTAGGGCGGGCGGATGAACAGGTCGGTGTGGCCGGTAAACGGGCGCAACTCGCCGTTGGCCGACGCCGACTCCAGCAGCCGCACCGACGTGGTCCCCACGGCAACGATCCGGCCGCCGCTGCGACGGCATTCGACCAGCCTGGCGACGGTGGGAGCATCGATCACACCCCACTCGCTGTGCATCACGTGCTGGTCCAGCCGAGCGGTTTCAATTGGCCGAAAGGTGCCCAGGCCCACGTGGAGGGTCAGGTGGCAGACGGAGACCTGCCGGGCGGCGAGTCTCTGCAACAGGGGATCGGTGAAGTGGAGGCCGGCCGTCGGAGCGGCCACCGCGCCCGGCACCCTGGCATAGACGGTCTGGTAGTTCTCACGATCGGAATCAACCATCTGCCCCTTGCGGATGTAAGGCGGAAGGGGCACGCGGCCCACGCGACCGAGGAGCGTCACGGTCGGCTCGGCGGATTGTGGACGGGCGAGCCAAATGCCATCGGGCTGTTGAACGCCCAACCGAAGCTCGAGGCTTTGCGTGCCCTCCGGTCCGGTCAGGGTAAGCGTTTCGCCGGCAGTCAGCTTTCCGCGTGTCTTACCGAGAATCCGCCAAATCCCCCCCTCGGCGGCCTCCAGAAACAGGCCTTCCCAGCGGCCACCGGTGCGTGTTCGGAAGCCGACCAGCCGGGCCGGAACAACGCGCGTGTTGTTCAGAACCAGGCAGTCGCCCGCTTCGAGAATCTCCGGCAGGTCGCGAACATGCTTGTGAGATAAGGAGTTGTGCCGACGGTCGACAACCATCAACCGCGCGTCGCTGCGGACCCGCAGCGGCTGTTGGGCGATCAATTCTTTTGGCAGTTCGTAAGTATACTGTTCGATGTTGTCCATCGATGGGGCTTCAGCGCTGGACGATGGCCTGTACCGGCGGGCGGAAATCCCGAATTTTCTGCCCGACCACACCGGCCGCAGACCGTCTAACGGCCGCAAAACCAATCGACCCGGCCGGGGGAACCGGTTAACGTGAGCTTTGCCACCGTTCTCTCCGAGAGTATAAGCTTCCGGACGTGCGGGCGGCAGGTGCCCAATCCGCCCCCGCCGCACAACCGTCGTCCCAAGAGGATTGTTCATGCCGCCGATTCGATTAGCCCTGTGCATCACCGATCTTGACGTGGGCGGAGCGGAGCGATGCCTCGAAGAGCTCGTCATCGGCGTGGATCGCCGGCGATTTTCGCCGGTCGTCTACTGTCTGGCACCCCGCCCACAAAACGACGAAGCTTCGTGCGGCGCGCCGGTCGAGCGGGCCGGCATCGCGGTTCACTACCTCGGGGCGCGGCACCTGTGGAGTCTCCCGCGCGTGATCCGCGACCTGTCGGAGCGGCTGCGCCGGCAAAATCCGCAGGTTATCCAAACCTTCCTGTTTCACGCCAATATCGTCGGCCGTCTGGCGGCTCGGCGTGCCGGTGTGCCTTGTGTCGTCTCTGGCGTCCGCGTGGCGGAGCATCGCGCCCGCTGGCACCTCTGGGTGGAGCGGTGGACGAGAAACCTCGTGGACCGGCACGTCTGCGTCAGTCGCGCGGTTGCGGATTTCACCGCGCGGAATACCGGAATCGACAACAATCGTCTGGTGGTGATTCCCAATGGGATCGACGTGGACCGGCTCCGCGCGGTCAAGGCGGCCAGCCTGGCGGAATACGGGATCGCGGCTGGGAGGCGGGCCGTGACGTTTGTCGGGCGTCTCGATCCGCAAAAAGGGCTGTCTTGGCTCTTGGACACCGCGGTAGAGTGGCTCCCCAGGCTGGCCAGCCACGATCTCCTGCTGGTGGGCCACGGCCGCCAGCGGGCCGCGCTGGAGAGGCAAGCGGTCCGGCTGGGAATTGGCGGTCGCGTCCGGTTCGCCGGCTGGCGTCCCAACGTAGCCGAGATCCTCGCCGCGAGCGATCTTCTCGTCCTGCCCTCCCGCTGGGAGGGGATGCCGAACGTCGTGCTCCAGGCGATGGCCCTCGGGCTGCCCGTCCTGGCGACCGATGTGGAGGGGACAAGGGAACTGCTCGGGCCGGCGGCGGCGCAAACGGTTGCCTATGGAGACACCCCGACCTTTGTAAACAGACTGGTTACGTTGATCGAGGACCGTCGCAGCGGAGCGGAGCTTGGGCTGGAGAACCGCCAGCGGGCCGCCTCCGAGTTCTCGCTGGGGGCGATGATCGCCGCCTATCAACGGCTTTGGGAGTCGCTTGCTGGGGGGTGACCCGCGTCGGGAGAATTCGTGGAAAAAGAATTTTTCCGCCAGCTCCCGCGACGGAAGTCGGTCCGGCGCCACGACCTGCGGCCTGCGGTGGCGAACGGGCCGTGACGGAATGCAGAAAAGCCCCGTTGACGTATCAAGAGAAACGAGTATCCTTGGGCCTTTGTGGGGCCCAGTGGGGAGTAGTGGTAACGAACGGCTCCCAGAGAGGTTCGTGAGGCAGAGATCGCGTTGAAAATGCGCACAAGATGCTTCTGACAGGCACGTTTCCCCGCGCGATTGATGAGAAACTGCGAGTTGCGATTCCCAAGCGGCTCCGCGAGGGACTCGGATGCGCGCAAGGTGGAAACCTGTATATCGCCCCAGCAACGGATCAATCTCTAGCCATTTATACGGAGGAGTCTTTCGCCCAATTGGCGGAGCGGTTGGCGAAGGTCTCGCCAACGCAGCAGCAGGTGCGAGCATTCACACGGCTGTTTTACGCTCGCGCGCAGCGAGTTGAGCTGGATGGGCAGGGGAGAATCCGCGTACCCGGAGATTTGGCGCAATTGGCGTGTCTGGAGAAGGAGGTTGTCTTGCTCGGTGTTCAGGACCACTTGGAACTCTGGGCGGCCGCGCGTTGGCTGGAGTACCTGGAAGACAAGCAGAGCCGCTTCGACGAGATCGCCGAGGCGGCCTTTGACCAATCCCTTCCGTGAACCGGGCTGGGTGAAGAAAAGGGCGCTGCGGCGTCTGGCTCTTTGCCCGGCGGGCCGGGAATCGCCCCGTGGGCGATCCGTGCCTCCAGTAGCTGTATAGGAGAATCATTGCGAAGGATTGTCCGTCCGTCCATTCGCCGTGTGTAGGGTCCGCGGGCGTCTGTTACCGGCCACCGACAGACGTCTGGCCGAACCTCTTGGGGGTTTGATGGCCCTACAGGTATGGGAGGCGGGATCCTCCCGGCCGCGACTTGCGGAGCCAGTCGTCGCCTTCGCCGACGAGGGAACCGCGAACACTCAACCTCGCTCGGGCACACGGACGTGCCTGAGGTCGAGTGTTTTTGCCGATTTCGGTTGGCGGCGCTGCCGCGCGGCGACGGAGTAGCGAGACTCGGCGGGGCAACCGAGATGGGAATACAATGGGGGAAGGCTCCTCGATCCACGTTGCCGTCCTTCTGGACGAAATCGTCGACTGGCTCAGGCCTCGCCAGGGGGCTGTCGTTGTCGATGGCACACTCGGTGGCGGAGGGCACGCCCGTGCACTGGCCGGGGCGGTCGGCGGCGCGGGGCGCGTCATCGCCCTGGATCGAGATCCCCGCCCGGTCGAACGCGCCAAGACGGAGTTGGGCGGCTTGCCCGTGACCGTTGTGCAGGCCAATTTCTGCGATTTGCCGGAGGTGCTGAGGGACTTGGAGATCGAGACGGTCGAGGGGGTGGTGCTGGACTTGGGGCTGTCGAGCGATCAACTTGCCGACGAGAGCCGCGGTTTCAGCTTCTCGGCCGCAGGACCGCTCGATTTGCGGTTCGATCCGATGCGCGGCGAACCGGCCGCGCGCCTTGTCAACCGGCTCAGTGCGGAACACCTGGCCGATCTGATCTTTGCGTACGGGGAAGAACGATACAGTCGGAGGATTGCCCGAGCGATCGTCGACCGCCGTAAGAGAGAGCCGATTCGCACGGCTGCCGAGTTGGCCGAAATCGTTCGCCGGGCGATTCCCGCGTCGAGACGGCAGGAGCGGATCGATCCGGCGACGCGAACGTTCCAGGCCCTGCGGATTGCCGTCAACGATGAACTCAAGTCGCTGGAAATCGCGCTCCGCAGGATTCCCGACTGCCTGGCCTGCGGCGCGCGGTTGGCCGTGATCAGTTTTCACTCGCTCGAAGACCGGCGCGTCAAGGAGGCGTTTCGCGGCGATCCGCGGCTGGCCGTCTTGACAAAGAAACCCGTTTGCCCGGATGATCAGCAGGCCGCGGCGAATCCCCGCAGCCGCAGCGCGAAACTTCGCGTCGCGGAGCGGCTCTGAGAAGCGGGCGGAGGTGGCAGGCTACAGGTTACCGCTGACAGCCAGCAGAGCGATGGCCCGCCCGTTTTCAGCATTCCCCATTCGCCCCTGGACATTCGACATTCCTGCGCTATTCGGCATTCACCCGTAACCTCTGCGAACAGTATGACTCGGTTGCGGCTTGACGCGCTACTCGGCAAGGAGGCTGAGAGATGACCAAGAACAAGAAACCGCAAGAGAAGCTTGAACCGTTTGCCGCTCCCCTGCCGGGCGATTCCGCGTTGCCGAATCAGCCGGGCAGAGGGCGCGAGGTCAAGATCGGCCTGGCCGTGCTCGCCCTGACGCTGGTTGCCGTGGGGTACGTGGTGGCGACGCAGGTCTTCCCCGGCGACGAGGCCGCCGACGCTGTCGCGGAAGACGGCCTCGGAGCGGAGGAGGGGGACAGCGACAATGTCTTCGCCAGTCTGTCCGCCGACCACATTCCGGCAGTCGTTCGCCCCGATGCGGAACCGGGAGCCGGTCCCCTGCTGCCCGCCCAGTGGAATGCCGTGGCGACCGGGGCCGAGAAGGTTGCGGAAGCGGCCCCGCCGATTCCGTCGATCCCCCCCATGCCCTCGCCGGCGGCGGCGATGGCGGCGGCGGCCGGATGGAATGCCGGCGCGACGAGCGAGAGCCGCGCCGCGGAACAGGCCGGTGAGCCGGACACGAATCCGCCGGCAGCCGGTGCAGATGAGCGCGGAGGCGGACTGGCCGATTCTCCGCCGGGCATCGTTGAGGCCGCCGCGGCGGAGTCGGCGATGGCTTCGCCTCTTGTCCCGTCGTCCGCGACGGTTGAACCGCCTCCGCTGGCGGCCAATCCGTCGGCTCAAGGGAGCGATCCGGAGCAGCCCGGCGGCGGATGGCCGAATCCCGATTCCGCGCCGCCGGCCCACGCAGCGCCAACCGGCCCCTTGCCGGCGACGCCGCCGGATGGGGCGCCGTATGGGGCGCCGATCAACGGGGTTGCTCCAGTCCAGAACCTGTCGAACGCAAGCGACGCGCGGAGCCCGGATGCGGATCCCCGCCAGGCCCCGGATGCTCCCCAAGGAGCCGTGCCCCGCTGGCCGGTTGAGTCCTCCCCGCCCGCCCCTGCCACCCCGTTGGCATCGCAGACGCCGGTTCAGTATGCCGGCCTTGCGGAACCGGATCAGGCCGGGGCGGGGCCAGCGCCCCACGCCTGGCAGCAACCGGTGGTGACGGTTATCGACGGCAAGTATACCGCCAGTCCCAATGACAACTTCTACACGATCGCCAGGAAGGCGTATGGCTCGGGCGCATATTTCCGCGCACTGGCGCAGCACAATCGCGACAAGTATCCCGAGGCGGACAGCATCCGCATCGGCGACGTCATCGCAGTGCCGCCGGTTGAACAACTCGAGGCCAGATACCCCGCCCTCTGCCCAAAACCGGATCACCGCGACGCCGCCAAGAACCGCAGCCTGGCCGCCGCCGCTGAGCCGCTTCGGGGAGGGCGCGTCTACGTGGTACAAGAGGGCGACACGCTGTTCGACATCGCCCGCTATGAACTCGGAAGCCGGGCGCGCGTAGCGGAAGTGATCGAGTTGAACCGCCGGGTCCTTGGCGACCAGATCAACTACCTGACGCCGGGTATGCGATTGATGCTGCCGGACGAAGCCGATCGATCGCCGGCGGTGACGCAGCGGCCGGCGGAAGGCAGCCTGCGGTAGGGACGGTGGGGCCTTAGGGCCGGGAGCCGCGCTTGGACAAGCCGCCAGCAGCCGAGATCCGAATTGTCTCTGGAGGGCAGACCGGCGTCGATCGTGCGGGGCTCGACACGGCGATCGCGCTGGGCCTGGATCACGGGGGATGGTGCCCGCGCGGACGGCTGGCCGAGGACGGCACGATTGCCGCGCTGTACCAGCTTCGGGAGACCGACTCGCCGCTCTACGCCGCGCGGACCGAGCAGAACGTGATCGATTCGGACGCGACCTTGATCCTCTACCTGGAGCCTCTCCGGGGCGGCACGGAGCTCACGCGCCGGCTGGCCAGGCAGCACGGTCGGCCGTGCCTGCTGGTCGACCTGGAACGGCCGCCGCCGGCCGAGACGGTCCGCCAGTGGATTCGCGGGGCGGGGGTCGGCACGCTGAACATCGCCGGCCCCCGCGAAAGCCAGCACGCGGGCATCTACCGGTTGGCCAGGGCGTATCTCGAACAGGTCTTCTCCGGGATGGGGAGTTGACCGCGCACGGCTCTTGCGGAGGACTCCGGCGGCGGTCCGCGGCAGGCTGCGCGGAGTGCTTCGCTGGACGGGGCACGTCCGGGCAATCGCGGCAATCGGCCGGGAATTGCCGCGAAGCATCGTGCGGCTGCGTCATGGCAGCCCGTCGAGAAACTCGACCAGTTGGCGATCGTAGTCCGGCGGCTGTGGATCGTTGTGATCGCCGCCTTCGATGGTCAGGAACGTCTTGGGCTCGTTGGCGGCCGCCAGCAGCCGTCTTCCCATTTCGTAGGGGACCACGCGGTCGGAGTCGCCGTGGCTGACCAGGAGTGGCCCGCGGTAGCGGCCGATCTTCGCCAGGGAATCGAAGCGGTTGCGGATCAGGCTTCGCATCGGCAGCCAGGGGTAATGCACGGCGGCCATCTCCGCAATGGAGGTGAAGGTGCTTTCGAGCACGAGGCCGCGCGCGCCGTCCGTGGCGGCCAGGTCGACGGCCACGGCGCCGCCGAGCGAGCGGCCCATCAGGACAATCCGAGTCTCGGCGACTCCCGCGCGGCGGGCCAACCAGGCGCGCGCCGCCCGGGCGTCGAGCAACAATCCCTTCTCGGCCGGACGGCCGCCGCTCTTGCCGTAGCCGCGATAGTCGTAGATCATCACGCTCACGCCGGCCCGGCCGTTCAAGGCGCGGAGCATTTCCGCCCGATCGCTGAGGTTCCCCGCATTCCCGTGGCTGAAGAGCACCACGGCTCGCGGGTTTTCGTGGGGAACGTACCAGCCGTGGAGCGGCGTCCCGTCAGAGGCCGTGAACTGGGCGTCTTCGAACTTCAGGCCGGCGGGATTCCAGTCGCCCTGGGGATAGCGAGACGGAAAGAAAATGAACTGTTCCTCGAAGATCATGCACAGCACCGCGAGCGCGAGGCAGCAGACCACCGGTACGAGCAGGATGGCGACGATTTTCCGCCAACGGCGGATGGATGTCCAGGCCGGCGTCGCCTCCGGCGGGGATGCGGGACCGGGCATGGGCCGCCCCTCCTGTTATCGGCCTGAGAGTCTGCGCCACGGGGGAGGCGCGACACGCCTGTCGAGACGATGGCAAACGGGTACGACCTCGCAACTCCGGAAAACGGAGCGGCGAGGTCGTCTCTTGGGGAACGCGTGTCGCGCGTCAGGCAACGGTCATTTCGATTTGAACTGGTAATTCGGGTTCCGGATGTCGAAATCCGCGTCCGTGAAACCATTGTTCAGCTTCAGGTTCAGGTAGGTATACTCCTCGGTCAACTGGGGCTTGCCGCCCTCCTCGGCCGGCCAATCGTAGGCCTCGTAGCGAATCGGGAGGTTCAGTTCGTCGTCGACGTAAATCTGAGCGATGTGGAAGAGGAAATTGCGGCGAGGCACCGGGTGGATGACGCGGAGGCAAGTGCAGAGTCGGTTCTCGATCTTCGCGCCGGGAAAGTACTTGACTTCGCATTCCCCGTATTGGACGTCCTTCTCGCCGACTTCGATCAGGCGGCGGACGAGCGTGACGATGCCGACTTCAGTGATTGGGTAGCGATTGTCGGTCATCGCAATCTGGCCGGTCGGATCGAGCGAGACCGTGCCGAAGAGTTTCTGGATTCCGGTCCCGTGGGCCAACATCTTGCCGTCGTTGGCGCCTTCGACATAGACCACCTCCTGGCCCTTCTTCTTCTCCGGTCCGAGGAAGTACATGTACACGCTGAACGGCCGGTGGCGAATCTTCACGAACATGTACTCGTGTTCGAGCAGTTTGCCGTCGATCCGTTCGCGTTTGATGAGCGTGGCGGAGTAGTCCTGGATGCGTTCGATTTCATCGATTCCGTCGTAGGCCCAACGC
>JAAYCB010000048.1 GCA_012744395.1 Pirellulaceae bacterium
CCCGATCACGGTCCACTACCGCCATCTTCCGCCGAGTTCGTATCGCTCTTGAGCGAAATGCTGCAGCGATTGCGCGACATTAAAGGAACCGCTCTCGACGGGCGCTAGGAACCTTGACATCATTTCTAAAATGGACCACTAAGCCAGCCCATCGTCCCGAAGGGACACCCCTAAGCCAGCCCAGGGTGGAGCACGGCGAGTCGGGAGCCGCGCAAAACGCGGCCAGCCCCAACCGGGCGGTCCTAAGAAAGTGGATAACCGCCTTCGTCAATCCCAGGCGTAGCGCTGATCGAGTGTGACCCCATGCCTTTGGCAGAGCGCCCGAGACTCGTCCTGGAACGAGATTCGCTTGTGGTGCTCCTCCTGATTGGCGATTGTAGAGTCGAATTTGCTCAGCATTTGACTGACTTGCGGAAAAGATCCCATAACCGGTCCGCCATTGGAAATCACTCCGCCCCGGTCGCTCGTTTCTTGATCCATTTGGACGTTTCCGTTTTCAATTTCTTGGTGACGTCCATGCGTTGTGAATTTGCGCGAGAGCAGACACAAAGCGTGGAGATGGTCGGCAGCGCCGCCGATTGAGGAGCGCGGGTAAACTGAAAAGTGAACGATCTTCAAATCGGGCGGTCCGAAAGGGCGAAACACGCATCGGCCGCTCCTTCCGCCGCCGCGTGCGCCGCTCAAGCCTCGATCCGCGGTGGTTCGAGGTCGTTCAGGTTGTCCCACTGGATCCCCACCCGCCGCAGGGCGTAGCCGAGCTCCTGCGTGTAGTCGCCGTAGGCGGTCATCCAGTGGAAACCGGGCATCCGTTCGGCGACCCGTCGGTCCGGCACGTCGTAGGCGACATCGATCTGGCAGCGGCAGATCGGCAGGAACGGGGCGTCAACGATCTTGCCCACCAGGCCCATCCAGCGTTCCGATTTGAAGTCCGGGACGATGTTCGTGACTACCTGCCCCTTGGGCATCTCGACCTTGGGCGCGGCGCCGTAGTCCGACTCGAAGTGGGTGAGAATCCGCACCTTGTCGAGCGTCTTGCCGTTCATCTTCCGCGGTCCGGTGCAGTGGGCCAAGGTGATCAGGCCGTCGTGCGGATAGGTCGGGTCGTTGAGAAACACCGGCTTGCCGGCAATGTTCGCCAGCAGCAGGCCCGACGGGATAACCACGAAATCCGACTCGCAGAAGGCCAGGTAGCCGTCGTCGTTGAGCGTGCTCAGGGTCAGGCAGGCCGCCGTCTCCGCCTTGGGCATGATCGTGCCCATGCAGCCGGAGATCGTGATCGCCTTCGTGTCGGCCTCGCGCATCAAGCGGCGAAACACCTGGTCCAAGAGGAAGCAGTTGTCGACAAACTGGCGCTGGGTCTCCAATTGGACACCCGCCTCGCCCAGGTATGTGTCGGCGCGATTCTTGGCCAGGGCGACCGCCGCCTGGTCGGCGCGGGCCTCGCCGATCATCCGGCCCAGCTCGTCGTAGGAAATCGTCACCAGGTCGAGACCCCAGATCTTCCTGACCAGTTCCGGGACCACACCCTTCGGCTGCGCCCAGGCGTTCGGCCCACCGATGCAGAGGACCTTCGTGCCCCGCGTGTTCTTCAGGCCGCATAGCGCGCGGAGCCGCCAGGCGATCTCGTCCGGCCGATCGGTCACCACGTCGTCGTCGCGGATGTGGGCGAAGGCGGCCCGGTCGGTGTGCTGGCGGAGGAACCGCGGACTGACGATCTCGTATTGCAGGTAGACCGGCCCCGAGCGATGGCGTTGGAAGAGGATCACGTCCTTGCCGAAGTTCTCGCATCCGCCGATGTCGTGGCCGGCCCCATAGACGATGATTGCGTCGGCCGCCTCCACCTGGGGCGATCTGGCCATGTCCGCCATCCGGTTGACCGAGGCGACCTCGGCGAACTCGACGGGGAAGTCAGCCGTCTTGGCGATCTCGGCAAGCTCTTGCTTGATCCGCGCAACTTCTTCCGCGGCGGCTTCGGGCGTGTGGACCCCGCCCCAGTTGCGCCACGACCGCTGCTCGGCGCGCTGCGGATGGTCCCAGACGAGAATCGGCAAGACCTTCAAGGGGACGCGCGGCTTGGGGCTGGGCAATCCCGGCTCTCCGGCCGCGCCCAGCGCCGCCCAGCTCAAACCGCTGAGCACGGTTCCGCCGAGGCCCGCCGCAGCGAGAAAGCCCCTCCGCGACATGCCGTGCTCCTCCGCGCAACCGTGGTCCGGACAACAGTGGCACGGCGTCTTGTGCTGGTGCCGAAGATCAGGGTAACTTCCGCCTGTCGGGCTCTTCATCGGTATCTCCTCGGACTGCTGTGGACAAGGGACAGCGTCTGCCACGCTCGAAGTGTGTTTTCTTCGGCGCACCGGATCAGAACCCCGGCGATCTGCGCCGAGTCATTCGACGAAGCTGGATTCTAGCGGGCGGAGAGTCCGGTCGCAACAACCGGCCCCCCCTGCGCAATCCCGAAGCCGGAGCGGCGAAATGATGGCACGGAAGGCCGGGAAGCCGCTCGCGCTGGTCGAGACGCCGCGTCGGGCCGGTTCGCTGTCACGTGGCCGCCCAGTCGAGGGAGCGGCGGACCGCTTCGCGCCACCGGCGGCAGAGCCGCTCGCGCTGGTCGGCGGCAATCGCCGGTGTAAACTCCCGCTCCAGTGCCCAGTGGCGGGCGATGTCGGCCAGGTCGCTCCAGAAACCGGTGGCCAACCCCGCCAAATAGGCCGCGCCAAGCGCTGTAGTCTCCGCCACGCGGGGACGCAGGACGTTGACCCCCAGCAGGTCCGACTGGAACTGGAGCAGCGCGTCGTTGACCGATGCGCCGCCGTCGACGCGCAGATTTTGCAGGACGATGCCCGAGTCCTTCTGCATCGCCTCGACAAGGTCGACCGACTGGTAGGCCATTGATTCGATGGCCGCCCGGGCGATATGGGCGGCCGTGGTCCCGCGCGTGATTCCGATGATCGTGCCGCGGGCATTTGGATCCCAGTGGGGCGCGCCGAGCCCGACCAGCGCCGGCACGAAGTAGACGCCGCCGGAGTCCTCCACGCCGCTCGCCAGCGACTCGACGTCGGCCGACGAGGAGATCAGCCCCAGCCCGTCGCGAAGCCACTGGACGACGGCGCCGGAAACGAACACGGAGCCCTCCAGGCAGTAGGTCACGTCCTCGCCGATTTGCCAGCCGATCGTGGTCAAGAGGTTGTTCTGCGACGGGACCGGCTTGTTGCCGGTGTTCAGGAGGAGGAAACTGCCCGTCCCGAAGGTGTTCTTGGCGCTGCCCGGCTCGAAACAGGCCTGGCCGAAGGTGGCCGCCTGCTGGTCGCCGGCCATCGAGGCGATGGGGATCGGCCGGCCGAACGCGTCAGGATCGGTCTGCCCGTAAATCTCGCTGGAAGTGCGGACCTCGGGCAGCATCGCCCGCGGAACCCCGAGAATATCGAGCAATTCGTCGTCCCACTCCCGCGTGTGAACGTTGAACAAGAGCGTGCGGCTGGCGTTGCTCGGATCGGTGATGTGGAGCTTGCCGCCGCTCAGGTTCCACGCCAGCCAACTGTCGACGGTTCCGAAGAGGATCTCGCCGCGCTCGGCTCCCCGCTTCAATTCCGGGTGTTTCTCGAACAGATGCGTGATCTTGGTTCCGGAGAAGTAGGCGTCCAGGAGCAGGCCGGTCTTGCCGCGGAAGAGCGGTTCGAGCCCTCCCTTCTTGAGTCGCTCGCAGACCGGCGCGCTGGCGCGGCTCTGCCAGACGACGGCGTTGACGACGGGCTTGCCCGAGCCGCGATCCCAGAGCACGGCCGTCTCGCGCTGGTTGGCGATGCCGATGGCCGCCACGTCGGCCGGGTCGATCGAGCCGTTGCGGAGCGCCGCGCGGCCGACCTCGAGCTGCGAGCTCCAGATCTCGTTGGCGTCGTGCTCGACGATTCCCGGCGCGGGCAGGATCTGCCGGAATTCGCGCTGGGCGGAACTGCGGATCGTCCCGTCGTGCGAAAAAACGATCGCGCGGCTGGAAGTGGTTCCCTGGTCCAGGGCCAGAATCACCTTGCTCATGATGCCTGTCTCCCGTGAAGAAGCGTGCCCGCCAGTCTAACGGAGTCGCAAGACGCGTGCAAGCAAACAAGGGGCATCGCCGGGCCTCGCGGAAGGCCGCAACGCGCGGAGCAGGCGCAGCGCACGGAGCAAGTGCGGGGTGCGGGGCGGCCCCGGCTTGCGACCTGCTGCCGGCTGCCCGCGGATCGCGTCCCTCGGGCTTCTTCCCCCGTTGACACTCGATGGCCGGCAAGCCTAGCATCAGAAGCTCCGCCGCGCTTGTCGCCAGGCGAAGCTCGATCCGCGAAACCGCCGAACCCCTTGTGCCGCATGCCGACCCTCCCCGCTCTCAAACAATTCGTCTCCAGTACAGGTGTCCGCATCTACCGAATTTCCTGCGACGTCCTGCCTCTGCTAAGTGGGCGGGTTTACCTCCTTTTGGGAATCGAGACGCCGACGCTGATCGACACGGGGAGCGGTTCCGGAATCTGCACGAGCCAGATCTTTCAAGGGCTGGAAGAGGTTCGCGCGCGCTTCGGAGAGGCCTTCTCCTGGGGGGATATCGGCCGCGTCGTGCTGACCCACGCCCACATCGATCATTTCGGCGGCCTGCCGGAGATTGTGCGGCGGACCGGCGCCGAGGTGGCCGTGCACGCCCTCGATCGCCGCGCGGTGGAGGCTTACGACGAGCGGGCGGCACGCAGCAACTTCGCCTTCGATCGGTTTCTCCGGCAGGCGGGCGTGCCCGGCGACCGCCGCCGCGAAATCCTCGCGGAATTCGGCTATGTGAAAGGGCGGATCGAGAGCGTCGCCGTCGATCGCGAGCTCATCGACGGCGAGGACGCCGGCCCGTTTCGCGTCATCCATACGCCCGGCCACAGCCCCGGGCATGTCTGCCTGGCCGTTGGCGACATCCTGTTGGCGGGTGACCATATCCTGGCCAGAACGGTCTCACAGCTCTGGCCCGAAAGCGTCGCCGCCTACACGGGATTGGGGCACTACCTGGACTCGCTCAAGAGGATCCAGCGCTGCGGACCGTTCCGTCTGGCGATGGGGGGCCACGAACCGGTGATCCATGACTTGGCCCACAGATTGGAGGAGATCCGGGCTGCCCACCAGCGGCGGCTTGAACGGTTGCTTGAAATCCTCTCCGGCGCGCCGGAGCCGCTCTGCGTCGACCAACTCAGCGAGCGGATGTACTCGCGCCAGCGCGGCTACCCGGCGCTGCTCGCCCTGACCGACGTGGGCGCCCGGGTGGAGTACCTGGAGCAGCTCGGCCGGATAGGGATCGCCGATATCGAACACCTCGCCGAGCAGGCATGTCCCGTGTTCCGCTATTGCCCGGCATGAGCCGGATTCCTGAACCCTGAACCCTGAACCCTCATGACCGATCCCCAATGGGAGCAGCTTCTCCGCGTGCTGGACGGCGAACGGCTCGATCCCCTGCCGGTTGCATTCATCATCGATAGTCCCTGGCTGCCCGGCTGGGCGGGATGCTCGATCCTGGACTACTACGCCAGCCAGCCGCGGTGGCTGGAGGCCAACTTCCGCGCGGTCCGGCAGTTTCCCGACGTGGTCTTTCTGCCGGGGTTCTGGTCGGAATTCGGCATGTGCACCGAGCCGTCCGCGTTCGGGGCGAAATGTGTCTTTGCGGACAATGATTTCCCCTTCGCCGAGAAGGTTTTGCACTGTCTGGACGACGTCGACCGCCTCGCGCGGCCGAACTGCCGGACCGACGGCCTCTGCCCGTTTGTGGTCAAGCGGCTCGAGCACTGCCGCGGCGAGATCGAGGCGGCCGGCCACCGCATCCGCTTCGCCGTCAGCCGCGGGCCGCTGAACATCGCGTCCTTCCTGGCCGGCCATACGGAACTGCTGATCGCTCTGAAGACCGAACCGGCGGCCGCAGTGAAGCTGATCGACCTGGTCACCGACTTCGTGATTGACTGGCTCGGCTATCAGCGGCAACGCTTCGATTCGATCGACGGGATTCTGGTCCTCGACGATCTGATCGGTTTCGTTGGCGAGCGGGATTTCCGCCAGTTCGCCTTGCCCGCCTTCCGGCGGATCTCGGCCGCACTGGACGTGCGGATCAAGGCCCTTCACAACGACGCGCGGGGGCTGATCACCGCCCGGTGCCTGGCGGAGATGGGATTCAACCTGTTCAATTTCGGGTTCGAGCACAGCCTGGGGGAGATTCGCCAACTGGCAGGCGAGCCGGTCGTGCTCCTGGGGAATCTTCCACCGCGCGACGTGCTGGCGGCCGGGACCCCCGACGAGGTCCGCCGGGCGACCCGGGCGATGGTCGAATCGGTGGAAGACCAGCGGCGGATCCTGTTCAGTTGCGGGGGCGGCATGCCGCCGAAGGTCTCGACGGCAAATATCCAGGCGTTCTGCCAGGCCGTCCGCCAGCAAGCGCGAGAGCCGCTCTGCCGCTAGCCCGGCAGACCGCCGGCCGCGCGGATTGGCCCCGCGCGGCTCTCGGCGACCGGGCGCCGGTCTGGGTGGCCAATCAGATTGCCCGGCAGAGCGGGCTGTTGCGAATCTGCTTGACTTGCCGATCCGTGAGCACCGGCGGGGTCGGCGACGAGCGGCTCTCGGGATGCATCAGGTTCCGCTGGTCGGAGATGTGCACGGGGTTGAAGCTCGACGTGAGCAGCACGTGGCAGACTTCATGCGCGGTGTCCCAGGCGCCGGCGTGGGCCGCAATCGTGCAGGCAGGCCGGTTCCTGGCGTGACCGCCGCAACCGAGCAGGTTGTTGTCAGCGAAGGTGTTGACATAGAAGACGAGGATCTCGTTCGCTGGGGCGCGGGATCCGAGTCCCTGAAGCTCGTTGATTTCGCCGTCGTCGAGGTCCCAGTTGCACGCCTGATCGACCCTGTCGAAAAGCGCGCGCTGGGCGGGCGTGAGGTGGATGGATTCGCCGGAGGCAAACTCGATCTCGATGCCGTACATCGCGTACACGAGTTCGGCGTTGGACAAGCTCCGCTGGAAAGCGACGTGCGTCTGGGCAATCGACCGGAAATGGAGGCGGACCTGGTGCCGGAGAGCACCGAATCGCCGATCCAGCTCCCGGATGGTCTTCTGCCCGACCACCCCGTCGTCCTTGAGAGTCCCGCAGTCGGTTTGAAACTTCTGGACAGCTTGCCTGGTTTCCTCACCGTAGATTCCATCGGGACTGTAGTTGGCGTTGGTGGTGGAGACCGGCAGGGAGTAGCCGAGGTCCAGAAGCGCCATCTGCACAAGATGCACCGGCGTGCCCGAGGAACCGATTTTCAGGACCTTGCGATTTGCCTCAACATCAGCCAGAGCGGCATTCGGCTGAAAACGGGGAGAAGTCAGCGCCACGGGTATCTCCTTGAAGATCGTGTCCCATGAATTCTTCAGCGCCGGTGGCCTGCCGTGCCAGGTGTTGGCAGACGCCAAGGCTGCGGCACAGGCGCCGGCGAACAATCGCCAAAACGCCCCTCTCCCAAGGTTTGCGGCAGTCTGCTGCTCGAACCACGCGGCCCATCTCGCCGGCGGTCTGCCGGCCGGGGATCGTCGATCCGCGAGGAATTCTCGCCGCCGCGCCGCGCCGGTCAAGGGGAAACGCGGAGAGGACGATCATCGCAGCCACCGCGGACCGCGGTTGCGCAAGCGGGCGATCGACGGAGAAACCGGACACTTGGCAAAGTCAATTCGCTGGCGGCGCCCATTTGACGCCCTGCATGTTGCAGAAACTGCCTTCCGCTTTATACTTGCGGTGTTGGAGTGTTGCGCCGCAGGTTGCCTCCGCGCCCCAGCGTTGGGGGGGCCGCGGCGGTCTGGTTGGAATGAATCGCAGTCCCGCGGGAGGATTGCGGAGATCGTATGCAAGCACAACGAACGTGCCGATTTGTGCCGATGCCGATGGTCTTGCTGACCGTCTGTGGCACGCTCTTCCGCTGCGCTCTTGCCTCCGCTCAAATCGGGGGGATTGGCATCTCCAGCCAATACGATCTTTCCGGCAGCATCCAGATTGAGGAGGCGGGCCGGACCGTCGAGACGCTTCTGGATCGCGTGGATGCCTATCTCGTCGACGGCAAGTGGAACGAAGCGGTGGACACGATCCGCCAGGTGATGGAAACCTCGGGCGACAAACTGCTCCAGGTGGCCCCGCGCAGGTACGTCAATGCCCGCATGGCGTGTCAACTGAGGATCGCCGGGCTCCCGGCCGAGGCGCTCCATCGTTACCGGAGCCTGGTCGATCCGGTCGCTGGCCGGTGGTACGAGGCGTGGCAGCACAGCGGCGAGCGGGCCTGGCTGGAGAAGATCGTCAGCGACGCGTTTGCCAGCAGTTGGGGCGACGACGCCCTGCTGGCACTGGGGGAGATCGCTTTTGAGGCCGGCCAGTATGCCGTCGCCCGGGCCTGCTGGCTCCGGATTCTGCCGTTTCAGCCACCCGCCGGCCAGGAACAAACGTGGCTTGCCTTTCCCGATAGCCAGCTCGACCTGGCGAGCGTGCGGGCGCGGCTCGTACTGCTGACGATCTTGGAGGGGGACACCGAGGGGGCAACGATGGAACTGGCCGAGTTTGCGAGAATGCACCCCGGGGCCGCCGGTCACCTGGGTGGAAAGACGGGCGACCTGGTCGAAACGCTCCGCACGATCCTCCGCGAAAGCCAGGACTGGCCGGGACTGCCGGCGGCGGAGGATTGGCTTACGTTTGGCGGTTCGCCCAAGCGCCACCGCGACGCGCTGCGGCCGGTTGCCGGGCCAGTCGCCTGGGAAGAGCCCCTCTGGCCGCCCGCGAGTTCCGCGCCGAACCCGCGTTTTCTCGGGCCGCTCCGCCCGGCCGTTGCGGAAGACGCCGCCGCGCCGCTGAGCTACCACCCGGTCGCGCTCGGCGGCCTAGTCTTCGTGAGCAATCGCTCGGAGATACTGGCGCTGGATGCCCGATCGGGCAAACCGGCATGGGGCGCGGGCGGCGCAGCGATCTTTCGAGACCGGCTGGAGGGGGGGGACGAGCAGCCGCCGCTGGCAACCGCGATCGGCACTGCCCGCCATACGCTGACGGTGGCCGACGGCCGCCTGTATGCGCGGATGGGAAGCCAGGTGACAAGCCATCCCCAGGGGCCCGGTTCCGCCGGGGGGGGAGGGTATCTTGTCTGTCTCGACTTGCGGAGCCAGGGTCGGCTGCTTTGGAAGACGGAGGCGGAAGATCAGTGGGCGTTCGAGGGTGTGCCCCTGGTCCGAGGGGACGACGTGTTCGTGGCCCTGCGCCGAAACGATATCCGCCCCCAGGCCCACGTCGCGTGTTTCGACGCCCGTACGGGCCTGCTCCGCTGGCGCCGCTTCCTTTGCGCCGCGGAGACACCCTCGCGGGCGATCTTGCCGGAAATCACCAGCGGGCTGTTGACGCTCGACGGGGATTCGCTCTACTACGCCACGAATCTCGGTGCCGTGGCCGCCCTGGCGGCCAGCGACGGGCAGGTCCGCTGGCTGGCGACCTACCCCAGGGCCTTGCGGGGCGATTTGCAGAAGCTCGCCGCGCATTGGGCTCGCGACCTGACGCCCTGCCTCGCCGACCGCGGAGTCCTTTACGCCGCCCCGGCCGACAGCCCCCACCTGTACGCGTTCGCCGCCGACGATGGCCAACTCCTCTGGCAGACGGCGGAGAGACTCGACGACGTGGTCCATCTCCTGGGGGTCAGCAACGACTGCCTGATCGCCAGCGGAAAAAAGATCTATTGGATTGAGAAAGACGGCCCCTCGGCCGGTCGGCTCAGAACCCACTGGCCCTCCGGCCACGAACAGATCGGCTTTGGGCGCGGGTTGGTTACCAAGGACCAGGTCTGGTGGCCGGCGCGCGGGAACATCTTCGTGTTCGATCGCGCGAGCGGGCAGGTGATCCGGCAGATTGCCCTTGCGCCGCGCGGCGCCGCCGGCGGCAATCTCCTCGTGGCCGGCGGCCGGCTGTTGATCGCCGCGCACGACCGCCTCGTGGCCCTTGCCGATCAGAGCCCGGCGAGGCCGGACCCCGGCGCCCTGGTCCGGAATCCGCCCGCGCCGCGGCAGCGCCGGGCCCCGGCGAAGGCGGGAGGCGGCTCGCTCACTTTTTTCGGAACCTAACGATGCTTCATGAAGATGATGTTCAGGCGGCCCAGAAGCTGACCGAGGCCTGCCGGTTGATCACCGACCAATTGGCCCGGGTGATCGTCGGCCAGCACCAGGTCGTCGAAGAGCTCCTCGTGACGATGTTCGCCCGCGGCCATTGCCTGCTGGTGGGCGTGCCGGGATTGGCCAAGACGCTGCTGATCCGCACGCTGGCCGACGCCCTTTCGCTCCAGTTCAGCCGCATCCAGTTCACCCCCGACCTGATGCCTTCTGACATCACCGGCACCGAGGTGATCCAGGAGGAGAGGGCGACGGGCGTCCGCGAATTGCGGTTCCTGCCCGGCCCGATTTTCGCCAACATCGTTCTGGCCGACGAGATCAATCGCACGCCGCCCAAGACCCAGGCGGCGCTGCTCGAGGCGATGCAGGAGCACCAGCTCACCGTGGGCGGGACGCGGCACGTGCTGAGCGAGCCGTTCTTCGTGCTGGCCACGCAGAATCCGATCGAGCAGGAGGGGACCTACCCGCTGCCCGAAGCGCAGCTCGACCGGTTCATGTTCAACACGTTCGTCGACTACCCGGGCGAGGAGGAAGAGCTGGAGATCATCAAGCGGACGACGGCCGACGCGCCGGCCGAGGTGGCGCCGACGCTGAAGGGCGAAGAGATTCTCGCCCTCCAGAAGATCGTTCGCCGCGTCCCCGTCGCCGAGCATGTCGCCCGCTACGCCTTGGCGCTGGCCCGCGGCACCCGCCCCCACGAGCGGGCGGCGCCGGAGTTCATTCGCGACTACGTCAGTTGGGGCGCCGGACCGCGCGCCAGCCAGTACCTGGTCCTGGGCGGCAAGGCCCGCGCGGTCATCCACGGCCGTTTTTGTGTCGCCACGGAAGACATCGAAGCGGTCGCCTACCCGGTGCTCCGCCATCGCATCTTGACGAATTTCAACGCCGAGGCCGACGGCGTCAAACCGGATCAAGTCATCCGCCGCCTGATCGACCACGTCCGCCAAACCCAGGAAGTGATGCCCAAAGGTGGAACCGTCCCGCAAATACTTGCAGCCCGAAGTTCTGGCACGGCTTGAGGGACTGCCGCTGCGGGCGCGGCTGATCGTTGAAGGCTACGTCTCCGGAGTCCATCGCAGCCCGTTCCACGGCTTCTCGATCGAGTTCGCCGAGCACCGGGAGTATGCGCCGGGCGACGACATCCGCTACGTCGACTGGAAGGTCTTCGGCCGCACCGACAAGTTCTATCTCAAGCAATTCGAGGAAGAGACGAACCTCGTCTGCAATCTGCTGCTCGACACCAGCCAGAGCATGCTCTACCAGGGGCCGGGCGCGCCGATGTCGAAGCTGGAGTACGCCAAATGCGTGGCGGCCGCGCTCGGCTACCTGGTCCTCCACCAGCAGGACAGCGTTGGCCTGGCGACGTTCGACAGCGAGGTCCGCGCGCTGGCGCGGCCCAGCAGCAATCCCTCGCAGCTCAACCAGCTGCTCCACCTCCTCGAGGAGGCCGCCGCCGCGGAGAAGACCGATACCGGGCCGATCTTCCACGCCCTGGCCGAGCGCTTCCGGAAACGGGGCATCGTGATCGTGCTCAGCGACCTGTTCGACGACGTCTCCTCGCTGCTCACCGGACTGAAACATTTCCGCCACCGCCGCCACGAGGTGGTCCTGTTCCATATCCTCGATCCGGCTGAACTCGATTTCCCCTTCCGCCGGGTGACGATGTTCCAGGGCCTCGAACAACTGCCGAGGGTGCTTGTCGATCCTCCCGCCCTGCGGAAGGCGTATCTGCGGGAGTTCCACGACTACCTCCGCCAGTTGAAGCAAGGCTGCCGGATGCACCACATCGATTACGTGGCCATGCGAACGGACCAGACCTTCGACGTGGCCCTGTCCAGCTACCTGGCTACGCGGCGCGGCTGGCTGCGGACCTGAAACGGTTGTTCCTCCCCTGTTGGTGTGCCTCATGAATCACGGTCCGGCGCTCTTCGGCTTCGACCTGCTCAGCCCGTCGATGCTCGGCTGGCTGGCGGCCGCCGCTGCGCCGCTGCTGATCCACCTCTGGAGCCGCCGGCGATACGAGGAGATGCCTTGGGCGGCGATGCGCTACCTGCTGGCGGCGGTCAAGACGGCCCGCCGCCGGACGCGTCTGGAGCAGTGGCTGCTGTTGCTCGTGCGGACGGCGATCATCGCGACCGTCGTGCTGGCCGCCGCCGAACCGTACCTGGAGCTTGGGACGGTCCCCTTCGTGCCCGGCGTCCGCACGCATCGTCTCCTGGTGATTGACGGCTCCTACTCGATGGGCTACCGCCCCGGGGAGACCAGCCGCTTCGAAGCAGCCAAGCAACTGGCCGCGCGGATCGTCGAGGAGAGCGACCAGGGAGACGGCTTCTCGCTCGTGCTCATGGCGGACCCGGCGCGGGCCGTGGTCGACGAGCCGAGTCTCGACCCGGCGGATTTCATCGCCGAATTGCAGGCCCTCCGCCTCTCGCACACCGCCGCCGACCTGGCAGGCGCCGCGGCCTGCGCGGAGCGGCTGCTTGCCGGCACGGCGCGCCGCAATCCCAAGCTTGCCAGGCAGGAGGTCTATCTGCTCAGCGACCTGGGACGCGTCACGTGGGACCCCCAGCACTTGGGGCAAAAAACGACCGCGCAGATCCAACGCCGATTCGCTAAAATCGCCCAGTTGGCGCCGCTCACCCTGATCGACCTTGGGCAGGACGACGCCGGAAACCTGGCGGTGACCAGCGCCGCCGTCGCGGAGACATTTGCCGTCCGCGGGCGGGCCATCGAGATCCGCGCCGAGCTGCGCAATTTCAGCCGTTCCCCGGCCAGCGCCCGCGTGCAACTGCTCGCCGACGGTCACCGCGCCGCCGAGGAGGCGGTCCGCTTGGAACCCGGCGGCCAGGTCGCGGTCGCGTTCTCCCATCGCTTCGAGGCGCCCGGCAACCACGTCCTGGAAATCGCCGCTCCTGGCGATCGGCTCGAGATCGACAACCACCGCTGGATCGCCCTGGCGGTCAGGCCGGCGATTCGCGTGCTGTGCGTCAACGGGCAGCCGGCCGGGCCCAAGGGCTCGGCGACGGACTACCTCGCCGCCGCCCTGGCCCCGGCCGGCGAGGGGACGCGCGGTTTCGGCATCCAGGCCGAGGTGGTTGCCGAAAGCGCGCTGGTCGAGACCGATCTCGGCCGCTACGACTGCGTGTTTCTGGTCAACGTCGCGCAATTCACACGGAGTGAAGGGCTGGTTCTCGACAATTACCTCAAGTCGGCCGGAGGGGTGGTCTTCTTCCTCGGCGATCGGGTCCTGCCCGAGCAATACAACCAGACCCTCGGCGGGCTGGCCCCTGGCGCTTTCGATCTCCTCCCGGCCCGGCTCCAAGCCGTGCCCGTCGAACAGCGGCGGATGCTCAACCCGCTGGAATACCGCCATCCGATCATCGAGGTATTTCGCGGCCAGGAGCGGGCCGGGCTGCTGGCAACCGCGATTGAACAATACGTCCCGCTCGAAGTCCCGGCCGAATCGGCGTCGCAAGTCGTGCTGGCCCTCGACGACGGGACGCCGCTGATCGTCGAGCGACCCGTGCATCGCGGCCGCGTGATCCTCGTCGGCACTTCGGCCGACACTGCCTGGACGCCGATGCCCCTCTTGCCCAGCTACGTGCCGATCATCCAGGAGCTCCTCGCCCACGCCGTTGCCCAGCGGCAGCAGCGCCGCAACGTGCTCGTCGGCGAAAGCATCGGCGCGGTGCTCACCCGGTTTCAGGGAAACGGGGCGATTTCGATCCAGACGCCCGACGGCCGCAGCGAGACGGCGCCGCTGACCGTCGCCGCCGGCCTGGCCGGCTGGAACTTCGCCTCGACCGATCCGAGCGGCGTCTATACGGCGTTCCACGGCGAACAGTCCGAGACGCCGGAAGTCTTCGCGGTCAACGTCGATCCGAAGGAGGGCGATCTGGCCAAACTGTCCGAGACGGAGCTGCGCCGCGGCCTACTGGCCGATGTCCCCTTCCAACTCCACGGGGACGGCCACCGCCTGGCCGCCCAGCCCGAAAGCGTGGCCAAGCGGTCCGGCGGATTGGCCAAGCCGCTGCTCTACTTGTTGCTCGGCCTGCTGCTACTGGAAACGTACCTCGCACGACGCTTCGGACACCACGCGCCATGAACCACCCGCTGCCCCACTGGATTGAAAGGCTGTTCGGCATCCAGACCGGCCCGGGCGAGGGCGCCGGCTGGAGCATCGAGCACAGCTGGGGCTGGCCCCCGCTGGCAACGCTGCTGTTCGTGCTTCTGGCGGTGGGATTGGTCGTGCTGAACTACCTCCGCGAGAATCCCGAAACGGCCCGCTGGTTCCGCATGCTCCTGGCGGCCAATCGCCTCGCCTTGATCGGCATCGTGATGTTCATGCTCGCCCAGTTCGCCCTGCTGCTGTACTTGACGGGGCTGCCGCGATTGGCCGTGCTCGTCGACGACTCGCTGAGCATGACCACGGTCGATCCGCTCGACGAGCCGGCCGGGCGAAAGCTCGCGGCCCGGCTGGCCCGCCTCGGACTGGACGAGGCGACGCGATTCAACCAGGCCCGCGCCCTGCTCCTCCAGCGCGAGGGGGCGTTGATCCACCGGCTCCGCGAGGGACACGAATTGCGCTTCTACTACACCACCGGCGCGGAGCACGTCGAGGCTCTGGACATGGAGGCGATTGTCCGGCAGTTGCGCGCCCGGCGGCCGCTTGGCGATTCGACCCGGCTGGGGGGCGCGATCCGCGCCGTATTCGACGATCTGCGGGGCATGCCCCCTTCGGCCGTCGTCCTGTTCACCGACGGGATCAACACGGCCGGCCCGTCGCTCGACGACGCCGCGGAGATCGCCCGCAGGAAGGGCGTGCCCCTGTTTGCCATCGGTCTCGGCGACCAGCGGCCGCGGCGCGATCTGAAACTCACCGACCTGGTCGTCGACGATGTGGTCTTCGTCAACGATGTCGTGCAATTCGAGTTTCGCATCGGCGGGACTGGTTTCGCCGGCCAGCAGGTGGATGTCGTCCTGCGGCGGCTCGGCGACGCCGACGAGCTGGCCCGCACGACGGTCACCCTGCCCGAAGCGGAGGAGAGTGAGATCTTCCGCATCCCCTACCGGCCCACCGAGGAGGGCGCGTTCCGATTCGTTGTCGAAATCGAGCCACAGCCGGGCGAATTGCAGACCGACAACAACCGCCGCGAGCGGCTCGTCCGCGTGCGGAAGGAGAAAATCCGCGTCCTCCTCGCCTACGCGTATCCGAGTTACGAGTTCCGCTACCTGCGAAACATGCTCAAACGCGACAGCACGATCCAGCTCGACACCGTCCTCCAAGAGGCCGACCTGGGATATGCCGAGCAGGACGCAACCGCCCTGCGGTCGTTTCCCGTCCGCCGCGACGAGCTGTTCCGCTACGATGTGATCATCCTCGGTGACCTGAATCCCGGCTTGCTCAGCCCGGACATGTTGCGGAACGTCGCCGAATTCGTCGACCAGCCGGGCAAAGGCGGAGCGCTGATCTGCATTGCCGGCCCGCGCTACATGCCAACCGCCTTCCTCGGGACGCCGCTCGAAGACCTGTTGCCGGTTCGGGCGGACGCGGTCCGAGTGCCGGCCCCGAACACGCCGCTAACCACCCCCCAGCGGATCGTCCCGACAGAACTCGGGCTGGCCAATCCGGGCATGCAGTTGGGGGATTCCACCGCCGAGACCCGCGACATCTGGGCCCGACTCCCGTCCGTCTATTGGGCTCTCGACGCGCCGGAGTGCAAACCCGCGGCCCGCGTGCTGGCCACGCGCGACGCCGCCGGGCCGGGCGGGCAGCCCCTGCCGGCAATCGTGATGCACTACGTGGGGGCCGGCAAGGTGCTGTTCCACGCCACCGACGAAACCTGGCGATGGCGGTATCGGATGGGCGATGCGCTGTTCGCCCGCTACTGGGTCCAGACAATACGCTATCTCTGCCGCTCAATGCTCTCCGAGGCCGGAGGAGGCGCCGAACTGACAACCGATCGCCGCGAGTACCAGCAGGGCGAACCGGTTACCTTGCGCGTGCGGTTCGACGATCCGCGCCGCGCTCCGGCGGCCGACAACGGCGTGACCGTCGTCGTCGAACAGCGCGGCCGGCAGACCCACCGCCTGCAACTCCGGCGAAGCGCGGCCGGGCAGGGCGTGTTCCAGGGGACGCTTGCCAATCCCGCACTCGGCGACCATCACGCCTGGGTGGCCGTCCCCACGCTGGAAGGAACCGCCCCCTCGACCGATTTCCACGTCGCCGCGCCCCCCGGCGAATTCGAACGCGTCGAAATGGACGCGGTCGCCCTCCGCCGCGCGGCGGAACGGACCGGCGGGCGGTTCTACACCTGGGACAATGCCGATCGGCTGTTTCGCGATCTGCCCCGCGGCAGGCCGGTGCCGGTCGAATCCCTCCCCTCCTGGCCGCTCTGGAACCGCTGGCCGGTGCTGCTGTTGTTCCTTGCCCTCTTGATCAACGAGTGGATTCTGCGGAAATGGGGCGCGATGGTATAGAATAGGACGGATGGGACCGGCGGTCGACTCGCCGGTTTGACTGGAAGCCGGGCAAATCGTCTAGACGGCGGGACGCCGCAATGATTCATCCGCTCGAACAGCGACTGGCACGTGTCCGGCGGCGCGTGCGCTGCCTGCTCGCCGCCCATGCGCTGAGTTGGGCCCTCACCGCGGTCGCCGGAGCGCTGATCGTCGTCGGCCTGGCGGATTACCTGTTTCGATTTCAGGATCCGGGCATCCGCCTGCTCTGCTCGCTCGCCGTTCTCGGCGCGTTCGCCTGGTCCGTCCGCCATTTCCTGGCCCGCACGTTCGGCGCTGCGTGGCGCGACGTCGACCTGGCGCGGCGGTTGGGTCGCGAGTTCCCCGACCTCGGCGACGCGCTGCCCAGCGCCGTCGAGTTTCTTCACCAGCGCGAAGACGACCTGGCGGGCGGGTCCGCCTCGCTCCGCAGGACGGTCGTTGCCCAGACAACGGCGGCGGTCGAAAAGGTCGATTTCATGGACGCGGTTCGCGCCGCGCCAACGGCCCGCGCGGCCGGCCTCTCGGCGGCGGTGCTCAGCGCAGCGGCTGCCCTGCTGATCGGCGCGCCGCAGTCGTCGGCAATTGCGTTGGCCCGCCTGGCCAACCCCTTTGGCCGCACGGCATGGCCCCAGGCAACGCACCTGGCGATCCTTCAGCGCGGCGCGGCGCCCGCGATGCAGCTCGTCCGTGGCGAGACATTTGACGTGAGGGTGTTCGACCTGTCCGGCGACCCGCTGCCCGAAAATCTCCGCATTCATTACCGCTTCGAACCCGCGCGGGGCGCGGCGGTCGACGAGGTTCGCGTGACTCGGCCGCTGGAAGACGCGCGCACGACGCGGCGCGTCAACGTCGAGAACACCTTCGCCTTTCGATTCGAAGTCGATGGCCAGCCATGGAGCCAATGGTGCGAGGTCCGCGTCGTCCCCGGCGAGTCCGGTTCGGTCGCCGCCGCGGCGGGCGGCGTTTCCTCTCCCGTCCTGGTGGCCCGCGTGCTTCCCGTGGAGAATGCGGAGTCCGCCGAGCGGCCGAACCTAGCGGTCTTGCTCCCGCAGCGGCGGATCGAGCGCGTTGTCCGCGGCGACGCCTTCGAGGTTGACCTGGTCGACGCGCATGGCGCCCATCTGCCCTCGCGTGCGACAGCGTTCTTCCGCTTCAAAGACGACCAGGGGCGGACCCAGGCGGAGACGGCGCCCGTCCAGCACCTTGGCAGGCGAATCCGCCTCCGGCGGGAGAATCTGACCCGATCCCTCGAATACCGCGTTGAGGCGGGGGACGACCTGCGGATGCCATGGATTCCCGTCGAGGTCCTGGAAGCACCCCGGATCGAACGCCATCGAGCACGGATCGAGCCCCCAGGCTACTCGGGCTTGCCCCCCGGCCGCGCCGAAACCCTCGTCCGCGGGCTGGTCGGATCGCGCGTGAAGATCACCGCCGAGGCGAATCGCCCGCTCGCCTCCGCGGCGTGCTGCTCCGAAAAGGCGCGCCAGCCGTGCCGCGTGGCAGGCCCCGAACAGCGCACGATCGAAGTCGATTTCGCCCTCGAAGAGTCGTCCGTCTATTGGTTCGAACTGGTCGATCAGAACGGCCTGGCGGGCGTGGATGCGACCCGCTGGGACGTGTATGCCGTTCCCGACGCCGCGCCGGCGGTCGCGATCGAACGGCCCGCGGCCAATGTGTTTGTCACCCCGCAGGCAACCGTCCCCTTGCGCGCCAGCGTCAAGGACGACCTCGCGGTCCGCCGGATCGACCTGGTGTACGTGCACGGCGGCGGCGAGAGCGGAGCGGCCCGGAGACTGCCGCTTTATCACCGCGCCGGCCCTGACGGCGGCCAGGCGGCGTCCGGCGCCGTTCAGCAGGCTGGTGAAATCCGCTCGATCGAGCACGACTGGCGATTGGGCAGCCTTGGCTTGCGGCCGGGCAGCCAGATCGCCTTCCACATCGAAGCGGCCGACGATCTGCCGCAGACCGGCCAGAGCGAGACCCGCCGCATCCACATCATCACGCCCGAAGAACTTGCCGAGCGAATCGCCAGCCGGCAATCGCTGATTCTCGCCGAGTTGGCGCGCGTCCTGGAAATGCAGCGGCAATGCCGCCGCCAGGTGGCCGAACTGGAGATCCGGCTTGAGGAAAACGCCCGGTTCGACCGGCCCGAGGTCGATCAACTTCGCGGCGCCGAATTGAACCAGCGCGAGGTCCACCGTTCGCTCACCAGTCGCGGCGAGGGAGTACCGATGCACGTCGTCGGCGTGCTCGCCGATCTGGACAACAACGGCGTCGACAACGCGGACGTCCGCAGCCGCATGGAAGACATCCTCGCGCGCCTCGGCCAGCTCGATCGCCAGCACCTGCCGGCCGTCACGCTCCACTTGACCGCGGCGATCAAGGCGGCCCAGATCGAACTGGAACAGCAGCCCGGAACCGGCGGCCCCGA
Organism: Pirellulaceae bacterium; assembly: GCA_012744395.1. Taxonomy (GTDB): domain Bacteria; phylum Planctomycetota; class Planctomycetia; order Pirellulales; family Thermoguttaceae; genus JAAYCB01. The sequence continues at coordinate 19,080 of JAAYCB010000048.1, forward strand.
GCGGGCGGCGGAGAATGCCGGCCCGCCCCTCGGCGCTGCCGGCAAGGAGCAGGAGACCGTGATTGCGGCCCTCGAGGAATTGCTCGGCGAATTGGCGCAATGGGAGAACTACCGGCAGTTTCACCGGCAGCTCGCCCAGGTGCTCCGCGAGCAGAAGGACCTGATCGGGCAGACGGCGGCCCTCGCGCGGAAGACCCTGGGCAGGAATCTCCGCGATCTCGCCACCCAGGAGGCCGCCGAACTGAAAATCCAGGCCCGGCGGCAGGCCGAGCTCGCCCGCCAGTTCAGTCGCATCGAAGATGAAATGCGGCGCAGCGCGGCCCAGCTGGAAGAGTCCGAACCGGCCGTGGCCGAGACGATGGCCCAAGCACTTGCCGAGGCCCGGCGGCGCTCCCTCTCCGCGGCAATCCACGCCGCCAGCGAGGACCTCGGCGCAAACCGCACGGCCCAGGCTCGAAACCGGCAGAAGGAAGTCGTCGAGGGCCTCGAGCAGCTCCTCGATATTCTCAGCAACCGGCGCGAAAGCGAACTGGACCGCTGGGTGCGACGCCTGCGGCGGGCCGAGGAGCAACTCGGCGATTTGGAACGCCGCGAAGCGGACGTCGCCAGGCAAATGGCCGCCGCCCAGAACGCCCAGGAAGAGGAGCGGCGCGGTCAACTCCAGCGCATCGGCGCCCTACAGCAGGAGGTCCGCGAGGAGGCCGAACGGGCGGCCGCCGAACTGGCGCAACTGGCGGCCCAGCAGGCCGGCGAAAAGACCCAAGCCGCCGCCGAGAAGATGGGCCAGTCCAACCAGTCCGCTCAGAAGGGCGATGCCCAACAGGCGGCCGGTCTGGCCGAAGAGGCCCGCCAACGCCTGCAAGAGGCCCGCGACCAGCTTGCCCAGCAGCGCCGCCAGGCGGAAGCGGAACTGGCCTTCGAGCAGCTGGCACGCCTCGAAGACGGCCTCAGGGCCGTCCGCCAGCGGCAGCAGTCCGCGCTGGAGGCAACCGCCCGACTCGACGGGTTGCAGCGGGAGCAAGGCCGGCTCACCGAGGCCCAAGCGGCGACGCTTCGGAGCCTCGCCGAGGAGCAGCGGCTGCTCTGCGACGAGACGCTGCAAGTTCGCGATCAGCTGGCCTCAGCCGCGGTCTTCGCCCTGGTTTTGACGGAGACCGCCAAGGACATGTCGTCTGCCCGGACGCTGCTCGAACAGGGCGTATTGGGCGCGCCGGTCCAGCAGGCCGAATCGTCGGCGTTGGCCAGGCTCGATCAGCTTCTCGCCGCGCTTCAACCCGAGCCGCCCGGCCAGGAAGACTCCCCGTCGGACCAGGGCGGAAGCCAAGGCGAGGAGAAGACTCCGCCCCCGGCCGCCCCCGGCGACGCCTTGAAGGCGATGGCCGAACTGAAACTGCTCAAACTGATGCAGATGGCCATCAACGAACGTACGCGGGCGATGGAAGAGCAGTACGGCAGCGCGGAGAAGATGGCCGAAGCAGCCAAGGCGGAATACACGCGGCTCGGTGAACAGCAGGGGCAATTGGCCGACCTGCTGCTCGGCCTGATGCAGCAGGCCGCGGATCCGGAAGACGAGCCCGACCGCCTCCCCGCACCGCGACCCGACGGCGGGTGATCGATCAGAAGGGTAGGACGACCCTTTTCTCGCTGACTTTCAAGCCGCACTGCCGACCGCCGACAGGTATCCTAACTCCAGGATTCAGCGAGGTTTACGTTAAGAGCGGGAGACGGGATTCGAACCCGCGACGTCCAGCTTGGGAAGC
>JAAYCB010000416.1 GCA_012744395.1 Pirellulaceae bacterium
CACCCTTCGCGTGTTTCTCGGCGAGTTTTTTCATAGGGGGGTAAGGAGGATTGATAGGATGGGCAAACGAGGGCCAACGCCGACGCCATCGGAGACATTGAAACGGCAGGGGCGGTACAGGCCGGATCGGCGGAAATGCGAACCGGAGGCGCCGGCGGCGAACGCCAGGAAGCCGGCGTGGATCAAAGGGCTGGCCGCCAAGCACTGGAAGCAGATCGCGCCGCTGCTGATCGACGCCAAGTTGTTGACGGTGCTCGACACGGTCGCCTTGGGGTTGCTGTGCGACGCGCTGGCCGAGTACCTGGAGGCCGGCGAGATCGTCGAGGCGGCGGCTAAGGACGGCGTGAAATTCATTGCGACAACCGACAAGGGCAACGTGATCCAGCATCCGGCCGTCGGCGTCCGCAACAAGGCGTGGGAGCGGGTCGTCAAACTCGCTCGCCAGTTCGGCATGACGCCGTCGGCCAGGGCCGGGATGGCGATCGCCAACGCGGCGGATGAGCAGCGGGACCCGCTGCTGACACTACTCCATGAGCGGATGAGCAGGAATTGACCGAAACGATCGAGCTACTGCCGGACGCGACGAACGCCGAACCGATGGCCCGGTTCGCCGCGTACATCGAGGCTGTGCGGTCGGGCGAGATCGTCGCCTGCCGGTACGTCCGCCAGGCGGTCGACCGGCACGTTCGCGACATGGAGAGCGGCGGCGAGCGAGGGCTGTGGTTCGACGCCGACGAGGCCGATGCGTCGATCCGGTTCATTGAGTGCCTGAAGCACTCCAAGGGTGAATGGGCCGGGTCGAATCTGCACCTGGAGCCGTGGCAGTGCTTCATCATCGGCTCGATCTTCGGCTGGAAGAACTCCGACGGCACGCGACGATTTAGAACCGCCTATGAGGAGGTGGCGCGGAAGAATGGCAAGTCCACCACCGCGGCCGGTATCGGCCTGAAGCTGTTCATTTTCGACGACGAACCTGGAGCGGAGGTCTACACCGCGGCGACCAAGCGCGATCAGGCCAAGATCGTCCACGAGGAGGCCAAGCGGATGGTCCGCAAGTCGGTCCTCCGCGACGTGGTGACGATCCTCCGCGACAACATGCTCTACGGCGATTCGATCTACCGGCCGCTGGGGGCTGACGCGGACACGCTCGACGGCTTGCACCTGCACGGTGCGATTGTCGACGAGATGCACGCGCACAAGACGCGGGACCTTTACGACGTGCTCGACACGGCGACCGGCTCCCGGCGGCAATCGATGCTGTTCATCATCACGACCGCAGGCGAAGGCGGCGACCGTGAAAGCATCTGCTGGGAATTGCGGAGCTACACGACCAAGGTGCTCGACGGAATCATCGAGGATGACACCTGGTTCGGCGTAATTTTCACTCTCGACGATGGAGACGACTGGACGGACGAAACCACCTGGATCAAGGCGAACCCAAACCTGGGCGTCTCGGTCAGCCTCGATGACCTCAAGCGCAAGTGCAAGAAGGCGCAGGAGACGCCGGCATCGCAGAACAATTTTCGCCGCAAACATACCAATGAGTGGGTGGAATCCGATCAGGCGTGGCTGCCGGCCGGACTCTGGGACAGCAACGCCGGCGGCGCCTGGTACGACGACGCGGGTCTGAAGCAGGAGATCCGCGACCGTCTCCGCGGCCGGTCGTGCTGGATTGGCGGCGACCTGTCGAGCGTCGACGATCTGACCGGGATCGTCGCCGTCTTTCCGGCCGACGATGGGTTCTATGACGTGATCCCGTTCGGTTGGTGTCCGCGGGAAAATGCTATCGGCCGCGAGCGCGACCACCGGGTGCCGTATACGGCTTGGGCGGCTCGCGGCCAGATCTTCCTGACCGAGGGCAATTCGGTCGATTACGACGCGGTCCGCGCGCTGCTCTGCCGGATGCGCGACGAGTGGCAGTGGGACATTCAAGAGATCAACATGGACCCGCACAACGCTCGCTACGTGTTCACCAAGCTCGTTGACGAGGACCAGTTTCCCGAGACGGTCGTGCTGGAGCACCGGCAGGGGTACATCTCGATGAACGATCCCATCAAGCAGACGCAAAAACTCCTGCTCGACGGCAAGCTGAGGCACGGCGGCCACCGGCCGCTCGCCTGGTGCGTCTCGAACGTCGTAACGCGCGTCGATCCGGCGGGGAACATCAAATTTGACAAGGCCCGCGCGGCCGAGAAGATCGACCTGGCGGTGGCGCTCGTGATGGCCGCCGGCCGAGCCGTATCGCGGCCGGATGAGACGAGCGTCTACGAGCGGCGCGGGCTGCTGAGCGTGTGAGGACGGAAGCATGGCATACGTGATCCTGGTGGCGATGGCGGCGGGACTGGCGGCGATTACGACGGGGCTGTGGATGGCCTGGCCGCCGCTGGCGCTGGTGTTCGCTGGGACGGTCCTCTGCACGATGGCGGTCGCGGCCTACGGCGGCAAGGAGAAACGCTGATGCGATTGCTCGATACGATCATGGCGCC
>JAAYCB010000417.1 GCA_012744395.1 Pirellulaceae bacterium
AGCGCCATGACGACCGTCGGCGTGCCGGTGAAGTAAAGGTGGTGGAAGGTGCCGATGATCCCGCCGGTGAGGAAGATCGTCGTCGCAAACAGCACGGCCGCCGTGGCCGTGCGGACCCGCAAGAGGCCCATCCGCGTGAACAAGAAGGCGATCACCACGGTGGCGAAGACCTCGAAGAAGCCCTCCACCCAGAGGTGCACGACCCACCACCGCCAATACTCGGCGATCGCCAGGTTCGTCTGCCGGCCCCACATCAGGCCCGCCCCGTAGAATCCGGCAATCGCCAGCGAGGAGATCAGGAACAGCCCGAGCAGGTGCCTCTGGTGGCCCGGCCGCCGCAGCGCCGGCCACATTGCCCTGGCCATCAAGCCGAGCCAGATGAACAGCCCGGCGAAGAGAAACCATTGCCAGAATCGGCCCAGGTCGACGTACTCGTAGCCCTGGTGGCCGAACCAGAAGTTCATTTCCAAGCCCATCCGCTGCCGCGTGGCGTACCAGGTGCCGAACATCGAACCGGCGACGATCACCAACAGCGCCGCGAAAAGGATGTTGACGCCGGCCCGTTGGTACTTCGGCTCCACGCCCGAGACGGCCGGACCCATGAACAGCCCCGTCGCCAGCCAGGCCGTGGCGATCCAGAAGATGCCCAACTGCGTGTGCCAGGTCCGCGCTACCGAATAGGGGAACCACTCGGCCAGGGGAATGCCGTAGAAGCCGCCCCCCTCGACGCCGTAGTGGGCCGTCACCGCGCCCAGGCCGACCTGAACAACGATCAACGCCGCGACCACCCAGAAGTATTTCAACGTGGCCTTCATCGAGGGCGTCGGCTTCAAGGCCAGCAACGGGTCCTCGTCCGGCAAGTCCGATGGCGGCTCTTCTTGACGCTTGACGACGGCGAAGTACCAGGCCAGCGCCCCGACTCCGGCCAGCAGCACGACAAAACTGATCACCGACCAGACCACGAGCGAACCGGTCGGCCGATTGCCGACCAGCTCCTCGGCCGGCCAGTTGTTGGTGTAGGTGATCGCCTCGCCCGGGCGGTTCGTCGTGCAAGCCCACGAGGCCCAGAAGAAGAAGGCATTCATCTGTTCGCGGCGATCGGCGTCGGGCACGCTGCCGGCCGGAATCGCATAAGCGTCGCGGAGTGCGGCCGCCTCCGAGGCGTCGCCGAACAGGGCGTGGTAGTGGTTGCCGACGGCCGCGATCGCCGCGGCCCGCAGGGGTGAGACGAGCAGGTCGCCGGTCGCCGCGTCGTAGGTGTTCTCGCGAAGCTGTTCGGCAAGCCGGGCCTTCAATTCCGCCGCGGGACCCGCGCCGAGCTGGTCGAACGGCCGTTCGTGCTCTTGCTGGGACCAGCGGTTGAGAATCCAGGTGGCCTCGCGGTGCAGCCAGTCGGCCGACCAGTCGGGCGCGACGTAGGCCCCGTGTCCCCAGACGCTGCCGACCTGCTGGCCGCCCATCGACTGCCAGACGTTCTGGCCGTCGCGGATCTCCTGGCCGGTGAACAGCACCCGGCCATCGGTCGTCACGACCCGCTCGGGAACCGGCGGCGCCTGCTGGTAAATCTCGACGCCGAAGTAGCCCAGCACCGCAAACGAAGCGATCACCACGACAAGAAAACCGATCCATAGGCGAGCGTACTGCATGGATTCCGACTCTCCGGGAAGGTGATAGGTGGCGGGTTAGAGGGCTCAACGATGTCCGCACGCGCAGCCGCAGCCGCTGGCGGCCTTCGCCCGGGCGACGCCGTAGCGATCGGCCAGGCGGTTGGCCAGCTCGAGGTACCGCGCGTGCACGCCCTCGCCGATATGGTGTATTTCAACCTGGTCAAAGCTCGCCAACAGCGCGGCCTGGTCCTCCGCGGTGAGCATCTGGTCGGCCATCGAAAACAGGCAATGGTCCTCCTTGTGGATGTGCTCGCGCAACAGCGCGATGTAGTCGCGGGCGTGGCGCGCGAACCGCGCGGCGGCGCCGGCCTCTCCCGCGGCGGCTGCCGCGAGGGCTTCGTCCATGCCGCGGACGTGGCCGCGGCCGGTCTCGTGCTCGTGGATCATCACGCCGGTCGGGCCGCCGTTGCGCGGCAGGCCCTTGGCCTCCAGGGCCGGGAAGAGGTGCGCCTCCTCCTTGCCGTGGTGGCAAGCGTCGGCGAAGCTTCGCAGGAAGTCGATCGCGTCGCGCGCCGATTCGGCATCCACCGCCTGCTCGCGGCCGGCCTGGTCGGCCATTTTTTCCAGGCAGTCGAGCACCTGCTCGATGACGCGGTGTTCGCTGGAAAGGATCTCGGTCGGTTTCACTTGATTCTCCTTTGTCGGTGCAAGGGGAAGATTCCACAGGTCACAGGTGACGGGTAATCGGTGACGCGTCGCAGGTTGCCGCGATTGGCGGGCTGGAGCCCGTCGATCGCGCCGAGGGCGGAGCGTTGCTCGGCTTCTCCTCCGCGGCGCGATCGGGCCTGGCGGACGGGTGCAGCTCGGCCGCCGCAAGCGGCTCGGGCTGGCAGGCGGCCGGCCGGCCGGCCGGTGAGCCGCCAGAGATGCACGCCCCAGACGGCCAGGCCGGCCAGTTCGACCAGCCCGCTCGGGCCGATGATCGGAAACGCGAGGGGGGTGAAATCCGTCGCCGCCTGGCCGGCGACGCGGACCGCACAGCCGGCGTTGATCAAGACCAGCGGAGACCAGGGGACGCGCTGGCGGTCGATGCGGGCGCCGCGCAGCTCCGCCGTGAGGCGGGCGGAGACGGCGACGATCATCTGGCTGACAAACCCCACGGTGATCGCGTGGCGGATGGCCCCATAGTAGGCATGGGAAAAGCCGATCCGCGCCGCGGCGCTCTCCGCCGCCAGCCAAGGCAGGAGGGCGAACTGGTAGACGGGCAGGGCGGCAAGCATCGCGAGCGACACGAGCAGCCAGAGATAGGCCGCGCGGACGTACGTCAGGCCGCGGTCTTGCCGCGGCGCGGGGCGCCAGATTCCCCAGCTCAGCACGAGGGCGATTACGACGGCGGCCATCACGACGGCCGCCAGGTACCAGGCGCCGGCCCAGGCGTGTCCCGCCTGGCGGATGAGAATCGATCCGGCGATGACACCGGCCAGGGCGAGGTTGATCAGCACCAAGGCGCGCTGGCTCTGGTTCGGCCGCGTCTGCCGCATGCCGTACCAGCGGGGCAAGAGTTGCTGGCTGATGCCCAGGATCATCAGCATCGCCAGGCCGTGGATCTGCATCTCCCGCAACGGCGCTTGCCAATCGGCGACCAGCCGCAGCAGCGTGCCGCGATCGCTTGCCAGGGCCGTGGCGGCAAAATAGACCGTGCCGTAAACGGCCTGGATGAGGAACCAGGCGAGGGCCGCGAGAACGAATCCGTCGGCCGCTTCCAGGCCCCGCGGCGAGCGCCGCAACGTGGCGGCAACGATCCCGCAACAGAGGGCGACGGCGGCGATTTCCGCCAGCGATCCGGCCAGGGCGGGCAGCAGGCACCAGGGCGAGAAATCGACCAGCGGCTGGAACAGGGACCGCGCCGCCAGGCCGCCCGCCATCAGCCAGAAGCTCGCCACGGCGAGTCGCGGCGCGGCGAGCCGCGTCCGCTTCAGGGCTGCCAGCCCGTAATAGGCATAACCCATCGCGAACAGGCCGACCCAGCCGAAGATCTGGGCGTGGCCGTGGGCGTTGACCTCCTGGAGGCGGATCGAGACGAACGACCCGGAGGCGGCGATTCGCAGCAGCAGCAGGGCGCCCCAGGCCGCGCCCAGGGTGAGGACGGTGGCGATCGCGCCGCGGAGGAAGAGCCGGTGGCCGTCCGGCGGCTGGGGCCGGCCTGAACCTGGCGGAAAGTTCGGGGAAGTCGTGTTGAATACGCCTAATAGCATGTGATTGTCTGGGTTTAGCTGGCAGCAAATGGCGTCTCCCGTCCTCTCCGGGGGCGCCGCGATCGGTCTGTTTGCTCTGCTTTCGCCGGATTTCGCCCTGGATGCGGCGTTTTTTGTAACCTATGCCGGGCGTGCCTCGACGGCCGGTTCGGCGGCGAGGTCCGCCACCGTGGTCTCCTTGAGGAATCTCAGGTATTGATTCCGCACCCGGCCCCAGCGGTTGTGGACGGCGCAGGGACTGTTTTCGGAACACCGCCGGCGGCCGAGGAAGCACCCGCCCCAGCGGCTGACGTGGTCGATCGGCTCGACGACGTCGAAAATGGGGATCCGTTCCGGCCGGCGGGCGAGCCGGAATCCGCCCCCCTTGCCCTTCTGCGATTCCAGAATCCCTTCGTCGGCGAGCGTCCTGAGGAGCTTGCCGAGATAGTTCCGCGGGGCTCCGACCTGGTCGGCCACCTCGCCCGCGCCGGCATATTCGCCGGAGGCCAGTCCGGCAAGGCTGACGACCGCGCGGAGGGCATAGGTGGCAGTTCTGGAGAGCATGACATGTTCCTTAATCGCATGTCATTATACGCTTCATCCGCCGGCCGTCAAGGGGAGGTCTGACGCCAAGTCTTCGCCTCCGCCGGGGCCGTCTGCCGCGCCGGCTGGGGCCGATCGCCTCGCCCGGCGCCGCGTGGCGCCGCGGCCCGCGCTACCGCTCGGCCCCGGTCCCCTGCCGGACGAGCTTCTGGATCCGTTTGCCCATAATGTCCCCGGCGTACAGGTTTCCCTGCGAGTCGGCGGCGACCGCGTGGAGCCAGTTGCACTCGCCCGGCTTCTCCTGGCCATCCTGGCCGACCGGCACGGTCCAGACTTGGCGGACGCGGCCGTCGGTCGAAAACCGCATGAAGACCTGGTCCTTGGGGGGCGGGTAGCTGCCGTCCTTGTACCACGGCTGCGGCGAGGAGCCGCAGACCCAGATTTCATCCTTCGGCGAGATCCACAGGCCCCACGGCATGATCACGCCGCTCCACTGGTCGAGAAACTTCCCCTCCTGGTCGAACAACTGGATCCGCCCGCTGTTGCGGTCGGCCACGTAGAGGACGCCGCGGGAATCGACGACGATCTGGTGCGGCAGGCAGAACTGGCCCGGCCCGCCGCCGTACTCTCCCCAGGCCTTCACGAACTTGCCCCGCGGATCGAAGTGGACCACGCGGCGATTGCCGTATCCGTCGGTGACGAACACGTCGCCCTTGGGGGTGATCGCGACATCCGTGGGGGCGTTGAAATGGGCGCCGTCCTCGCCCGCCGCGCCCGGCGTGCCGAGCACGAGCAGCAGCTTACCCTGGGGCGTGAACTTCTTCACCACGTGGGCGACGTAATCGGTGATCCAGACGTCTCCCTGGCTGTCGAACCGCACGCTGTGGACCCCTCGGAACTCGCCCTGCCCCCAGCTGTTGAGCAGTTCGCCGTCGGGGGAATAGACCTGCACCGGAACCGGTGAGCGCTGGAGGCACCAGACGCGATCCTGCCGATCGACGGCCACGCCGGGCACGGCGGCCGCCGGACCGAGCTCCGCCGGACGCTGGGGCCAGGCCGGATCGACGGCGTATTCCGTCACCGTCGGCTGCGGCGGGTAGTTGGGATAGCCGGCCCAGGCGGCGGTGGCCAGTGCGGCCACGGCAACCGCGACGCAAAAAGTCTTAACACAGCGGTTCCATGATGCGGCGAGCATCGGGTGCCTCCTATTGATGGTATCGGTTCTAAAGCGTCCAGGGCTCGCGCATCGGGCGGCGGAGCATGCGGTTAACGTCCTCATCCGTGCTCCGCTCGGCGACCGGATCCCAGGCGAATTTACGTTTGAGAATCTGGGCCATACAGATTATAGTCGCCAGCCGTCGGGCACGGTTGAGCCCTTGGGCATGCAGACGATTCCGTCGCGGATCAGGCCGAAGTCGATTTCGTCGGTGTTCTGGACGGCTCGCTCGTTGATGATCCGCACGCCATTTCCGATGTGGCAGTTTTTGTCGATGATCGCCCCTTCGATATGGCAACCTGACCCGATGCCCAGGGGCGGTTGCCCGCCGGCGGACAGGCTGCACGCATCGTTGGGCTCGTCGAAATAATCGTTGCCCATGATGATCGCGTTGCGGATCACGCAGTTGCGGCCGATCAAGCACCGCAACCCGATCACGCTGTTGTCGATCACGGTGCCCTGCTGGATCTGGCAGCCGTCGGCGATGAGGCTGCCCTGGACGGTCGCGCCGTCGATCCGCGAGGGGGGGAGGAAGCGGGCGCGGGAATAGACCGGCCGGCCGGGAAGGGTCAGGTGGAAGGGGGGGTCTTCGTCGGCGAGCCGCAGGTTGGCCTCGAAGAACGACCCGATCGTGCCGATATCCTCCCAGTAGCCGTCGAACAGGTGGACCTGCACGTGCCGGGTCCGCATCGAGGCGGGGAACACCTCCTTGCCGAAATCCTGGTAGTCGGTCTTCTCAAGCGCGTCGACGAGCGTATCGCGATTGAAAAGGTAGATTCCCATGCTCGCCAGGCAATCCCGCCCGGCGGAGACGACGCCCCGGGCGTCGATCCAGGCCGGATCGGTGCGGACGAGTTGGAGGTCCTCCTCGCTCTGCGGCTTCTCGAGGAAGCCGACCACGCGGCCCGTGTCGTCGAGCCGCATGATTCCCAGGCCGCCGGCCTCGGAGCTGTCAACCGGGACCGCCGAGATCGTCACGTCGGCGCCGGCACGGCGATGGGTCGCGAGCATCTCCTGGAAGTTCATCCGGTAGAGCTGGTCGCCCGAGAGGATCAGAACATGGTCGATCCCCGGCTGGAGGAGGTAGCGGAGGTTCTGGCGGACGGCGTCGGCCGTGCCTTGATACCAGCCGGAGTTGTCGAGCGTCTGCTGGGCCGCGAGGATTTCGACGAAGCCCTGTGTAAACGGGTCGAAGTTGTAGGTGGCGCGGATGTGGCGGTGCAGACTCACCGAGTTGAACTGGGTGAGCACGTAGATCCGGTTCAGCCTGCTGTTGATGCAGTTCGACAGGGGGATGTCGATCAGCCGATACTTGCCGGCGATCGGCACCGCCGGCTTCGAGCGGACCTGTGTCAGTGGATAGAGTCGCGTGCCGCGCCCTCCGCCCAGCACCAGGGTGACGACGTTCCTCATGGGCTTCCTCTAACGGTCTTGCGAGATTCCGAGTCCCGGGGTGCGGAGTCGCCGGCAGGTAGAGCCATCAAGGGCGACGCCGCCGTGTCGCCGGTCATTGTAGCGGACCCTGCCGCGGCAGGGAACGGCTCGAAGGACCGCTCGGTTTGGCCGCCGGCGGAAGCCTGCTGCGGCGATCCGGGGCTTGGCCGCGGAGAGCGGCTGAGCAGGGAATCCCCTCCCTTCTACGAGAACAATCCACGCTCGTGGCGCGCGGCGAGTCCTGTGGTTCGGGCGGCCGCCGCGGAGGGCGGGACCTTGGCGGAGACTGCCGGTTGTGCCGATAATTCGGGCGCGCGCGGGTTGCGGAAACCTCTCCTGCCGCCTCTGCCGATTCTGACGAAGAGACAAGTTGTTCGCCAGGTTCCCTGACTGCCGATTCTCCGGCCGGCAGCGGCGAAGACAGGCCATCCGCGGACGCCCCCGTCCGCGGCGGCCGCACCGCGATCTTGCCGGATTGCGGCGGCGGGGGATCGGGGCGTTTTTCAGCAAGCTCGAACTTCCGTCTGAATTTGAGGTTCCCATGGCCAGCCTGCGAGTGTTTGGCGTCGCGGCCCTGTTGATTGCGGGCCAGTTGCCCGCCGGCGAGAGGTTGTCCATGCCGCCCGCGGTCCCCGGGAACGACGCTTTGTTCTATAGAATTCAGCAGCTTGAGGCGGAAACGCGGATGTTGAGGGCCGAGCTCGATCAGGCAACCGCCCGGCAAGTGCCGCCGGCGGCGGCCGGCGGGCCGCGATTCGCGCCGGTATCCAGCCTGGCGGCTGAAAAGACACCCGAGTATGTCACCCGCGAGGAGGTCAAGGACCTCGCCTGGAAGAAAGGCGACTTCAAGATCGTGCCCTACGGCATTCTCTGGGGCACCGCGGCCTATGAAACGTCGCGGACTTATCTGGGCAATTACACTCTGTGGGCAATCTCCCCCGAGGACGAAGGCGAAGACGCCTTTCACGTCGGGGCCAGATCGACGCGGCTTGGAATCGACGTGTCCGGCCCCGAGCTGCCCTGGTTCTGCGGCGCCAAGAGCGGGGGGAAGGTCGAACTGGACTTTCAGGGCTCGTTCGCGGTCGAGAACAAGCCGACGGTCATGCTCCGCCACGGTTACTGGGAGGTCCAAAACGACGATTACCGGCTCCTCGTCGGTCAAACCTGGGATGTGATCTCCCCGCTCGTGCCCGGAACGATCATGTATTCGGTCTATTGGTGCGCCGGCAATATCGGCTACCGCCGCCCGCAGATCCGCTACGAGCGCTACTTCGACGTCAGCGATGCCTGGCAGATTCAGTGGCAGTCGTCGCTCAACACGGACGCGGCGAGCGACCTGACCACCGGCGTACTGGCCGACGGCGACCATGCCGGATGGCCGATCATCGAGATGCGTGTCGGATCGATCGTCGGGCGGACCCGCCCGGTGAGCTTCGGGCTCTCCGGCCACGTCGGCGAGTCGATTTACGATTTCCCCTTCGCCGACGACGCGGCCCGGCCCACCTGGTCGCTCTGCGCCGACGTGAAGGCGCCGATCACCGAGCGCCTCGGTTTCCAGGGTGAATTCTTCACCGGCACGAATCTGAAGACCTTCCTGGGAGGAATCAACCAGGGGGTCGATATCGGCGGCACCTACGAGGCGATCCGATCGACCGGCGGGTGGTTCGAGTTCTGGTACGACTGGACGCCCCGCTGGCACAGCCACGCGGGCTACTCGCTCGACGATCCGCGTGACGGCGACATCCTGCTACCGGTCGGCCGCACCTTCAACCAGGTCTACTGGGGCAACATCACCTGCGACGTGACGAAGAAGTTCCAGCTCGGCTTCGAAGTCAGCCAGTGGAAGACGCGGTTCGTCGATCGCCAGGCGGCCGATGCCACGCGGTTCGAGTTCGCCGGCAAATACGGGTTCTGAAGCGCGGTCCCCGCGCGCGGATTGCGGAAGCAGGCCGGGTCCCGCCGGGGGCGGAGCGCACCCGGCTCCCCGTCGCCCCCGGACCGTTGGAATTTGTCCCCCGGGCGGGTATACTCCGGGTTCCGCGGCGGGATGGCACCCTCCAGCCCGCCGCCGTTGGCAAACGCCCCTCTTTCCACTCGGGAAATTCCGTCTGCCTGCGATTCGTGGCGGGACCTGAGTCCGCAAGCGCAAGAGGCAATTCAACAGGAGAGACCCATGGCTTCAGGATTACCCGATTATGTCGCGTCGGCGCAACCGGTGCCCAAGGAGAAGCGGATCGCCTGGTTCAGCAGCACGGCCCAGACCTATGCCGGGATCATGCTCTGGTTCGTCTTCTGGCAGGACGTGCCGGTAGGGGCCGGCATCGATCCGGCCAAGGGCGAGTTCAGC
>JAAYCB010000418.1 GCA_012744395.1 Pirellulaceae bacterium
ACAACCCTGACAACGACACGTGGTATTCCTGGACGATTGGGAAGAAAGTTGCTATTCCGGCCACGATCTACGTAGAGGGCTTCACCACCGGCGAGCGGCATCTTCAGTGGCGCTTCGTCAGGCCCGGTGGATGGGGCGGCGTCAGCGCCGACGTGATCGAACGCGACACGGTCGAGATCAGCGTCGAGCCGATCGTCTGGCCGAGCAACGAGGAAATCGCCAACCCAACCTGGCGTGCTGACAACACCGCAACGTGGGACGGATTTCTGCTCCAGCCGGCTTGGGTCATCGACAAGTCTCTCGAGCAGATCGTCAATGGCCAGAATGCGATCATCCGCACTCGCTACCCGGAAATCGGCGGCAGCCAACCGAAGGCGATCAACACTGGGCCGAGTGCCGGTGAAGGCCCGGATATTTACAGTGTGGTTGGGCTCAACGAGGTCGATTACAGCGCCAGCGGCGGCTTTGAACTCGTGCTCGAGTTCACATTCGACCGCACGAACGACAAAGGTGCCGTGCTCGATAGCGGGTATGTAACAATCAATACCGATACGCGATTTAACGCGGACGGTACGGCACGCACTAGTCCGCAATACGACCGAAAGCAGTTGGATTTCTTTGGAAACAGCGGCGTGAAGATCGCCGACTTCTACGAGATTGGGATTTTCGATACGAATGCACTCCTGGACGAGACGACGAATTTGGACGTCGTGGAACAAGGCGACATTCCACCCAAACAGAACGAGGACCTCGGAATGGTAACTCCCGATGGCTATTACAGCGATCTAAGGCCTAACCATATAACCGCGGATAAACGTTATATCACTCAAGTGATGACGGGTGTGCCCTATGGCGAGCACGTTGTATCGAACGCAAAGCTTGACGCGCCTGAACACGGTGGTAACAACAACGGCACGGTCGATCCTGATGAACTGCTTAAGGATCCGTTCAAAGAAAGGCCGACAGGTGTCCCCGCCGACTTCTACGAACAGATGCTCTGCCACAACGCCGGCTTGGTCTCCGATAGCGGTTGGAGCACACTTACGATTCGTGTCGATGTCGAGCGAGATGAAAAAGAGGTCATCATCGGTTATGCGGTTACAACACACCTTGGGAGTGCACTCGTTTATAGACAAAGCGCAGTCACCGTGGGCACAGACGGCAAGACTGGCGATAAACCGAAAGATCCTACCCCGCTGATCGGGCGTGCTTTGAACGTCCGCCTACAGAATCACTGGGACAGCGGTGTCAAGTTTGCCAAGGCGGAGATTACTCCGCTTTTGCCGGAATAGCACTCAGGCAAGCGACAGCGGAACTCAAAAAGCTAACGTGTTGCTCTGGAGCAAAGAAATGTGCCTGGCCAAGCTTAAAAGCTCTTGCGTTGCATTGATCGCGTTGGGAATTCTCAGCGAAGGGCGGGAATACTGCCTCCACGCACAAGTCTACCACAACGACTTTGAACCGGGACCGTCGGTGCGGATTCCGTTCGTTCCGGGGCCGGATGTGGATGCGTCGGGATTGGACCTGGAGGGCTCGTTTTTCGGCGGATTCGATCTGCCCGGCGCAAAATTCCACGGGACCAACCTCCGAGGCGCGCGCTTTTCGCAGACCTCATTTTACCGGAGCAAGGAGACTCCGGTCGACCCCGCATCGTTTCGCGGCGCCGATCTGCGCGGTGCAGTCTGGAGCCAATACTATCGAGACCTGCAAACGGCCGACTTCACGGACGCAAGAATTGAAGGAATGGTCCCCGGCCCCCTGTCACCCTCCTTTTTCCTCACCCCGCAACAGATTCGATCGACGATGAGCTACAAGCTCAAGAATCTCTCGGGGTTCTATATCCTTGGCGGTTCGCTCTCTGGAAACGAACAACCAGCCCCAACGGAGAAATGGACGAAGGTTGGAGACTCCGGTTTTGTGCGGCAAGTCGCTTTGGACTTGCGGGGCTTCGATCTCCGCAACACGATTTTTAGTGCCGGCGACTTCACGCGCTGCAACTTCAAGGACGCGTATATCCATGGTACTCGGTTTTCCGCTGTAAAAATAACACACGAGCAGATCGCATCGACGTGGTCTTGGCGCGGGCGAGTGCTCGACAGGGCAACACAAGAAGCTCCAATTGCATTTACGCTGGAGTACCTCGATTGCTCTGGCTGGGATTTCTCCGAACTCAACCTCCGGGGATCGACATTCGCGCACGTCGACCTTACTGGGGCCAACCTCCGCCGGGCAAATCTGCGAGAGGTGACTTTCATAATGTGTAAGTGCGACGAAGCCGACTTCTCCAACGCGGACCTGCGCGGAGCTGTTCACCTGCCGATACGATCAGTACTTGACGACGCGGACATCCGTGGAGCGACCGTCGGCCGGATCACGAGCGAGCGGCTTCGGTCAACGGCCAGCTACAAGATGGGAGACTTGTCAGGGATCACTTTCACCACCGACCTGAGCGGCATGGACCTTTCCCGCCAACTGCTCGCCGGCTGCGTCTTTTTAACCAGCGCCCTCACCGGAACCGATTTCACGGACGCCGTGATTTCCGGTTGTGAATTCCGCATGTTCAAACCCGAAGATGTGCCTAGCGTCGAGCAAATCAAGTCGACCTGGAACTACAAGCATGACCGGATGGAGGGGATCAAAATGACTGTCCTGGAGGGACTCACTCTCCCCGAGGAATTCCCCGCGGTGCTAAAGAATGAGAAATAAGGATGCGCTCTGCCTGTAATTCGAAGGAGTATCGGTCCGTTCAGGATAACGAAGCCGAACCGCTGAACGCGACAGTGGTCGGTCAGTGCGATCGGCCGCGCGGCGACAACGACGAGGCGACACTGATGAGATTGCCCGCGTCGCTTCCAACGCGCGGCACGATCGGGCGGATGCCGACCGGCTCGCTGATCGCGCCGGCCGACCTGGCGGCGGCCGCTGATCTGGCGCAGGAGCTGGGCGCGCTTCGCGAGCTTCCCCTGGCGCCCCACGCGACGCGGACTGAGAGCACGGCCAACTACCGCCGCCCCAATGCGATCCATGGCAATGGCTCCCCCTCGCTCCCGCAGAACGCGATCTTCGCCGACTGGGCCCACTGGCGCGACCACGGGCGGCTGAACGCCTGGCGGCGCGGGGGCGCTCTCCACGGCCACGCGCCAGCGCGTCCAGACTCCGCCGCTCATATTCCCTCAACTCGAACATCATGCGATCCTCTCGGAAAGCTCATCGCGAAAACGCGAAAGGGCGAACACGCGGAAGAGAAGAGGGGAGAACAACGATCCGCACGGAGCGAAGGGGCGCGCGCGACTACGCGGGCGTGAATGGCTCTTCGGCTATCGAGCACCTGCCAGCGCCCAGACGATCCGTTCACGCGACGCCGCAAACCCTCTATCTTCCCCAGCTCAAAAGAATAAAGGCTGGCGTGCACCCCGCCGCTCGGGATCGGGGGCAGGTTCGCGCCTGGGCACGGCCGCGGGGGGGGCGCGAAGGCCGAGACACCTCGCGGTTCGCCCGCGGCTGGCCTGTTGCTTGCGACGCAACGGGCATCCGCACACCATTTTTCGACTTGCCAGAGGTCGGGCGATCCTGTAAAAGGCTCCGACTTCCGGGCGGGCAGGCTGCACTGCCGGCGTCCCTTGCCGCGCAGAGCGGGCGGTCTCTCCTCGACGTGTTCGGTTGAGTAGTCTGGCGGCGCACACCGATGTGGGACAGCAACGATCGTGGACATGGAAAACAATCGTTTCGGCCATCCGCTCAAAAGAACCCGGCTGTCTGCCGCCATGAGGCTAGTCTTGGTGTTGGCGATCGCCGGCGGATGTTCGCAGCGGAACTTCTACCGTCCCAAGAACCTCCCGCCCGAATTGGCCGCGATCCCCGTGCCTAACGTGAAGCGGCTGGACCTGAGCGGGCTGGCCGGGCCGTCGACCGGCACCGAGTTGATCCAGCCGGGTGACGTCCTCGAGCTGTCGATTGCCGGCGGCATGAGCAACGACGCCGTGGTCGATCTGATCATCCGCGTCGGCGACGACGGCAACGCCCAGCTTCCCGATGTCGGGCCGGTGCGCCTGGCGGGCTTTGAATTGGCCGATGCCGAACAGGCGATCGCCATGGCCTGCATCGAGCGGGGGCTCTACCTGCAACCCCACGTGGCCGCCACGCTCAAGCACCAGCGCAAGAATCGGATTACCGTCGTCGGCGCCGTTGAGAAGCCCGGCATCGTCGAACTCCCCCGCGGTCAAAGCTATCTCCTCGACGCCATCGTGGCCGCCGGCGGATTGTCCGACGAGGCGGGACCGCACGTCGATATCCGCGTTCCCAATAGCTTCACGGGGCTGGCGATGGAAATCGACCCGGATACCACCCGCGACGGCGTCCTGCCCGCCAGCGCCCGCGGCGCCCCGGCAGCCGTGTCCCAATCGCACCGCCTGAACATCGTCGATGCCGTGATGTCCAGCTCCGGAGGGCAGTACCTGACCGACAACGCCGTTGTCGTCGTCGAGAGGCAGGAGCTCGCCCCGGTCCAGGTGATCGGCCTGGTGAAGGCCCCCGGAGAATACCCTTATCCGGTCGAGCGGCCCCTCGACGTTCTCGGGGCGCTGGCCCTGGCCAAGGGCCTTTCCAACCCGTTCGCCGACAAGATCTTCGTGATCCGCCAGCGCGCCGGGATGCCCGACCCGGCCGTGATTGAAGTCAGCCTACGCAACGCGAAACGCATCGGCCGCGACAACGTCCGCCTGGAACCCGGCGACGTCGTCAGCATCGAACGCAGCGCCGGCACCGCGGTCTGGGACGCGATCAACATCGTCCGGTTCTCTCTCGGTTCCTCGGTTCCCCTCTTCTGATTTCCAGCCCAGGCGGAGATGCCCGCAGCCGCAAAGCCTCGCCCGGAACAAGACATTCCATGAACCAGCATGTCGACCATATCCCGCTCGCCCCCGACGCGCCGCCGGACGCGCCGACGCTCGGCCATCCGATCCAGACGGTCGCACGGTTTCTGCGGATCGTCCTCTGCCGGCGAGAGATCGTGATTGTCTCGCTGCTGGCGGCGTTGATCCTGGCCGGCCTCTATTACGCGACGGCGACCCGCATCTACCGCGCGAACGCCTCGCTGCTGGTGCTGCAAGTCAACGAGCAGGACATGGCCGCCGGCATGCCCGGCGAACGCGTCGCCAAGGACCTGATGCCGACCTTCACGAACATTGCGACGAGCGAGGCGGTGCTCGTCGAAGCGCTGAAGGTCCTCTCCCCCGATCACCGCATCGATTTCGCCGGCGTTCCCCAGAGCGATTGGCCGCGGATTCTCCGGGAGAATCTCTCGGTCAGCGCGATGCGCGGCACGAACATCCTCTCGATCGCCTACGAGTCGAAAGCGCCCGCCGCCGCCGCCGCGGTGGTCGACGCCGTGCTGACCGCGTATCTGGGGTTCATGGACGAGCTCTACCGGAGCACGGCGGGCGAGGTGAGCGATCTGCTCGGGCGGAAGTTGACGCAGCTCGACGGCGAGTTCAACACGAAGAGCCTGGAGAAGCACCGCATCCGCTCCGAGGCCCAGGAGCTGGCGATCCGCAACGGCGAGAAGGGCGTGAACATCGTCGTCGCCCGGGCCATCGAACTGAACGACGCCTGGCTCAAGGCGCACGAGCGGCGGCTTGAGGCCCAGTCGCAATTGGCCGCGCTCGAGCAGGCGATCCAGCGGGGAGACGATCTCCAGCAGCACGCGATGGCGATGATCGAGAGCGTTGGCAACGAGTTCATGAAGGCCGCCATGGGGCTCGGCTCGCAGGACGCGTACATCGTCGCCTACACGACGCAGCAGCTCCTCAAGGACAAGGCGGCGATGCAATCCGCCCAGCAGATCTATGGCCCGCAGCACAAGTCCGTCCGCGAGCTGGCCGAGCGAATCCGCGTTACCGAGCAGTACCTCGCGAACCGCCGCGCGGTCCAGATGGCCGCTCTCCAGCGGGCCAGCAACGAGCAACTTGCGCCGATGCTCCTGCGGATCGCCCGGCAGCAGCTCGAGCAGGCCATGGTCCACGAGCAGAATCTCCGCGCCAGCTTCGACGCGGAGAGGGGCCGGGCCCTCGAGCTGGACGTCAGTGCCACGCGGCTCGAAACGGTGGAAAACGAGCTGGATCACCTCGTGGCCCTGAAGCAGGCCCTCGTCGAACGCCTCAAGGAGATCGACCTCGACCAGGGCAACGGCATGCTCAAGACGAAGGTCATCAAGGCCCCCGAGGCGCCGAAGCATCCCTCGAATCCCCAGCTCGTGAAGACGTTCGCGATCGCCGTGTTTCTCGGCCTGGCCTTCAGCCTCGCCTTGATCTACATCCTCGACCTGCTCGACGATCGCTTCCGCTCGCCGGAGGAGATGCAGATCCAGTTGGGCGTGCCCGTCCTGGCAATGATCCGCAAGCTGGAACCGCTCGACCAGGTCGGCCCCGGTGGGATTCATGTCAACGTCGCCCCCAGCGGCGTCGAGGCCGAGTCGTTCCGCACCCTCCGCACCGCCCTGGCCTTCACCGACGGCGGCGCCAGCCGCCTGGTCGTGACCAGCACCGAGCCCGGCGACGGCAAGACGACGATCACCGTCAACCTGGGGACGGCGATCGCGCAATCGGGCAAACGGACCCTGCTGATCGATGCGGACATGCGGCGGCCCGGACTGACGCCGTTGGTCAATCTCCGCGGCCAGCGAGGGCTGTCGACCCTGCTCCGCGACACCGCGCCGATTGCCGATTCCGCGCTGCGCAACCTGGCCGCCGGCTTCCTGCCGAACCTCGACGTGATCCCCTCCGGGCCGCGGCCGGTCAATCCCATGGAACTGCTGGCCAGCGACCGTTTCTCCGAGCTGCTGGCCTGGGCCGAGACGGTTTACGACCAGATTCTCATCGACAGTCCACCCGTTCTGGCGGTCAGCGACTCGGCGATTATCGGCCGCCTGGTCGACGGTGTCGTGCTCACCCTCCGCCCGGAGAAGAACCGTCGGAGGCTCGTCGTTCGCGCCGTGGAGAGCTTCCCGCCCTTGGGCGTGAATGTCCTGGGCCTGGTGATCAACCATGTCGACGCCGAGAAGAACCAGGACTACTACGGTTACGGCTACGGCTACGGATATGGCTATTCCTACGACGAACAAGAGGACGCGGAGTTGAGCGACTCGCGAGCGCCCGAGCGCCGCCCGCGAAAGGTCCGCCGGGAGGCCGCTTGACGGAAGGCCGCCCCAGACAAGGCCGTGCAAGGAAGGCCCCTTCGATGCCCCTGACAGACTCTCGCTTCCCCGAGGCCGGCGGACCGCGCCGGCGATCCCATCCCCACCCCGACCTGAGCCTCGCCCTGGCGGACGCCGGGATCGTGGCGGCCCTGGTGGCTGTTCCCTTCTTCATGGGCGGGCGGACGGCGATCGGCCAATTGGCTTTCACCGGCGCGGCCTTCTGGACGGCCGCCTGGTGGACGATCCACCAGGCCGTCGGAGGCGGCGATCGCAAGTGGACCCCCTGCGCCGCCCTCTGGCTTGCGGTGCTGGGAATCGGCCTGGTCGGGCTTCAGTTGATCCCCCTTCCCGCAGCGCTTCTCGGGGCGTTGTCGCCTCGGATTCAGGAGACGCTGCCCCTCTGGGCGCCCGGTTCCGCCGAGCAGCCCTCGCTGGGCGTCTGGCGGACGCTCTCCCTGACGCCCGGCGCCACGCGTCAGAGCCTCGTTCTGCTTGTCGCCGGCGGGCTCCTGTTCGCCGCGGCCGTCCAGCGGATTCGCACGCTCGCCGACGTGGAACGGATGATCCGCCTGCTGGCGCTCTCCGTCGCCGCGATGGCCGCGTTCGGCATGGCGCAGTTCTTGACAAGCAACGGGAAGTTCTTCTGGTTCTACGAGCACGCGTTCAGCAAGACCGGCGACTGCGTGAAGGGCGCTTTCACGAACCGCAACCATTTTGCCCATTTCCTTGCGTTGGGATTCGGTGGACTGCTCTGGTGGGCTGCGCACGGCCGCTTTGAGTCTTCGGGCCGCGGGTTGCAGGTCTCGGCCTTCGGCCGATCGCGGCCGAGTCTCTCGCTCCACACCGCCCTCAAGACGCTGCTCGTTCCCGTCTGCGCGCTGGCCGCGCTGATGTCGTTCTCGCGCGGCGGGGCGATCGCGCTGGTTGTCAGCGGCACGGCCGGATTGGCCCTGCTGTTCAAGGCCGGCCGGCTCAGCGCCCGATCCCTGGTTCTGCTCGCCGGATCGGGGCTGGTCGTCTGCGTGGGCCTGGCGATTCATGGCTACGACACTCTGTCGACTCGTTTCGAGAACACACAGACCTTGGACTCGTTCGCCGGGCGGAACAGCCTCTGGGCCGCCAACACGGCCGGTTTTGCCGACCACTGGCTGACTGGAACCGGCTTGTCGAGCCACCGCTTCGTCTACCCGATGTACCTGACGCCCGCCGCGGGCCTTCAGGGGCACGTCTACACGCACGCCGAGAACGGGTACGTCCAACTCGCGCTGGAGACGGGCATCGCCGGGCTCCTGCTGGCGCTGGCGGCCCTTGGCCTGTATTTCTACTGGTGCGCTGCGGCGCTCGGCGGGGGGGCCGATTCCCGCGCCGTGATGTGCTTCGTCGCCGTGTTCCCTCCGCTGATCGCCAGCGCCGTTCATGCGGCGGTCGATTTCGTCTGGTACGTCCCGGCTTGCATGGGCGTGCTGGTCGTCACGGCGGCCTGCGCATTCCGACTCTACGGTCTGGCGCGCGAGGAGCCCCCGGCAGCCTCGCGGGCGATGCCCCGGCTGGTCTGGGCGGGTGCGGCGGCGGTGCTCGTCGCCGGCGCGGCCTGCGCCTTGCCCGGGCTCTGGCAGGGATTGCGCGGCGAGACCGCCTGGAATCGGTATTTGGCGGTCGCCCGGCAGCTGGCCGCCCTCGACGGCGACGACGCGTATGAAGACGCCTGGGTTCGCTCGGAACCGAGAAGGCAGATTCTCTCCGCCCTGGAAGACACGCTGGCCGAGGTGCTCAAGCATCAGCCCCAGTCGGCGCTCGCCCACGCCCGGAAGGCCGGCGTCCATCTCGACCTGTTCAACGAACACCAACGGCACGCGGAGAACGCGTTCGATCTCCGCCAGATCCGCGAGACGGTGTTAGCCAATTTCCCTTCGCCCGAGGCGGCGCGGGAGTGGCTGGGGCAGGCCATCGGCGAGCACCGCCGCCACCTCGATTTCGCCCTCCGGCACGCCCATCGCGCGGTTGCCCTCGGCCCGCTCCAGGGCGATGCCTACGTGCTGCTGGCGCAACTTTCGTTTCTGGAACCGGCGGGCGCCCCGGGCAAGTCCGCCTATATCCACCAGGCCTACCGCGTGCGCCCCTACGACGGCGCGGTGCTGTTTGCCATCGGCGAAGAGGCGGGGTTGGCCAACCGCCCGGATCTGGCGCTCGAATACTGGAAACGCTCCTTCCGCTGCGGACCGCGGCACCAGCAGCGGCTATTCGAGGTGCTTGCCGGGCATCTGCCGGCCCGAGCATTCCTCGAATCGTTCCAGCCGGAGGCCGAGGCGATGTCGCTGATGGTCCGCCACTACCAGCGGCCGGAACTGGCCGGCGAGTTGCCGGACGTGCTCGCCGCGCACGCCGCCGCCTGCCAGGCGAAGGCCCGGACGCTAGCCGGCCCGGAGGCCGCCGTGTATTGGACCCGAGCCGCCAGCTCGCATCAGAAGCTGAACGATCCGGCCCAGCAGCTATTCTGCCTGGAAAACGCCGTGGCGGCCAATTCAACCGATTTCGGCGCGCGGCTCGCGCTGGGCAATTGTTACCTGGCCCTCGGCGAATACGCCGATGCCGAATCGCAACTCCGCTGGTGCGCGATGCGCAAGAGCGACCACCCGCGAGTCCGCGGCCTGCTC
Source organism: Pirellulaceae bacterium (assembly GCA_012744395.1). Taxonomy (GTDB): domain Bacteria; phylum Planctomycetota; class Planctomycetia; order Pirellulales; family Thermoguttaceae; genus JAAYCB01. The sequence goes on from JAAYCB010000418.1 coordinate 9,847, forward strand.
GAAAAGGCCGTCAAGCTCCGCCTCTCGGAAGCCGGCCCGCCGCGCGCCGCTCAGACCGAGAGGTTCCTCAGCGGCGACCGCCGCCGCGCGACGAATCGCCGGTAGTCTTCCGGCGTGTCGATTCCGAAGGTCGGTTCGTCGACCACGCCAACCAGGATCGTGTAGCCGGCGGCAAGCACCCGGAGCTGCTCGAGCGACTCGGTTCGTTCCAGTGCCGCCGGCGGCATCTCCGCCAGCTTGAGCAGGAACTCCCGCCGGTACGCATACAGGCCGATATGCTGGTGAAACAGCGGGGGATCGGCCTTCAACAACTGGTCATCCCAGCGGCGCGGGCAAGGGATTGGGCTGCGGCTGAAGTACATCGCCCGGCGGCTGGAATCGAAGACGACCTTCACGCAGGCAGGATCCAGAAGCTGCTCGCGGGAGCGGATCGGTGTGGCGAGTGTCGCCATCACCGCGGCGGGCTGTTCTTCCAGCAGGCGGATCACCAGGTCGATCGATTCGCCGGCCAGTTCCGGCTCATCCCCCTGCAAGTTGACGATGATTGCGGTGCCCTCCATCTGGCGGGCGACTTCCGCGACGCGGTCCGTGCCGCTCGGGGCGTTCGGATCGGTCATCACGGCATGGCCGCCGAACCCGCTGACCGCTTCGTAGATGTCCGGATGGTCGCAGGCCACGCAGACGCCGCCGGGCCGCCGCGCGCGCTGGGCCGCGCGGTAGGTGTGCTCGATCAGCGTCTGGCCCGTCTCGGCCAGGAGGAGTTTGCGGGGCAGGCGCGTGGAGGCAAGCCGCGCGGGAATGATGATCTGGCTGGTTGCGTGAACCCGGAGCCTGGCAGCGGTGTGGGGCATTGCCTGCGGTTCTCCAAGACCTGAACGAATGCAAACGGGGAACGCCGGGGCGAGGGGGACCCGCACGTCTTCGCGGCGGCGGCCGACTCGCCGGAACGCCCTCAATTCTTAGCGAATTCAACGATTCTGGGCCAGAGCGGTTTGGGGCCCAGCCTCTTTCGGCGGTTATGCAAGGAACAAACCCAGGGCGACCAGCAGCGGCGTGCCGAGGTTGATCGCCACGTTCATCACCATGGCGGGCTTCAGCCGGGCCAGATCATCGGCATGGCGGTAGGCGCCGATTGCCGCCGGCACGGCCAGCGCCAGGGTCGCCAACCCGATCAGGCTCGCCGCCGGCAGCAGCCCCAGCAACACGCCCGCAACAATCGACAGATAAGCGCACAGCAGGAAGGCAGCATAGACGAGGCTGCTCGCGCGCCGCCCGGCCACGATCGGCAGGTGCCGCCGCCCGACGGAGCGATCGGCCTCGACGTCGGGAAATTGGTTCAGCAGCAACAGGTTGTTGACCAGAAAGAAAGGGACGAGCGAGGCCACCAGGGCGGTCCAGGAGTATCTGCCGGCGAGCGCGAAATCCGTGCCCATGACCATCAGGGGGCCAAAACCGATTCCCGGGGCAACCAGGCACAGGATCGGCCGCCGCGTCAACCAGGGGGTGTACGCCGCCACGACGGCCAGTCCGAGGATTCCCAGCGGGAGGATCGACAATCCCCAACGCCGGAGGAAATACAGACCCACCAGCGCGACGAGCGCCGCTGCGCCGACGCCAGTCATCAGAGTCCGGGTCGCCAATTCGGGCCTTTCGGGCAGCGTGCCGCTCCCGCCGCTGAAGGCGGTCCGCTGCGTGCGGTAGTCCAGGCCCGTGCGAAAATCGGAGTACTCATTCAAGGCGTTGACGGCGATGTGGGCACAAACGCCGCCCGCCAGCGCCAGCAGAAAGTGCCAGGGGCTGACCGCGCCGGTTGACCAACTGGCCGCCGCCGTTCCGAGCAGAACGCAGGCCGGCGTCAGCAACAGGAAAGAAACCCGCATGGGGCCCAGAAAGTTCTTGAGATTGTGCATGGTTAAGAGCAGAAGCCGTTTGCGCTGCGGAGAGCGGAAACCTGATTGCTGATTGCTGACTGCTGACTGCTGGTGGCTGATGGCTTTCAGTTTCCGTTATAATGGATTCCACGCCATCGGAGGACCCGCCCCATGAAGAGCCCGTTTCCAGGCATGGACCCCTACCTCGAACCCCACTGGCCGGGGCTGCACACGCAGTTTGTGGCGCTGGCGACCACCGAGTTGAATCGGCTCTTGCCCGACGATCTGGTGGCGCGCCCTGAGGAACGCTTGGCGATCGAGAACAGCGACGAGGCAGCCCGGACGGTGGTTGCGGACGTGACGGTCAGCCAACCGGATGCCTCGGATATCGCCGAAGGGGGCTTGGCGATTTCGGCGCCGTTCAAGCTGATGATAGACTTGGAGCCGTTGACCGAGCGGTTCATCCGGATTCTCCGCGCGGACGACGGCCGACTGATCACGGTCATCGAGCTGATCAGCCCGGCGAACAAGATCGGCGCGGGGTTGGAGCATTATCTCCAAAAGCGCAGTGAACTGCTCCGGGGCGGAGTGCACGTCGTTGAAATCGACCTGGTTCGCCGCGGAGACTGGCGCGGGCTGCTGCGGCCGCATGTCTGCCCTCTGGAGGCGATCTCGCCCTATCGCGT
>JAAYCB010000419.1 GCA_012744395.1 Pirellulaceae bacterium
CCCCCCAATCTGGTTCCCAGGATGTCCTCCATGCCAATCAGCATTCCCCGAGGTTTTCGACTAGCCGGCCTTCACTGCGGGCTGAAGAGCGACGCGGAAAAGAACGACTTGGCGCTTGTTGTCACCGACTGCCCCGCCACGGCCGCCGGCGTCTACACGCGAAACCTGGTCTTCGCCGCCCCCGTGGCGTGGGACCGGGAGCATACACCGAGCGATCGGATCCGCGCGGTGGTGGTCAATTCGGGGAATGCCAACGCCTGCACGGGCAGCCGCGGCTATGAAGACGCCCGGGCCGTCGCCCGATTGGCCGCAGCGGTTTGCGGCGCGGCCGAGGACCAGGCCCTGGTGATGTCGACCGGGATCATCGGCAGCTATCTACCGGTGGACAAGATCGCCTCCGGCATCGAGTCGGCAAAAGCGCGTTTGGCCGATGACGAGGCGAGCGTCCTTGCCGCCGCCGAGGGAATCATGACCACCGACACGGTCCGCAAGCTGGCCGGCCGGACCGTCGCCGCGGACGCGAACGAAATCCGCATCCTCGGCATGGCCAAGGGGGCCGCCATGATCGGGCCCAACATGGCCACGATGCTGGCGCTGGTGATCACCGACGCGGCCCTCACCCCCGCGGCCGCCCAGTCCGCGCTTGTCGAGGCCGTTGCCGACAGTTTCAACTGCATCAGCGTCGACGGTCACATGAGCACCAACGACACCGTCCTGCTGCTGGCCAGCGGAGCGGCGGGGGGCTCTCCGTTAGCGGGCGAAGCCCTGGGGGTCTTTTCCGCCGCCCTCAAGGACGTCTGCGTCGAACTGGCCCGCGCCATCCCGGCCGACGGCGAAGGGGCCGAACACCTGGTGACAATCGACGTCGAAGGGTGTGCCGACCGCGCGGCCGCGCATAAAATTGCCAAGGCCGTCGCCGAAAGCCCGCTGGTCAAAACGGCAATCGCCGGAGCCGACCCCAACTGGGGGCGGATCGTCTCCGCTGCCGGCTATGCGGGTGTCCCCTTCGACCCGGCGGGCGTCGACCTGCTCCTGAACGGGGCGCTGCTCTACCAGCGAGGCGCCCCGGTCGCGTTCGACGCCGAAGCAGTCTCCGGGTCGATCCGGTCCAACCGCGACACGACGATCGTCCTCCGTTTTCGCGAGGGCTCTGGCCGCGTGCGGTTCTGGACAACCGACCTGACGGCGGAATATGTCCGGCTGAACGCCGACTACCACACTTGACGGCACCGTTGTTTCGCCCGGAGCAGCCCGGCTCGCGGGGGCGCCCCGGCCGCGAACGACAGGCCGTCGCACGCTTCACGCGGACGTGGGACTGCCCCCCTCGGGCGGCCCCAGACGCAACAAGAGCCGCCACCATGGCCAAAGACAAGCTTCGCCGCCAGCTTGCCTGGGAAGCCGCCAGGCTGATGTACACGCGCGAAGAGACGGAGTATTTTCGGGCGAAACTCAAGGCCGCGCGGCGGATCGCCTCGGGCGACGTGAAGCCGTGCGACTTGCCCAGCAATCGCGAGATTCGCGACCAGGTGCAGGCATTTGCCCGAATCCATGAGGGGGAACGCCGACTGGAGAACCTCCGCCAGATGCGCCTCGAGGCGCTCCGCCTGATGCGGATTCTGCGCACGTTCAGGCCGCGGTTGATCGGCAGCGTGATGACCGGCCACGTCCGCCAGGGGTCCGACATCGACCTGCATGTCTTCTCCGACAGCGCCGAGGCGGTGGCCGCCGCCCTCGACGAGCAGGGGGTGAGCTATGAAATCGAGCGCAAACGCGTCCGTAAGCACGGCGAGGAGCGATCGTTCACCCATATCCACGTTGAAGACCGGTTCGCGTTCGAACTGACCGTCTATCCGGCGGACAAGGCCCACTACGTGTTCAAAAGCTCGATCACCGGCAAGGCCATCGAGCGCGCCAGCATTGCCGAGTTGGAGCAGATTCTCCAGCGCGAGTACCCGAACGAACCGCTTGCCCAGGAGGTCCTCGAGAGCCAGTCGAAGGTCGATCCGCTCCAAATCTACGAGATGCTCCTCTTGCCGCTGGAGCGGGTGAAAGAGAGCCCCGCTTATCACCCGGAAGGCGATGCGCTCTACCACAGCCTCCAGGTGTTCGATCTTGCCCGCGAGGAGCTCCCTTACGACGAGGAGTTCCTGTCGGCGGCGCTGCTCCACGACGTCGGCAAGGCGATTGACCCCCGCGATCACACGATGGCTGGGCTGGAAGCCTTGGAAGGTTTTGTCACCGCGCGCACCGCCTGGCTGATCGAGCACCACATGGAGGCCCAGGAGTATCTCGACGGCGCGCTGGGCGCGCGGAGCCGCAAACGGCTGGAGGCGTCACCGGATTTCGAGGAGGTCCTGCTCCTGGCGGAGTGCGATCGCGACGGCCGCCAGGTCGGAGTCGCAGCGCCCGAGTTGGACGAAGCCCTCGCCTATCTCCGCGAGTTGGCGCGATCGTGCGACTACGGTCCCCTTCAGTAAAACGGCTCTCGCGCGGCGGTGCCCGTCTCCCGATCAAGCGCGTTTCCCGCGCGCCCGCGCTCGTCTGCGGAATTTCATCCGTTTCTGCCGATCCAGCGCTTTCTACCGGTCCAGCGCCTGCTCCAGATCGGCGATCAGGTCTTCCGGATTCTCCAGCCCGCACGACAAGCGGATCATGTTCTCGCGAATCCCGACCGCCTCGAGCTGCTCCTTGCTGAAGTCGTGGTAGCTCATCACCATCGGCTGTTCGATCAGCGATTCAGCGCCGCCGAGGCTGGGGCCGATTCGTGGAATCCGCACGGCGTCGACGACGTCGGCCGTCTGCCGCCAGTCGGCGTCCTTGATCAGGAAGGTGATCAGCCCGCCGTAGCCCCGCATCGTCCGCCTGGCCACCTCGTGGTCGCGATGGCTGGCCAAGCCGGGATAATAGACCTTCTCAATGCGCCGGTGGCCCTGGAGGAATTCGGCCACGGCCTGGCCGTTCTCGTTGTGGCGCCGCATGCGGAGTTCGAGCGTCTTCACCCCCCGCAGCAGCAGGTAATTCTCCTGCGGGCCGATGCACATCCCGGTGGCCCCGCGGAGTCTCCGCACCGGCTCGAGCTTCTCCTCCGAGGCGATGATCGCCCCGGCGAGCAGGTCGTTGTGGCCCGACAGGTACTTCGTGCAGGAATGGACGACGTAGTCGACGCCGTAGGCGAGCGGCTTGACGTTGTAGGGCGTGGCCAACGTGGCGTCGATCATCGTATCGACGCGGTGCTTCTTTCCCAGGGCGGCAAACCGTTCGAGATCGACGACGCTCAGGTGCGGATTGGTGGGCGACTCGCTGATCAGCAACCGCGTATTCTCGTTGATCGCCGCCTCCATGCGGTCGTAGTCGCAGGCCGGCGCCTGGTGGGTGACGACGCCGAACTTGCCGAAGTGCTTGTTGCACAACTCCCGCGTGCGGTGGTAGCACTCGTCGAACAGGACCACCTCGTCGCCCGCCTTGAGAACCGCCATCAAGAGACTGCATATCGCGGCCATCCCGGTGGAATAGACGATCGCGCTCTGCCCCCCCTCCAAGGCCGCCAGTTTGCGCTCCGTGACGCGCTCGCTGGGATTCCCATAGCGGCCATATTCCTCGCGGGGCAGCTTCTGCGCCACGTAGTCCACGGCCGACTGGGTGTCGGGGAAAGTGTAGGTCGCCGCGCAGAAGATCGCGTCGGTCACGGCATTCCCGGATTTCAGCCGATCCTCGCCGGCGTGAACGGCGAGCGTGGAATCGGCTAGCCCGCGGCCGTCGGGTTCGGGTAGACGGGGTCGTTCGATCATGGCAAATCCTGTTCTTCAGAGCCCCGCGGCGGCCCGGCCACCGGGGCCGCCGCGCGTTTTGTATAGCGGAAAGACCAACGGACAGGGGACGGGCCGCCGGGCAGGGTCGCCTCCGTGGGAACAAAAAAACCGCGACAGGCGCCCACATGGGCGGTCGCGGCTGTGCTTCGTTTCAGTTGAATCGCAAAAGGCTGGCGAAACGGACCTTGGCGATGGCACTTTAGCAGTTGTGGCTGCAAGCGGCCGCAAATCCCATCTCAAACCCTATTTTATCCCGTGCCGAAGCCCTCCGCAAGTTGGCCAAACCCGCCCCACCGGCAATTGCCGAACGGAGACAAAGGAAAAGGTGCCACCCACAAATCTGCTTGATACCCGCGTGAAAAACGGAAAAGGTGCTGCCGGAAAAGGTGCCACCCATAAATCTGCTTGACACATGCATCGTTTCGGCTAGATTGATGTACATGCGTATCGTCACCAAGGTTCTTACCGACCCTTTCCATGGGAGGGCCGTCCGATGGCGAGGATTCCAC
>JAAYCB010000420.1 GCA_012744395.1 Pirellulaceae bacterium
AGGCCTCGTAGTTGGTTTCCATGAAAGGCGCCAGGGGCCCGAGGGTATAGTCGAGCTGCCCGGCCGGGTCCGGCTGATCGTAGTCGACCGTGCCGAACCAGAACTGGGCCTTGCCCTGCCGCCCGGAGTAGGTGGTCAGGTAGTTGAGCCGCTCGGTGTTTTCGATCACGTAGGCGACGAGCATCTCGCGGTTGGAGTCGGCGTAGTTGTGCAGGGCGAGGACGATCTGCTTGAGGTTGTTGGAGCACTGGGCGCGGCGGGCGGCGGCGCGGGCCTGTTGCACGGCGGGCAACAGCAGGGCGATCAGCATCCCGATGACCGCGATCACAACCAAGAGTTCAATCAGCGTGAAGCCGCGCCGGCAAGACCGGAGGTGAGGCATGGCAATCCTCGCTTGGCAAGAGACGAAGCGCGAGCGATGCCGATGGGTCTGGCCGAGGAGCGACGCAAGGGCGTTGCGAGCCGGCCGCCGAGAGCCGGACGGCCGGCGGGGAATCGGTAGAACACGAGAGGCCCCTTGTCCTCGAGGGAGACCACATCGACTGAAAACCGGGCAGGTCTTCTGGCTTCCGGATCGTCCTCCACCCTTGCCTTCCCACGCTGGCGGCTTGAAGCATCCGCCGTTTGTCGCAGTGGCTTAGTAAGGGTCTCGTCCCCGGTTACAGCGGCGGGACCGCAACGGAATTGCACCGTTTTCCCTATTCTCCAGGCGGCCACGAGCCGCCTGGCACCCGTTTCAACCGTTGAATCTATCGCTTCGGGCGGAGATGTCAAGCGGACGATGGGGATCGCTGCGCTCGCTCTGCCCCCGAGAATCCGAATAACCCGTCTTTCCCGGGGAGCGCGGGGTCTTTTTGGCGAGAATTTTCGTCAGGGCGGACCTGCCGCTGGGCAGGTTGGCTCGGCGGCGGACGATTGTGCCAACGGCAAACTGCGCAAGCACTTAGCGTCCGGTGGCGGACTTGTCGACAGGTTTTCCACGGCCGCCGGGGCGGGCGGGCCGGCGCGGGCCGCCGGTCCGAAAGGCCCGGTTTTCTCGGGAAAATGGGCGGCCTCCGGCGGGCGACTCGGCGGGAGGAGTCGGGCCCCTTGCCGATTCGGGTCAGACGGGTGGTAGAATCGCCTTTGTCATCGACGCCCGGTCCGGTGGGTGAGGGTGCGCTTGCCCTCGGCGGACCGCGGCATGGAGGGAGTTGAACACACGAGGTCAGACAAAGGTGGACGAAAAGAATCCCACGACGGATGTGATCGGGGCTCTTGCGGAAGACGTTGACGGCGAGGTGCTTGGGGAAGGTCCGGGCATTGCCTCGGACGGTCAGTCCGGGGCCGGCAGCGAGGTTCTCGAGCAGGCCTCGGCCGAGTTTCTCGGGCGATGGAACCGCCTGGTAAGCACGACGAACTGGGAGAAGGGGCGGATCATCTCGGCCTGGCGGAAGGCGATGATCGACTCGGGCGCGCCTCCGCAGGCCTATTCCGACGAGGCCTGGGCGCGCCGGGTGGGCAACGTGAGCGGCCAGCACGTGGGCCGCCTCCGCCGCGTCTACGACCGCTTCGGCGGCGGCTTCGAGAGTTTTCCGGGCTTGTTCTGGAGCCATTTCCAGGCGGCCCTCGATTGGCACGATGCGGAGATGTGGCTGGAAGGGGCCGTGCAGAACAGTTGGTCCGTCGCCCAGATGCGGAACCAGCGATGGGAAGCGACCGGCGCGGCGGA